>VIKE01000013.1 GCA_008080565.1 Rhodocyclaceae bacterium | reverse complement strand
ATCTCGAGAAACTCCTCGGTGTTGTAGGCGATGCCGCCGCCGGTGCCGCCGAGCGTGAACGACGGGCGGATGATCGTCGGAAAACCGATCGTCGCCTGTACCTGGTAGGCCTCTTCCATGCTGTGCGCCGTGGCCGAGCGGGCCGAACCGAGACCGATCTTGGTCATCGCGTCCTTGAACTTCTGGCGATCCTCGGCCTTGTCGATGGCCTCCTTGGAGGCACCGATCAGCTCGACGCCGAACTTGGCCAGCACGCCTTCGCGATCGAGATCGAGCGCGCAGTTCAGCGCGGTCTGGCCGCCCATGGTCGGCAGCAGCGCGTCCGGGCGCTCCTTCTCGATGATCTTGGCGACGACCTGCCAGGTGATCGGCTCGATGTAGGTGACGTCGGCCATTTCCGGGTCGGTCATGATGGTCGCCGGATTGGAGTTGACCAGAATGACCTTGTAACCCTCCTCGCGCAGCGCCTTGCAGGCCTGGGCGCCGGAGTAGTCGAATTCGCAGGCCTGGCCGATGATGATCGGGCCGGCGCCAATAATCAAAACACTTTTTATGTCTGTACGTTTCGGCATCTTGTTTCTCGCTTATTGCGCCGGTTGCAGGGCGGCCACGCCGCGCGTCATGGTGTCGAGGAAGCGGTCGAACAGGTAGGCCACGTCGTGCGGGCCTGGGCTGGCTTCCGGGTGACCCTGGAAGGAAAAGGCCGGCACATCGGTGCGGGCAATGCCTTGCAGGGAACCATCGAACAGCGAGACGTGGGTAACACGCAGATTGGCCGGCAGTGAATCGCCATCCACAGCAAAACCGTGATTCTGGCTGGTGATCAGAACCTGACCGGTATCCATGTCCTTAACCGGATGATTGGCACCGTGGTGACCGAACTTCATCTTCAACGTCTTGGCGCCAGAAGCGAGGGCCAGCAACTGGTGGCCAAGGCAGATACCGAAGGTCGGCACGCCGCGATCGAGGAATTCGCGAATGGCAGCGATGGCGTAGTCGCAAGGCTCCGGATCGCCCGGACCATTGGACAGAAAAACGCCGTCCGGCTTCATCGCCAGAACATCGGCAGCCGGCGTTCGAGCCGGCACGACGGTCAGCTTGACGCCTCGCTCGGCCAGCATGCGCAGAATGTTGCGCTTGACACCAAAATCATAGGCAACCACATGGAAACGCGGCTCGACAGCCTGCTTGTAGCCATTCAGCGACCACTCGGCTTCCGTCCAGTCATAACCTTCTTTGGCCGAAACCACCTTGGCCAGGTCCATACCGGAAAGCCCGGGGAACGCCTTGGCCAGAGCCAACGCCTTGGATTCGTCCACTTCGCCAGCCAGGATGCAGCCAGCCTGAGCACCTTTTTCCCGCAGGATGCGGGTCAGCTTGCGCGTATCGATGCCGGCGATGGCGACAATGCCGTGCTTCTTGAGGTAGGACGACAAGTCCTCCTCGGAACGCCAGTTGGAAGCAACCAGTGGCAGGTCGCGAATAACCAGACCTGCAGCGTAATTGGCATTGGATTCAAAATCCTCCGCATTGCAACCGGTGTTGCCGATATGCGGGTAGGTCAATGTGACAATCTGCCGACAATAGGACGGATCGGTGAGGATTTCCTGATAGCCGGACATGGCAGTGTTGAACACCACCTCGCCACTGGTAACGCCATCAGCGCCGATGGATTGGCCCTTGAAAACCGTTCCGTCGGCGAGGGCGAGAATGGCGGGTATAAATGAGGGCAGCAACGACACGACCGGCTCTCCTTGAATTTCTAATTTTTCATGTGCCGAGCGGGAAGGCTTGCGCCTCCCCGCTCGTGCTTTTTAACCTTCCTATTTTAGCCGAAAAGAGGCTTTTCAGGCAAATTCAAGGGATTACGCGAGTTTCAACGTAACGCTTCATGATGGGCTTGATGTACGACATTTCATCGATCAACTCGGCATGCAGCTGCTTGCAACCCACCCAGTCGACATTATCCGCAGACGCGACCGCCTGCTCGATTTCCATCGCACGACGCCGGGCATTTTCAGCATGAAACATAGCCAGAAGACTCTTCACCGTATGGGCATGCATGCGCAGATCCTGCGCATCGGCGGCATCGAGTGCGCTCTTGATCCGCCCCAGATGGGTATCCCACTCGGACAGAAACATCCCGGCCATCGTGGCAAACAACTCAGGCTCGCCGATATCGCGGAGCGCGGCCGCAAGGTCGAGACGCCCACCGGCACTTGCCGGCAAAGCACCAAAAAGGACGGGCTCGCTTTCGCTGCCACCACCACGACATCGATCCAGAGCAGAAAACAACTCATCCGGTCGCAACGGTTTGGCGACGTAATCGTTCATCCCGGCGTCCATGCAACGATCCCGGTCACTGGCCATGACATTGGCAGTCATGGCAATGATGTAGACGGGCTTCATCTCGTGGGAAACCACCCAACTCCGCCGCATCTCGCGGGCGCGAATGGCCTCTGTCGCTTCGATGCCACCCATTACCGGCATCTGCATATCCATCAGAATCACGTCGTAGTGGCTGCTATCAAACAGGTCAACCGCCTCGACCCCGTTATTGGCCAACGTCACCCGGTGCGACTGGCGTTCCAGCAAACGCGTCGCCAGTTCCTGATTCACCGGATTGTCCTCAACCAACAGGATATTCAAGCCGGCACCAGTGCCCTCGGTGAGGCTGCCCAGGCCTATCTCCGAAAGCATGAATTCGTTCTGATCCAACGATTCAGGCCCCTCAGCCAAGGCCAGCGCATCGACGAGATCGGCACTGCCGATGGGCTTGACTAGATGCGCCGATACCCCGATTTCGCGCAGACGCATCAGATCGTGTCGCTGATTTTCAGTCGTCAGCATGATCAGCAGTTTTTCTGCGCGGCCAGACTTCTTCCAGGTTTCAGCCAAGGCAAACCCGGCTGGCGCCTCCATGTTGGCGTCAGCGACCACATAGTCGTAGGGAAAATCAACGGCTCTGCTACGCTCGATCGCGGCCACGGCAGAAGCGCCGTCGGCCGACAGCGAAGACTGAATGCCAAGGCGCTCAAGCAATTCAACCAGATAGCGCCCAAAGGTCTCGTTGTCATCAATTACCAACGCCCGCCGGCCCATGTACCTGGCTACCGCAGCAAACGCCTGAGTCTGCGAAAGCATTGAGGACTCGACGCCAAATCGCCCGGTAAAAGAAAAGACCGAACCCACGCCAAGCGTACTTTCGAGCGTTATCTTGCCATCCATCAACTGGACAAGGCGTGCGCTGATGGCCAGCCCGAGACCGGTACCACCGAAGCGACGCGTGGTCGATACGTCAGCCTGGGAAAATGCCTCGAAGATCGCTTGCTGCTTTTCGGGTGGTACGCCGATACCTGTGTCGCGGATTGAGAAGCGCAAATACACGGATTGCTCGGTCTGCTGATCGATGCTCACATCAAGCACGACCTCGCCCTGCTCGGTAAATTTGATCGCATTGCCGATCAGGTTGATGATGACCTGACGTAAACGCGTCGGATCACCGACGATACGGGGCGGCACGTCGGGATACACATTCGCGACCAGTTCAAGGCCTTTCTTGTGCGCACTGACGGCCAGCACCCGAACCGCCTCGAGCACGGTGTCCTGAATGGAAAAGGCCAGCGCCTCGAATTCCATCTTGCCAGCTTCGATTTTCGAAAAATCGAGGATGTCATTGACGATGGTCAACAGGGCCTCGGCTGACGATTTGACAGTCTTCAGATAATGACGTTGCTCGGCATCAAGCTCCGTATCGAGCGCCAGCTCAGTCATGCCGATGATGCCGTTCATTGGCGTCCGGATTTCGTGACTCATGTTGGCCAGGAAGGCACCGCGCGCCTTGTTGGCGGCCTCGGCCGCCTCCTTGGCCGAAATCAGGGCGGACTCGGCCGCTTTGACTTCGCTGATGTCGCGCTGCAGGACCAGCATGCGAACCGGCAGGCCTTCAGCCTCGCGGGCGGCTATGGCTCCGCGCAACAAAAACCAGCGCCACTGGCCGTCGCGCGCCTTGAAGCGGCATTCGGCCTGAAAATAGGGTTCCTGGGTTTGCCGGTGGGCATCGATCCGCGCCTGCAACATGCGCAGGTCATCCGGGTGCAACATGCGCTGCCACTGCGCAATCGTGTTGTCTATGTCGTTCTCGGCGTACCCCAGCATCTGCTTCCACTGGCGTCCGGAGTCAATGGTGCCAGCCCGCAGATTCCAGTCGGCCAGCGCATCGCCAGACAATTTGGTATGCCAGGCGCTGAGATTAAGCCCGGCGTAGGCACGGTAGGCTGAATCGACAACGCCGACCAGCTTTTCCATGCCGTTGGCCAGCGCATCCTGCCCCTCCGCCCTGGCCTTCTCGATCAACTGCCTGAATTGGGGCTCACCTTCGCCGCCGAAAATTTCCTGAAGTTGCCGGTCCAGCAGGCGAGATTTCATGGCGGCTAACGCAGGCCTAGAACGTCCTGCATATCGAAAAGACCGTTCTTCCGGCCCGCCAGAAAACGCGCTGCACGCAGGCTACCGAGGGCATAGGGCATGCGGCTGCTGGCTTTGTGCGTGACCTCGACGCGCTCGCCGAGACCGCAGAACATGACTGTATGATCGCCAACGATGTCGCCGCCACGAACGGTGGCGAAGCCGATGGTCGATGGATCGCGCTCGCCGGTAACGCCTTCGCGCCCGTAAACCGCGCACTCTTCGAGATCGCGGCCGAGCGCGCTGGCGACCACTTCGCCCATGCGCAAGGCGGTCCCGGACGGCGCATCGATCTTCAGACGATGGTGCGCCTCGACGATTTCGATGTCGTAACCCTGGTTCAGGATGCGCGCCGCCGTATCCAGCAGCTTGAAGACGAGATTGACGCCAACCGCCATGTTGGGCGCGAAGACAACGGGAACATCCTGAGCAGCCGCAGCGATCACGGCCTTGCCATCGGCTTCGAAGCCGGTCGTACCGATGACCATGGCGACGCCGGCCTGACGACACATTTCAAGATGAGCCAGCGTGCCTTGGGGCCGGGTAAAGTCGATCAGGCAGTCGATATTCTTGAGGCCAGCCGCGACGTCATCGGTCACCACCACATCGCAGGGCATGCCGACCAGATCACCGGCCGTTTTGCCGATGGCCGGGCTGCCCGGCACATCAAAAGCGGCACCGAGGGCCAACTGGTCATCTTTCAGCGTGGCCTCGATCAACATCCGGCCCATGCGGCCGCCAGCACCGACGACACCAATACGTGTTGCACTCATTCCTTAAAACCCCATCATGTCCATGAAACGACGGTAATAGCTCGGCGGTTCGCGCGGCGGCAACGGCTTGTCAGCCTGTTCAGGCGACAGCGATCCGAGATCGACGAGGCGACTCTTGTTGAGCGGGGCATTCAGTTCGCCGGACTCGCCCTCGGCAATATCGCCCTCAACCCGCTCGAGCAGGCCGTCATTGCTGAAGAACGCGGTGAATTTGCGTGCTTCGACCTTGCCAGTCTGGCCGTTCTGGTAGCGGTAGACGTAGTCCCAGCGTTGCTGATGGAAGATGTCTGCGACCATCGGCGTTCCGAGCAGGAAGCGAACCTGATCGCGCGTCTGGCCGGGCTTGAGCTGGGAGACCATTTCCTGCGTCAGGACATTGCCTTGCTGGATGTCGATTTTGTATTCGTTGATGAAGCCCGGCTTGTAGGAACAAGCGGAGATGAGCGCGCAGGAGGCGGCTACGAGCAATAGACGGGAACGGCGCATTCAGTTTTCCGGAGTTTTTCAATCGGCTTTGAAGCGGTATATCATACCCGAAATCAGCATTTCGCCTGACCGAACAATTTCAGGAATTCCCGCCATGAGCGATCCGCAAAGCCTCAAGAACATGGGGCTGAAAGCCACCTTTCCCCGACTGAAAATTCTTGAGCTGTTCGAAACGAGCACCTTGCGCCACATGACAGCGGAAGATGTCTACAAGATGCTGATCGCCGAAAACATGGACATCGGGCTGGCCACTGTTTACCGCGTGCTTACCCAGTTCGAACAGGCCGGCCTGCTCGAACGGCACTTCTTCGAATCCGGCAAGGCCGTCTTCGAAATCAACCACGGCAAGCATCACGACCACTTGGTCTGCATCAACTGCGGCCGCGTCGAAGAGTTCTACGATCCGGAAATCGAAAAACGCCAGAACGCCATCGCCCAAGAGCGCGGCTTCGCCATTCAGGACCACGCGCTCTACCTGTACGCCCAGTGCACCAAGACCGAATGCCCGCATCGCGATCATCCGGACGCCAAGTCCTGACATTCTGATTTTCGCCGATGACTGAAATCGCCCTGACGCCGGGGGCTTGGCTGTCCTCGGCCGGTGCCACCTTTTTGCTGATCGCCCTCGCCGAAATCGGCGACAAAAGCCAGCTCGTCTGCATGACACTGGCCGCCCGCCATCGCGGCCTGCCCGTCGTATTTGGCTCGGTCACCGCCTTCGCCTTCCTCAACCTGCTCGCCGTGCTGTTCGGCGCGGCGATCGCTGCCTGGCTACCGGAATGGGTCGTCACTGCGGCCGTTGCCGTGCTCTTCGCCATCTTCGGCATCAGCGCCCTGCGTTTCGAGGAAGAAGACGGCGACGAGGAGATTGAGGAAAAGCCAGGTCACGGCATCTTTGCAACCACTTTCCTGATGATCTTTCTCGCTGAATTCGGCGACAAGACCCAGATCGCCGTCGCCGGCCTGGGCAGCACCGCCGACGCCATAGCCACCTGGGTCGGCGCCACGCTGGCTCTGGCCTGCACGTCGATACTCGGCGTCGTGGCCGGCCGGCGCTGGCTCAACCGCCTGCCGCTGCACTGGATTCACCGGATCAGCGGCGTCTTTTTCCTGCTGCTCGCGCTGCTCGCCGTCTTGCGCCTGCTCGGCATCATTTGAATTTTGGCCGATTTTTCCGGTTGACCGTGGCAACCGGAAAAATCGGATTCAAGCCGGCAAACGGAGCAGTTCGCGAGCGTGTTGCAGCGTGATGGCGGAAATTTCGACGCCACCGAGCATGCGGGCGACTTCCTGGATGCGACCGTTGTCGTCGAGCGGCTGGATGGCGCTCAGCGTGACGCCGTCGCGCGTCGCCTTGCTGACCTGCCACTGCCAGTTGGCCTGGGCGGCGACCTGCGGCAGGTGGGTGACGCACAGAACCTGCCGTTCGCTACCGAGTTCGCGCAGCAGGCGGCCGACGATTTCGGCGACGCCGCCACCGATGCCGACATCGACTTCGTCGAAAATCAAGGTCGGGACGCTGGCTGAGCGCGAAGTGAGTACTTGTATCGCCAGGCTGATGCGCGACAGTTCGCCGCCCGAAGCGACCTTGGCCATCGGTTTGGCTTCGTTGCCGGCCAGACCGCCGATGCGGAATTCGATCTGCTCCAGGCCGTAAACCGCGCCATCTGCAACCGGCACCAGGGCAACCTCGAAACGGCCGGAGGACAGCGCCAATTGGCGCATGATTTCGCTGACTGCCTTGCCCATCTCGGTCGCCGCTTTCCTGCGGCCGGCCGAGAGATTTTCGGCCTGAGCCAGATAATCCTGGCGGGCGGCGGCGACCTTCGTTTCCAGAGCGGCCAGATCGGCCGATTCGTCGAGTTCAGCGAGGCGTTGCCGCCAGCCGGCGAGCAAGCCCGGCAATTCGGCGGGCTGAACACGATATTTGCGGGAATGGCTCATCACCGCATCCATCCGGCGCTCGACCTGGGCCAGACGGGTCGGATCGAGATCGGCCCGGTCGGCGTAGCGGCGCAAAGTGGACACCGCGTCAGACAATTCGGCCTGTACCGAGCCGATCAGCGCGGCAACTTCAGCCAGTTCCGGATCGTATTCGGCGAGATTGCCGAGCCGCGTGGCGACGCCGTCGATCTGGCGTTCGCAGGCGGCTTCGTCATCTGAAAGGACAGCCAGCGCGTATTGCGCACCCTCAATCAGGCTGGCGGCATGGCCGAGGCGGCGGTGTTCGACGTCAAGCGTCGCCCATTCGTCGTCGCCAAAGGCCAGGGCATCGAGTTCGCCGATTTGCCATTGCAACTGTTCGCGTTCGCGCTGTAATACGTCGGCGCTTTCGCTGGCGGTGCGCAGCATTTGCTCGGCATCGCGCCAGATTTTCCAGGCGGCGGCGACTTCACGCGACTGTCCACTCAAGCCGGCGTGGCTGTCGAGCAGTGTGCGCTGGGCTTCGGCGCGCAACAGCGACTGGTGGGCGTGCTGGCCGTGAATATCGACCAGCCACTCGCCAACTTCCCGCATTTGCTGGACGGTAGCTGGCGATCCGTTGATGTAGGCGCGCGAACGACCGCCGGCATCGACGACGCGACGGAGCAGCAGTTCATCGTCGCCCTCAAGGTCGTTGGCACGCAGCCAGTCGCCGACTTGCGGCTGGGCGGTGATATCGAAGGTGGCAGCGACTTCGGCCTTGTCGCAACCGGAGCGGACGACGCCGGCATCGGCCCGTTCCCCCAGGGCCAGCGCCAGGGCATCGATCAAAATCGATTTGCCGGCCCCGGTTTCTCCAGTCAACGCGCCAAAACCGGCCAAAAACGAGAGTTCCAGCCGGTCGACAATGACAAAGTCGCGAATCGTCAGGTGCTGCAGCATCAGGTACCTTTGGGCCGTTCGCTCCACTGCAGTTTCTGACGCAGCATGGCGAAGTAACTGTAGCCCGGCGGGTGCAGGAAACAGATGGCGTGTTCGGAACGGCGCAGGCGGACACAATCGCCACGCTGCAGGTCAAGCGTCACCTGACCATCGAAGTGCACACGCGCGTCATCGGCATTGGCGATGCGCAACTCGATGTCGGCGCTGTCATTGACGATGATCGGCCGATTGGTCAGGGCATGCGGGCAAAGCGGCACGAGAGCGATGCCGGCCGTTGTCGGATGCAGAATCGGCCCGCCGGCCGACATCGAATAGGCCGTGGAGCCGGTCGGCGTGGCGACGATCAGGCCGTCGGAGCGCAGGTTGTAGATGAACTCGCCGTCGATGAACAGCTCGAATTCGATCATCCGGCCGATGGCGCCCTTGTCGACGACGACATCGTTGAGCGCCAGATTTTCGGCGATTTCCTTGCCGTCGCGCGTCACTTCGGCAGCGAGCAGCATGCGGTTTTCCTGGGCGAAGCGGCCGTCGAGCAGGTCGTCCATGCAGGTCAGCAGATCGTCGCGGGCGATGTCGGTCATGAAACCGAGGCGGCCCTGATTGACGCCGACGAGCGGCACGCAATAGCGGGCCAGACGGCGCGCTGCGTTGAGCATGGTGCCGTCGCCGCCGAGCACGATGGCGAGGTCGGCATGGGCGCCGATGTCATTGAAACCGCAAGTCACCCAGCGCGACAGATCGACTTTCTTGCCGATGTGCTCGGAGGTTTCGCGCTCGATGAAGACTGAAACGCCGCGCTCGTAAAGATATTCCGCCAGGCCACGCAAGGACTCGGCAATTTCCATGCTGTGGTATTTGCCGACCAGGGCGATGGTCCGGGGATTGCGGAGGGAAGCGAAGCTTCTGTTCATGGGGTCGAATTCTTGCATAAAAACCGCGCAATCGTGCCACCGGGCAGCACCGATTCGCCGGAAAAGCGCAGTAACATGACTCACCACCCTGCGCGCGATAACCCCATGCCTCTTGCCAACCACCAACTCAGCATGACCGTCCTGATGACGCCGGACATGGCCAATTTTTCCGGCAACGTCCATGGCGGCACCATTCTCAAGCTCCTCGATCAGGTCGCCTACGCCTGCGCCAGCCGCTATGCCGGCGAATATGTCGTCACCCTGTCGGTCGACCAGGTGATGTTCCGCCAACCCATCCATGTCGGCGAACTGGTCACCTTTCTGGCCGCCGTCAATTACACCGGCCGGACCTCGATGGAAATTGGCGTCAAGGTGCTCACCGAAAACATCCGCGAACAGAGTGTGCGCCATGCCAACAGTTGCTTTTTCACCATGGTGGCGGTTGATGAAAGCGGCAAGGCGACCAGCGTGCCGCCGCTGGAACCGGCTACCGATGAGGAAAAGCGCCGTTACCAGTCGGCCATGCTCCGGCGCGAACTGCGCCAGGAATTCGAATCGCGTCGCCTGGCACACTGGTCGAACACTACATTGCCGACGGGCAACCGGTCGGCTCGCGTGCGCTGTCCAAGTTTTCCGGCCTCGATCTGTCGCCGGCGACGATCCGCAACGTCATGGCCGATCTTGAAGAGGCCGGCTTCGTCGCCAGCCCGCACACCTCGGCCGGGCGCATTCCGACGGCGCGCGGTTACCGGCTGTTTGTCGACAGCCTGCTCACCGTGCAGCCGCTCGAAGCCCGACAGATGGGCGAGATGAAGGAATCGCTGCACGGCCTGCCGTCGAGCCAGATCATCGCCAGCGCCTCGCAACTGCTCTCCAGCCTGTCTAACTTCGCCGGCGTCGTCATCGCGCCGCGCCGTCAGGCCAGTCGCATCCGCCAGATCGAATTCCTCAGCCTGTCGGAAAAGCGCATCCTGCTCATCATTGTGACCACCGACGGCGACGTGCAAAACCGCATCGTCAGCAGCGACAAGGCCTACTCGCCGTCCGAACTGGTCAGTGCCGGCAATTACCTGACGCAGAATTTCGCCGGCCTCGATTTCGAGCAGATCCGCCAGCGTCTGGCCAGTGAAATCCAGCAATTGCGCGAAGACATCAAGCCGCTCATGGCCCTGGCGCTCGACGCCGGCGATGCTGCGATGGCCGAAAATTCCGCTCCCTACGTCATTTCCGGCGAACGCAACCTGCTGGATGTTGAAGAACTGTCGTCGAACATGAAGCGCCTGCGCGAACTGTTCGACCTCTTCGAACAGCGCTCCAGCCTGGTCCGCCTGCTCGACATTTCCAACCGTGCCGAGGGCGTGCAGATTTTCATCGGCGGCGAATCGGGCATTGCGCCGCTCGACGAATGCAGCGTCATCGCCGCCCCCTACAGCGTCGATGGCCGCATTGTCGGTTCGGTCGGCGTCATTGGCCCGACCCGCATGGCCTACGAACGCGTCATCCCCATCGTCGACATCACCGCCCGCCTGCTTTCCAGCGCCCTCTCCTTCAAGTCGGACAACTAATGCCCCGTTTTCTTCCCGAGCCGCCGCACCGTCACGGCAACGCGGCCAGCACCGCGGTCGTTCTCGTCAATCTCGGCACGCCGGATGCGCCGACCGCGCCGGCCCTCAAGCGCTACCTCAAGCAGTTTTTGTCCGACCCGCGCGTCGTCGAAATTCCCAAGCCCCTCTGGTGGCTGATCCTCAACGGCATCATCCTCAACACCCGGCCAAAGAAATCGGCCGCCAAGTACGCCACGGTCTGGATGCCGGAAGGCTCGCCGCTGCGCGTCCATACCGAGCGTCAGGCCAAGCTGCTCAAGGGCTTGATCGGCCAGCGCGGCCATCACGTCACCGTCACTTGGGCCATGCGCTACGGCTCGCCGGCGCTGCCCGACGTACTGAGCCACCTCAAGGCCGAAGGCGCCAGCCGCATTCTCGTCGTGCCGATGTATCCGCAATACGCGGCGAGCACGACGGCGACCGTCGTCGACGACGCCTGCCAGTGGCTGACGAAAACCCGCAACCAGCCTGAAATCCGCTTCACGCGGAATTTCCACGACCACGACGGCTATCTCGCCGCGCTCGAAAAGACGGTGCGCCAGCATTGGCAGACGAACGGCGCGCTGGGCGACAACGACAAGCTGCTCATCAGTTTCCACGGCCTGCCCAAGCGCAGCCTGATGCTCGGCGACCCGTATTTCTGCGAATGTCACAAGACCGGGCGCCTGTTGGCCGAACGCCTGAACCTCAAGCCCGAGCAATTCCAGATCTGCTTCCAGTCACGTTTCGGCAAAGCCGAATGGCTGCAGCCCTACACCGCGCCGACGCTTGAACAATGGGGCAAGCAGGGCATCCGCCGGGTCGACATCATCTGCCCTGGCTTCGTCGCCGACTGCCTCGAAACGCTCGAAGAAATTGCCCAGGAAGGCCGCGCCGACTTTCTCAAAGCCGGCGGCAAGGAATACCACTACATCCCGGCGCTCAACGAAGACGACGCCTGGATCAAGGCACTGGCCGACATCGTCGAAAACCATCTAGCCGGCTGGCCAACCAAAGCTGCCATCGACCCGCAGGCGCTCGAAACCAGCGCCCGGCAGGCCATCAAATTCGGCGCCCGCTCTTGAAATCCGGCACCGGGCACCCATATCAGAAAAACGTGATATTTGGAGCGCCCGATGCCTGAAGAAAGCCTGCACGTCGTCTGTCCGCACTGTTCCACGGTCAACCGGATTTTTGGCCAAAAATTGAAAGATTCGCCCAACTGCGGCCAGTGCAAACAGCCGCTGTTCACTGGCGAACCCGCCGAACTGACCGCCGCCAACTTCGACCGCCACATCTCGCGCAACGACCTGCCGGTCGTCGTCGATTTCTGGGCGCCGTGGTGCGGCCCGTGCCGGCAGATGGCCCCCAATTTCCATCAGGCCGCCATCGACCTCGAACCCTACGCCCGTCTGGTCAAGGTCGATACCGAAGCAGAACAGCAACTGGCCGCCCGTTTCAGTATCCGCAGCATTCCAACCCTGGCCATCTTTAAAAATGGCCGCGAGATCGCCCGCCAGAGCGGCGCGCTCGACCTCGGCTCGCTGAAACGCTGGATACAACCGCATCTTTACCGACCTTAACTTCTCCCCACGGCCGCCGTTAATGATGCATCCCAATGCATTCGACGGAGGCCCCCATGAAAATTGCCAGCAGCAGCCTGCAAATGGCCTCGTCGCACGTCAGCGTCCAGCGCCATGAAGTCCGCGAATCGCTGAAAATGTGGGTCGGGTCGCAGCGCCCGCAATTTGCCGGGGAAGATTCGCGCCCCCGAGCGGCGCGCAACGACAACGTCAGCCTGTCTGATGCCGGCAAGGCGGCCAGCCAAGCCAGCGCCAGTGAAGCAACCGAGGATAGCGAGCTCGGTGCCGATCCGCGGCTGCGTTTCATTCGCTCCATGCTCGAGCTGCTGACCGGACACCGGATCCGCATTTTCGATGCCAGCGAACTCCAGCCGAATTCAGAAACCCCAGTCATCGAAGCGCCACCGGCCACCGGAACACAGGCCCGCCCGACGCCAGCCGGCTTCGGCATCGAGTACGACCGCCATGAATCCTACAGTGAGGTCGAGCAGACGAATTTTGCCGCCAGCGGCACGGTAAAGACCGCCGATGGCCGCGAGATCAAGTTCGACCTGCAGTTGTCGATGTCGCGCCAGTATCATGAAGAAAACGATATCAGCCTCCGCCTCGGCGATGCTGCACGCAAGACCGACCCGCTCGTCCTTAACTTCGCCGGCATGGCGGCACAATTGACCGACCAGCGCTTCGCCTTCGACCTCAATGCGGACGGCAGTGCGGAAAATATCAACTTCCTGACCCCGGGCAGCGGCTTCCTGGCCTTTGATCGCAACGGCGACGGCAAGATCAACAATGGCAGCGAACTGTTCGGCCCGACCAGCGGCGACGGGTTTGAGGAATTGGCGACGCTCGATGGCGATCAGAACGGCTGGATCGATGAAAACGACGCGGCGTTTAAACAGCTGGCGCTGTGGACACCTGACAAAACTGACAAAGAGACGCTTCAGTCGTTGGCCGACGCCGGGGTCGGCGCGATCGCACTAAACCGCACCGCTACGCCATTTGACATCAAGACAAATGCCAATGAATTGCTCGGGCAAATTCGCACTTCTGGAATTTTTTTGCATGAAGCGGGTACGGCTGGCACAATCCAGCAAATAGACCTGACCGCCTAGCTGAAAACGGTGGCAGTAACTCGAGGGACATCATGCCGCGCTTCGCCGATTTGAAGATTTGGATCCGCCTGACGGCGGCCATCTGGGTAGTACTGGCCATCATCTGGGCAGGAGCAATAGTGTGGACCACCCAGGTCAATCGAGAGACGGCGATCCTGCAGGCCCAGGACTTTTCCAAGAGCATCCACGAAATGACCATGGCCGGACTGACCGGCATGATGCTGACCGGCACCGTAGGCCAGCGTGAAGTCTTCCTCGACCAGATCGAACAGCTCTCCGTCATCAAGGATCTGGTGGTCGCCCGTAGCGACGCCGTGGTCAAACTTTACGGCCCCGACACCAAGAGCAAGCGTCCGCTCGATGCACTCGAAAAAGAAGTGATGGCTACCGGCAACCCGTACATGTCGGTTGAGTCCGCCAACGGCAACTCTTTCCTGCATGTCATCAACCCGACCAAGGCATCGAAGAACTATCTCGGCAAGGACTGCATCCTCTGCCACCAGGTTCCCGAAGGAACCGTCCTCGGCGTCGTCAGCATGAAGGTGTCGCTCGACTCGGTCGAGGCGCAGGTATCGGCTTTCCGTATCAAGATTGCCGGCGTTGCACTGGCTGCGCTGGGCGCTCTGCTCGTCCTCATCTACCTGATCACCAACCACTTCGTCAGCAAGCCGCTCGAGGCCATGCGCAGTGGTCTTGCCGACATTGCCCGGGGCGAAGGCGACCTCACGCGCCGTCTGCCAATCAAGGGCAACGACGAAGTCGGCCAGGCGGCGCAGGTTTTCAACGAAATGATGGAGAACTTCAACCAGCTGGTCCGTCAGGTCCGCGACTCGGCCAGCCAGGTTTCGGCCCGCGTCGCTGCACTCTCCGACAGCGCCGACCGCGTCACGCAAAGTTCGCATCAGCAAAACGAGAAATCGAACGAAGCCGCCTCGGCCGTCGAACAACTGGTTTCGAGCATTTCCTCGATTGCCCAGAGCGCCGAACACGTCCAGCATCAGTCACAGGAAAGTCTGGCCCGCGCCACCGAGGGTAGCCGCAACCTGAGCGTGCTGCTCGGCGAAATGAATGTCGTCGAGCGCGCCGTAACGGAAATGGCCGACTCAGTTAACAACTTCGTCAAGAACACCGAAGCGATCACGACGATGACCCGCGAAGTGAAAGACATCGCCGAGCAGACCAATCTACTGGCCCTCAACGCGGCAATCGAGGCCGCCCGCGCCGGCGAACAGGGACGTGGTTTCGCGGTCGTGGCCGATGAGGTTCGCAAGCTGGCCGAAAAGTCGTCGCGCTCGGCGACCGAAATCGATGCCATCACCGCCCAGCTCAGCGCCCAGTCTGTGGCCGTCCGGCGCAGTATCGAGGCCGGCATGGCGCATCTGGAAAGCAGTCAGGCGGCCGTTCACTCGGTGTCCAACGTGCTGGAAGCAACGAATGGTTCGGTCACCGAAGTCGGTCACGGCCTTGATGCGATTGCCGCAGCCACCGACCAGCAACGCCGCTTCTCCGGTGATGTCGAAAGCAGCATCGAAGCCATTGCCGGCATGGCCCGCGAAAACTCGGGCACGGTCGAACAGACAGCCGGTGCGGCACACGACCTCAAGCGGCTGGCCGAAGGCCTGGCTACGCTGGTTGGTCGATTCAAGGTTTGAGGGTTTAAATCCTGCCAGCCAAACAGCCTCTGCGGAGGCTGTTTTTACATTGGCGCCAGTTCGAGATCGAGGCCGCCCCCCGGCCGCGACGAGCCGCCGGGCATAGAGCCGGTCAGGCTCTGGACGGCCGGCTGGCCTTGCGCTGCAGCGATGCGGTTAACCTCGCGCAGGCGATTGATCATTCTGGCCAGCAGCGCACTGCGCATGCGTTCGAGCAACTCTTCAGAGGACAGGGCGAGCGCCGCCGCATTGACCTCCAGGAACAGGGTCGGCTCCAGCGTTACGACGGTCGAACAGCGCTGGTCACTGGACGGATGCAGATAGGACACCTCGCCGATCGGCTCGCTGCGTCCGAGGCGGCACAAGGCCTTGCCTTCGATCGAGATTTCAACGGAGCCGCTGATGATGACCCCAAAGAACTTGTTGCGCTCGCCTTCACGAATGATTGCCACGTTGGGCAGGACTTCGCGCCAGACCGAGACGCGCAGCACTTCCCAGATTTCGATGTTTTCGAATTCGACGAAGAAGTCGAGCCCGCGCAGAGTCTCGAAATGCCTCGTATCCTGCGCTGTTTCATCCTCTTCGAGGATCTGGTAGCGCACCGCCGAGAGATCCTTGGCCATCTCTGCGCCATTCCGGTAGCGGCTGTAGAGATCCTTCTCCAGGGCCCGGCGCATGATGGCGTTGAGGCCTTCCGGCAGGTTCGGGTTGAGCGCTGTGACGGCCGGCGCGTCGGTGTTGATGATGCGATAGACCAGGGTGGCCTGGTTGTTGGCACGGAACGGCAAGCGGCCAGTCAGTAGCTGGAACATCAGGACGCCGAGCGAATAGAGGTCGGTCTTCTGGTTGAGTGGATAGCCCTTGATCTGTTCCGGCGACATGTAGGCCGGCGAGCCGACGCCCATGATGAAGGTCGAGTCGCGGTCCATGTCTTTGTTCATGTTCAGCGCCAGGCCGAAGTCGGCGATCTTCGGCTCGTCGTTGGCGGCGATCATGATGTTGGCCGGCTTGATGTCGCGATGGATGATGCCCTGCCGATAGGCAGCATCAAGCGCCATGCAGCACTTGAAGATGATGCTGATCGCCCGATGCATGGGCAACAGCTTGTCGATCCGGCAGTTGTCCTCAAGCGTGAAGCCCTCGACATATTCCATGGCCAGATAGGCGAAGTCCGGCTCAACCACGGCTTCATACACCTGCACGATGTTCGGGTGGTTGAGTCGCTTGGAGACCATGCCCTCGTTCTGGAACAGCTTGCGCATGCGCCGCGACATGGCAGAACTGTCTTTACCGAACTGGATCACCTTGACGGCGACCCGACGGTTGGCATCCGGGTCGTCACAGAGGTAGACAGTGGCCGTCGCGCCCTTGCCCAGCTCTTTAATCACCCGGTATTTGCCGATCTTTTCCATTCAGGATTCGCCAGAAACAATCAATAATTTATCGTAGCACGCAGGCCAAGGTGCGGCAGCAGTTTTGTCGCCGGGCCTGGCGCCAGCCATCTTGCCGACAGCTCGGCCACGACGCCATCGGCAGCCGTATGTGGCTTTCGCTTTTCAGGCCGCGACATTGACATTCAAGCCACTGATGGCAAACCCGTCACCCCCACCGCCCAGCCCGAGGTCGCCCTGCGCCGAATACAACTCGCCTCCACCTTGAGATAAGGATTTGTCGATTTCAGCCAGACTTTTCTCAGCCGACAGGAGGTCGAGCCTCGCCTGCTTTTCCTCCTTGCTCGCCCGGGCCTGATTGGCTGCCAGAGCCATTTTGGCTTTGAGCATCGCGATCGCTTCCTTGAGGAGCTTTTTCGCATCCTGCAGCATGGCCCGCAGATCCCCGTCGCCTTCACTCTGCGTGGTTTGCCGGCCATCCGTCGGGATGGCGGTCGATGAAATGGCAGCATCCGCCGCCGCTTTGGTTTGCGCACCATCGCCTTGAGCCGTGTCACTCGCGCCACTGGCGGCCTCGATGGCGACTGATTCAGTCGTGGGGCTGTCCACAGTCTGCGCTTCGGCCGACGCGCTACCGGAGTCATCCATCGCACCACTCGCCACTTCGGCGCCGGCCGGCGCCGAAACCGCGCCTTGAGCCCCACTCCCGAGGCTTTTCGCCACCGACGACAGTTCTTTGGCGATGTTTTTCAATTCACGGGCCAAGGCCCTGGCCTGTTCGGGCGAGGCATGCAGAAGCATGGATTTCAGTGCTTCCAGCCGTTTTTTCAGCATGGCGACGCGATTCGTCGCATCCTGCTTGGCCATCTGCTTTGGCGTGGGCATCGCCTGCAGGCGCTTGATGGCATCCTGCATCTCGCCCAGACGCTTGGCCTGACGCTCTTCGCTCGCCTTGCTGCGGGCCTCCGAGGCTGCCCGCAGCAAGGTGTAGGCAGCACCCAATCCAGCTAATTCCATGTCCCTCGCTCCGGCAAACTCAACTGGTTTTTTAACGGCATATTTGCCGGAAAATTGATGGTCAGAATCAGCCATATTTTTTGCCGAACTGCTCTTGAAAGTCGGAAAAGCGCCCCCAGATAGCTTGCAGATTTTTGGGAGATCCATGCATGTCGAACACTGAAAACAGTCAGGAACCAATGCTGGGCAGCGAACCTGCCATTGAAGCGCCTGCAGCCGAGCCAACCGTCGAAGAACACACCGACACACTGCCGAGCATCGAGGAGCAGTTCCGCGCTCTCGAATTGCTGGCCGCCGAACACCACGATGCCTGGCTGCGCGCCAAGGCCGAGGGTGAGAATATTCGCCGCCGTGCACAGGAAGACATTTCCAAGGCACACAAGTTCGCCGTCGAGCGTTTTGCCGGCGAACTGCTGGCCGTCAAGGACAGCCTGGAAGCCGCGCTGGCCGTGCCGGAACAGACCGTGGAGAGCTTCAAGGCCGGCGTCGAACTGACGCTGAAGCAACTGGTTGCCGCCTTCGAAAAGAACGCTCTCAACGAAGTCAGCCCGACTGGGGAGAAGTTCGATCCGCACAAGCATCAGGCCATCGGCATGGTCGATTCGGAGCAGGAGCCGAACACCGTCGTCACCGTGCTGCAAAAGGGCTACACCATCGCCGACCGCGTGCTGCGTCCGGCCCTGGTCATGGTCGCCAAGGGCAAATAACACATTTCATTTTTGGGCGATTTTTCCGGTTGACCGTGGAAGGCCACTAAAGCGGCTTGAAATCGCCGGCAAAGTCCCCAACTCACGAACATCAGTCATTTATCTTTAAGGAACGAATCATGGGCAAGATCATCGGTATTGACCTCGGCACCACCAACAGCTGCGTCGCCATCATGGAAGGCGGCCAGCCGAAGGTTATCGAAAACGCAGAAGGCGCGCGCACCACGCCGTCCATCATCGGCTACACCGAAGATGGCGAGATTCTGTGCGGTGCCCCGGCCAAGCGCCAGGCCGTGACCAACCCGAAGAACACGCTGTACGCCGTCAAGCGCCTGATCGGCCGCCGCTTCGAAGAGAAGGAAGTGCAGAAGGACATCGCCCTGATGCCCTTCAAGATCGTCAAGGCCGACAACGGCGACGCCTGGGTTGAAGCGCGCGACAAGAAAATCGCCCCGCCGCAGGTTTCAGCTGAAGTGCTGCGCAAGATGAAGAAGACCGCCGAAGATTACCTCGGCGAAGAAGTCACCGAAGCCGTCATCACCGTCCCGGCCTACTTCAACGACAGCCAGCGCCAGGCGACCAAGGACGCCGGCCGCATCGCCGGTCTGGAAGTCAAGCGCATCATCAACGAGCCGACCGCTGCTGCTCTCGCCTTCGGCATGGACAAGACCAGCAAGAACGACCGCAAGATCGCCGTTTATGACCTCGGTGGCGGCACCTTCGACATCTCGATCATCGAAATCGCCAATGTCGACGGCGAAACCCAGTTTGAAGTTCTGGCCACCAACGGCGACACCTTCCTTGGCGGCGAAGACTTCGACCAGCGCCTGATCGACTACATCATCGACGAATTCAAGAAAGAATCCGGCGTCAACCTCAAGGCTGACGTGCTGGCCCTGCAGCGCCTGAAAGAAGCCGCTGAAAAGGCCAAGATCGAGCTGTCCTCCAGCCAGCAGACCGAAATCAACCTGCCCTATATCACCGCTGACGCTTCCGGTCCGAAGCACCTGGCACTGAAGGTTACCCGTGCCAAGTTCGAATCGCTGGTCGATGAACTGGTCGAGCGTACCGTTGCGCCTTGCGTCATGGCCCTCAAGGATGCCGGCTGCAAGATCTCCGACATCGACGACATCATCCTGGTCGGCGGCCAGTCGCGCATGCCCAAGGTTCAGGAAAAAGTTAAGGAAATTTTCGGCAAGGAACCGCGCAAGGACGTCAATCCTGACGAAGCCGTTGCTGTCGGCGCAGCCATCCAGGGCGGCGTGCTGCAGGGCGAAGTCAAGGACGTGCTGCTCCTCGACGTCACCCCGCTGTCGCTCGGTATCGAAACCCTGGGCGGCATCATGACCAAGCTGATCCAGAAGAACACGACGATCCCGACCAAGGCTTCGCAAGTCTTCTCGACCGCCGACGACAGCCAGTCCGCCGTGACCATCCACGTGCTGCAGGGTGAGCGCGAAGTGGCTTCCGGTAACAAGAGCCTCGGCCAGTTCAACCTCGAAGGCATCCCGCCGGCTCCGCGTGGCACGCCGCAGATCGAAGTCATTTTCGACATCGACGCCAACGGCATCATGCACGTCACGGCCAAGGACAAGGCCACCGGCAAGGAAAACAAGATCACCATCAAGGCCAACTCGGGCTTGAGCGAAGCGGAAATCCAGGCCATGGTCAAGGATGCCGAGCTGCACGCCGAGGACGACAAGAAGGCGCACGAATTGGCCGATGCCCGCAACCAGGCCGACGGCATGGTGCACATGGTCAAGAAGTCGATGACCGAGTACGGCGACAAGCTCGACGCGGCCGAAAAAGCCAGCATCGAAGCCGCCATCAAGGATGTCGAGGATGTGCTGCGCGACGGCGACAAGGAAACCATCACCGCCAAGACCGAAGCCCTGTCGGCAGCGGCCCAGAAACTGGGTGAAAAAATGTACGCCCAGCAACAGGCCGAAGGCGCTGCCGCCGGTGCGGCTGGTCAGCAGGCAGAAGCCGGTGAAAAGACCGTTGAAGGCGATGTCGTCGATGCCGAATTCACCGAAGTGAACAAGGACAAGAAGTAATTCCTGGCCCCACAGCCCGGCGCCGAGCCTTCCGGAAATCTCCGGCGGCGCTCGGCGCCTTTGTCACTTGACGGGTAGAAGAAATGTCAAAACGCGATTTTTACGAAATTCTTGGCGTCAATCGCGACGCCTCCGATGAAGAAATAAAGAAGGCCTACCGCAAACTGGCCATGAAGCATCACCCCGACCGCAATCCGGACAATCCGGCGGCCGAGGAGAAGTTCAAGGAAGCCAAGGAAGCCTACGAAATCCTGTCGGATAGCCAGAAACGCTCGGCCTACGACCAGTATGGCCATGCCGGGCTTGACCAGCAGGCCGGCATGGGCGGTGGCGGTGGCGCCGGCTTTGCCGATGCCTTCGGCGGCATCTTCGACGAAATCTTCGGCGGTCGCGGCGGCGGTGGCGGTGGTGGTCGCTCGAACATCTATCGCGGCGCCGACCTGCGCTACAACCTCGAAATCACGCTCGAACAGGCTGCCCACGGCACGGAAACCAAGATTCGCATTCCGACCATGGAAGTCTGCGAGCCCTGCAACGGCTCCGGCGCCAAGCCCGGCACTCAGCCGAAGACCTGCCCGACCTGCGGCGGATCCGGCCAGGTGCGCCTGCAACAAGGCTTCTTCTCGATCCAGCAGACCTGTCACAAGTGCCACGGCACCGGCCGCTTCATTGCCGAACCATGCAAGCATTGCGACGGCGCCGGCCGCGTCAAGCAACACAAGACGCTGGCCGTCAAGATTCCAGCCGGGGTCGATGAAGGCGATCGCATCAGGCTTTCGGGCGAAGGCGAGCATGGCGTCAATGGCGGCCCGCCGGGTGATCTGTACGTGCAGATTCACCTCAAGCAGCACGCCGTGTTCACCCGCGACCACAACGACCTGCATTGCGAGATGCCGATTTCCTTCACCGCCGCCGCGCTCGGCGGCGAGATCGAAATCCCGACGCTGGACGGCGCCGCAGCCATCAAGATTCCGGCCGAAACCCAGTCCGGACGGGTCTTCCGCCTGCGCGGCAAGGGCATCAAGGGGGTGCGCAGCCACACCCATGGTGACCTGATGTGCCACGTCGTCGTCGAAACGCCGGTCAACCTGACCGAGCGCCAGAAGGAGCTGCTGCGCGAACTGGAAGAGTCCAGTCGCGACAACAGCGGCAAACACAATCCACGCTCCAAGTCGTGGATGGATAAAGTTAAGGACTTTTTTGCTGAGTAACGCCTTAACTTTGCAGCGCAGGCTGACCTGCCTTGCAGGTTAAGGCACGAAGTGCCGGTCGAAGCTACAAGGTCAAGGATTTCTTCGCCGAATAACGCCAGACAGTGCACCACAGCCCCGGTGTTCCCGAATTTTCGGGACCCCGGGGCTGTTTCATTTTTGGCCTTTTTTCCCGGTTGACCGTGGCATCGAACAAATTGCCGAAAGTCCAGCCAACCCTGTTCCCGGTAATATCCCCGACTGTTAGAATCGATTGATCAATCAAGGGGGAGATAAAACAATGCGAGTCCTCAAACGACTGGCCGCTGTTGGTGCAATTGCCTTTTCCACGATGTGCTGGGCCGACCCCGGCGTCACCGACACGACGATCACGCTCGGCATGTCAGCTCCCTTGTCCGGACCGAATGGCGCCTATGGGCTGGACATGCGGCAAACGATCAGTGCCTATTTCGAGCAGGTCAACAAGGCCGGCGGCATCAATGGTCGCAAACTCGAATTGATCGCCCTCGACGACGGTTACGAAACCGAACGCGCGGTCGCCAACACCAAGACGCTGATCAAGGAAAAAAATGTCTTCGCGCTGCTCGCCTACTACGGCTCGAGCCCGACGACCGAAACCATGAACACCGTCTTCGGTCCGGCCAAGGTGCCGCTGGTCGGCACCATTTCCGGCGCCGCCACCCTGCGTGAGTCGCTCGCCACCAATCCCAATGCGCGCTACATGTTCAACGTCCGCGCCAGCTACGCCGACGAAGCCGAGGTCATCGTCAACCAGATGGTCTCGCTCGGCCTCAAGAATATCGCCGTCTTCTACCAGAACGATGGTTTCGGCAAATCCGGTCTGGATGGCGTCACCTCTGCCCTCAAAAAACATAACCTGGCTCCGTCTTCCGTCGGCACCGTCGAGCGCAACTCGGTAGACGTTACCAAGGCCGTCGAAGCGATCGCCAAGACGACGCCGCAAGCGGTGGTCATGGTCACCCTGTACAAGCCGACCGCCGCCTTCGTCAAGGCCATGAAAAAACTTGGCCAGCACCCGATGCTGATGACCTTGTCGCCGGTTGGCGCCGAACTGCTCGTCCAGGAACTCGGCCCCGACTCCCGCGGCATCGGTGTTTCGCAGGTTGTTCCCTATCCGTGGAACGACGTCGTACCGGTCGTCCGCGACTATCACAAGCTGTCCAACAAGGGTGCCTACTCCTATTACGGCATGGAAGGCTACCTGATGGCGAGGACCATGATCGAAGGCCTCAAGCGCGCCGGCAAGGATCTCAGCCGAGAAAAGCTGGTGGCCTCGCTGGAAAGCATGAGCGGAGCCGACCTCGGCGGCTACCGCATCAACTACGGCCCGAACACCCGTCTGGGCTCGCGCTTTGTCGAACTGACGGTCATTGGGCAAGGTGGCAAGATCCTGAAGTAAGACCTTGCGGTACCCCAAATGAAAACGGCCCTGAATCGGGCCGTTTTCATTTAGGGTACCGTTCGAACAAGTCAGGCCCGGCGCCAGGTCGTTCCCTGCGGACTATCATCCAGCGCAATACCCGCCGCCTTCAATTCATCGCGAATACGATCCGACTCGGCGAAATTCCTGGCCTTCTTGGCCGCCGCCCGATCGGCGATCATCTGCTCGATAGCAGCCTCATCGAGGCCGCCAGCCGCCCCACCGCCCTGCAGATAAGCCATCGGCTCGCGCTCGAGCAGGCCGATTACGGCGCCCAGCGCCTTGAGCAAGCCGGACAATTCGCCACTCTTCTGGCGATTGGCCTCAGCAGCCAATTCGAAGAGCACTGAAATGGCGCCATGCGAATCGAAATCCTCGTTGAGCGCAGCGGCAAAACGGGCTGCAAAATCGTTGTTCCAGTCGATGTCGACCGCCACCGCCGGCACGTCGCGCAAGGTGAAATACAGGCTGTCCAGACTGCGCTTGGCATCGTCGAGATGAGCATCGGAATAATTCAGCGGACTGCGGTAGTGAGCGCGCAGGATGAAGAAGCGGACGACTTCGGCATCGAACTGCTCAAGCACGGTACGAATCGTGAAGAAATTGCCAAGCGACTTCGACATTTTTTCGTTGTCGACGCGAACGAAGCCGTTGTGCATCCAGTAATTGACGAAGGAACACTGGTGCGCACCTTCGGACTGGGCGATCTCGTTTTCATGATGCGGGAACTGCAAATCCTGCCCACCGCCGTGGATGTCGAAATGGTTGCCGAGCAGTTTCGAACTCATGGCCGAACACTCGATGTGCCAACCCGGACGACCTTCGCCCCACGGCGACTCCCAAGCCGGCTCACCGGGTTTGGCATGCTTCCAGAGCACGAAATCGAGCGGATCCTGCTTGGCCGAATCGACCTCAACACGCTCGCCGGCCCGCAGATCGTCAAGCGACTTGCCGGACAGCTTGCCGTAGCCCGGGAACTTGCGCACCGCGTAATTCACGTCGCCATCCGTTGCCTGGTAAGCGAGGCCGGTCGCCTCGAGCTTGCCGATCAAATCAAGCATTTCCGGCACGTACTCGGTCGCCCGCGGCTCGAAGTCAGGACGCTGAACACCCAGCGCATCGGCATCTTCGTGCATGAAGGCGATGAAACGGTTGGTCAGTTGCTGGATCGTCTCGCCATTCTCGATGGCCCGCTTGATGATCTTGTCGTCGATGTCGGTAATGTTGCGGACATAGGTCACGTCGTAACCGCTTGCCTTGAGCCAGCGATAAACCATGTCGAAGACAACCATGACCCGGGCATGACCAAGGTGGCAATAATCATAGACCGTCATGCCACAGACATACATGCGAACCTTGTTCGCTTCGATCGGGGTAAAAACCTGTTTTTCGCGCTTGAGTGAGTTGTATATCTTGAGCATGCGGGGAGGGAACCGGGCTTGGCCGGCTTGCTAATCCCTATGGAATCACCGGCATTTTTGGTAGAATCGGAAGATTGTATAACCTCGAAAAGTATAGCATAGCGATGACCTCTATTTCCCTGCTCCAGCCCCGTTTTCAGAAGCTCAAGACGTTGCGTGCAATGGCGATTGGCTTGGCCATCAGCTTCGCCGTACCCGCTTTCGCCGACAACCTGCCGGAAGTCCAGCGCCTGATCAAGCAGGGCCAGTACCCGCAGGCCCTCGAGAAAGTCGATGCCTACCTGAGCAGCCGCCCGAAAGATGCCCAGGGTCGGTTCCTGAAAGGCCTGATCTATACCGAGATGAACAAGCCGGCCGACGCCATCAGCGTCTTCACCAAGCTTTCCGAGGATTACCCGGAACTGCCGGAACCCTATAACAACCTGGCCGTGCTCTACGCCCAGCAAAAGCAGTACGACAAGGCCCGCACGGCGCTCGAAATGGCCATAAGGACTCACCCGTCCTACGCCATCGCCTACGAAAACCTCGGCGACGTTTACGCCAAGCTGGCCAGCCAGGCCTATGACAAAGCCCTGCAACTGGATAACTCCAATTCGACAACGCAGAACAAGCTGGCCCTGATCCGCGACCTGATCACCACCTCCGGCAAGGGCAACGTCAAGCCACAACCGGCTCCCGTTGCCGCCGCTCCGGTTGTTCCTGCTGCACCGGTTGCCGCCGCTGTCGCCAAGCCTGCCGTTGCAGCAGTGGCACCTACCGCAACCATCGTCACGTCGACGCCGGGTGCTGCCTCAGCCTCACCAGCCAGCAAGCCGACAGCGATCGCCGCAGCGCCCGCTCCGGCCGCAGCCGTAGCAACGCCGGCACCAGCTGCTGCGCCGACCCCGGCCCCCGCCAAGGCCGTCGCCGGCAGCGAAGATGTCGTCAAGGCCATGAACGCCTGGGCCGATGCCTGGTCACGCAAGGACATGCGCGCCTACCTCGGCGCCTATGCGCATGAGTTCAACACGCCAAAGGGCATGAGCCGCAAGGCCTGGGAACAGGAACGCGAACAGCGCATCGCCGGCAAGGGCGGCAAGATCTCGGTTTCCTTCGATACGCCGCAAGTCACGATCAATGGCGACAAGGCCACCGCCAAGTTCCGCCAGCACTACAAGGCAACCGGTCTGAGCAGCTCGACGACCAAGACGCTGGTCTTCGTCCGGGCCGGTAGCAAGTGGTTGATCAAGGAAGAAAACGCACGGTGAAATTAGGCCGTAAATTAGTTCTGTCCGGACTGGCGGTCGCCCTGGCCGCCGGTGCAGCAGCCCGGCTTAAAGACAAGCCGGCGACCACCCCTGTCACCATCAATGAACTCTCGGCGATTGCCTTGGCGCGCACAACGCCGGACGCATCCAGCCAGAGCTCGTCCCTGCCCCTGATCGTTTCCGACTCCGGTCCGGAAGAAGCATTGACGCGCATTTTTGCCGAAATCGAGGGCAATCGCCTGAGCAACGCGCTCCAGCTAACCGAAAACCTGCTGCGTCAGCACCCGAACTACCGGCTGGCCCACCTGATCAAGGGCGACCTGTTGCTGGCCCGCAAGCAACCGATCAACACATTTGGCGCCCTGAACGACGCCCCGGCCGACAAGGTTGCCGACCTGCGCGCCGAAGCCATCGCCCGCCTCGCCGCCTATCGCGAAAAACCGCCGGCCGACTTCGTGCCGCGCTACCTGTTGCAGATGCAGCCGGACCAGCGTTTCGCCATCGTCGTCGACACCAAGCGCTCGCGCCTCTACCTCTACGAAAACGATCTCGAGAACGGTGGTCAGCCGCGCTTCGTCGCCGACTACTACGTCACCCAGGGCAAGCTGGGCGCCGAAAAGCTCGTTGAAGGCGACAAGAAAACCCCGGTCGGCGTTTATCACGTCACAGCCAACCTGCCCCGCCAGAAGCTGGCCGACCTCTACGGCAACGGGGCTTTCCCGCTCAATTACCCCAACGAATGGGACAAGCGCCAGGGCCGCGGCGGTAGCGGCATCTGGCTGCACGGTACACCGTCCGACACCTTCGCCCGGCCGCCACGCGCTTCCGACGGTTGTGTCGTACTGACCAACCAGGATCTCGACGTCGTCGCCAAGAACCTGCAGGTCGGCCTGACGCCGGTGATCATCAGCAACTCGGTCGAGTGGCTGTCGCTCGACGACTGGGCAAAAGAGCGCAGCGAGTTGAACAACTCGATAGACAGCTGGCGCGCTGACTGGGAAAGCCGCGATACCGAGCGCTACCTGACGCATTATTCAAAGCGTTTCAAAGCCGGCGAGCAGGATTTCGCCGAGTTTTCCGCCCAGAAAAAGCAGGTCAATGCCGGCAAGGAATGGATCAAGCTCAAGATCGACAATCTCTCCGTATTCCGCAATCCGGGCAAGGAAGAAGTCGTCGTCGTGACTTTCGACCAGGATTACCGCAGCAACAACCTCAACAACCAGATGAAGAAGCGCCAATACTGGCTGCGTGAAGGCGACCAGTGGAAAATCATTTACGAAGGAAGTGCATGATGTTGAAAAAAGTTTCTGCCCTCGCCGCCGGCCTGTTTGTCTCTCTCGCCGTTTGGGCCGCCCCGGCCGTCGAAATAACGACCAATCTGGGTAAATTCACGCTTGAACTGTTCCCCGACAAAGCCCCGAAAACGGTCGAAATGTTCCTCTACAACGCCAAGCACGGCTTCTACGAGGCAACTATTTTCCACCGCGTCATCGATGGTTTCATGATCCAGGGCGGCGGTTTCAGCATGGCCATGGAAGAGAAGAAGGTGCTGACCCCGGCTTTGAAGAACGAAGCGACCAATGGTCTGGCCAATGAGCGCGGCACGGTGGCCATGGCCCGCACCGGCGACCCGCATTCGGCGCGCGTCCAGTTCTTCGTCAATCTCAAGAACAACGATTTCCTCAATCACAAGACCACCGGCGACCCGCGCGGCTGGGGCTATGCCGTCTTCGGCAAGGTCACCCAGGGCATGGACGTCATCGACAAGATTGCCAAGGTGCCGACCGGCAACGCTGGCTATTACGAAAACGTTCCGACGACCCCGGTTGTCATCCAGAACGTCAAAATCATCTCCGACAAATAAGGATCCCCAATGTCCAAAATCAAGCTCACCACCAACCACGGCGACATCACCCTCGAACTGAACGCCGAGAAGGCCCCGAAGACCGTTGCCAACTTCATCGCCTACGTTGAAGCCGGCCACTACAACGGCACCATCTTCCACCGCGTCATCAAGAATTTCATGATCCAGGGCGGCGGCATGGAACCGGGCATGGGCCAGAAGGCCTGCCAGGCACCGATCGAGAACGAGGCTGCCAATGGCCTCAAGAACAAGCGCGGCACCGTCGCCATGGCTCGCACCAACGATCCGCATTCGGCCACCGCCCAGTTCTTCATCAACACCGTCGACAATGATTTCCTCGACTTCAAGTCGCCGTCCGGCCAGGGCTGGGGCTACTGCGTCTTCGGCGAAGTCGTCGAAGGTCTCGATGTGGTCGACAAGATCCGCGCCGTCAAGACCGGCAACAAGGGTTTCCATCAGGACGTCCCGGCTGAAGACGTGATCATCGAGAAGGCCGAGATCGTTTGATCTTCTTCATCTCTGATCTGCACCTGTCGCCCCGGTCACCCGGGGCGACTCGTTTGTTCCTGAGCTTTCTGGCCGGCCGCGCCCGCCAGGCCGAAGCGCTGTACATCCTCGGCGACCTGTTCGAAGTCTGGGTCGGCGACGATATCGACGACCCCTACGCCGCACAGATCACGGCCGCCCTGCGCGCCGCCAGCGATGCCGGGCTGAAAATCTGCTTCATGCACGGCAACCGCGATTTCGCCATCGGCGAGCAATTCACCGCGGCCGCCGGCATGACCCTGCTGCCCGACCCTTATTTGCTGGTCCTGCCGGAATGGTCCTTCGTCCTGTCGCACGGCGACGCCCTGTGCCTCGACGACCATGCCTACATGGCCTACCGGGCCAAGGTGCGCGACCCGGAATGGCAGCGAAAGATGCGCGCCAAGCCGCGTTTCCTGCGCAGCCTGCTCGGCCGTTACATCCGCTTTCGCAGCGCCCGGCGCAAGCGCCTCGAGAACGCCGTTTACGCCGACCTCAACGGCCCGGCGACCGACGACTTCCTGCGTGACCACGGCTATTGCACCTTCATCCACGGCCACACGCACCGGCCGGAAAAGCACGACCACATCGTCGATGGCATCCACGTCGAACGCTGGGTACTGGCCGACTGGCACGAAGACCGGGGCGAAGCGCTGCTCTGGGACGGCGAGCGCCTGAGCCGCGAAGCCATACTTTGAGCATTTCGATTTTGAGCAAAATTTCCGGTTCACCGTGGGAATGACTTCCGCCCTCGCCATCCTGCGCGACGTCTTCGGCTATCCAGCCTTCCGTGGCGCCCAGGCTGAAATCATCGACCACGTAGGCAGTGGGGGCGATGCGCTGGTGCTGATGCCCACGGGCGGCGGCAAGAGCCTGTGCTACCAGATTCCCGCCCTGCTCCGCCCGGGCTGCGCCATCGTCGTCTCGCCGCTCATCGCGCTCATGCAGGACCAGGTCGATGCCCTGACCCAGCTTGGCGTCAAGGCCGCCTGCCTCAATTCGACGCTGGACTGGCGCGAAGCGCAGTCCATCGAGCAACAGATGTTCGCGGGCCAGATCGACCTCGTCTACATCGCCCCCGAACGCCTGCTCGTCGACCGCACGCTGTCGATGATCGACGCCCTCTACGAAGCCGGCAAGCTGGCCCTGTTCGCCATCGACGAAGCACACTGCGTGTCGCAATGGGGCCACGATTTCCGGCCGGAATACCTGCAGCTGTCGACGCTGCACGAACGCTATCCGAACGTCCCGCGCATCGCCCTGACGGCCACCGCCGACAAGGCAACGCAGAACGAAATGCTGGTCCGCCTCGGCCTGACCGCAGCGCGTGTTTTCCTGTCCAGCTTCGACCGCCCGAATATCCGCTACACCGTCGTCGAGAAGGACAACGCCAAGAAGCAGTTGCTCGGTTTCCTGGCCGGGCGCAAGGGCCAGGCCGGCATCGTCTATTGCCTGTCGCGCAAGAAGGTTGAGGAGACGGCCGAATGGCTGTCGGCCCAAGGCTACCCGGCGCTGCCCTACCACGCCGGCCTGCCCGCTCCGACACGCGCCGCCAACCAGCGCCGCTTCCTGCGCGAGGAAGGCCTGGTCATGTGCGCCACCATCGCCTTCGGCATGGGCATCGACAAGCCGGATGTGCGCTTCGTTGCCCATCTCGATTTGCCCAAGAGCATCGAAGCCTACTATCAGGAAACCGGCCGTGCCGGCCGTGACGGCGAACCGGCCGAAGCCTGGATGGCCTACGGCATGCAGGACGTCGCCTTGCAGCACGCGCGCATCGCCGAATCGGGCGCCGGCGAAGGCCAGAAAATCCTCGAAGCGCAACGCCTGACCGCCCTGCTTTCCTATTGCGAAGCACCACGTTGTCGGCGGCAGGTTCTGCTCAACTATTTCGCCGAAGAGCGTGACCCCTGCGGTAACTGCGATGTCTGTATCGAGCCGCCGGAACTGTGGGATGGCACGCAGGCGGCGCAGAAGGCCTTGTCAGCCATTTTCCGCACCGGCATGCGGTTTGGTGTCACGCACCTGACCGACATCCTGCGCGGCAAGGCGACCGACAAGATCAAACAGTGGAACCATGACCAGCTGCCGACCTTCGGTGTCGGCGCCGACCTCGACGACCACGGCTGGAAGAGCGTCTTCCGCCAGCTGGCAGCGGCCGGGCTGGTGCATGTCGACATGGCCGAACACGGGGCCCTGCAACTGACCGACGCCGCGCGCGAAGTGCTCAAGGGCCAGCGCAACGTGCAACTGCGCCGGCCGGCCAAACGCAAGTCCTCGTCGTCTTCTCGCAGCAGCGCCGTCGTCCATAGCGAATTGTCGGCGGCCGACGAGGTGCTGTTCCAGCTCCTGCGCAGTTGGCGTAGCGATACGGCCAAGGAACAGGCGGTGCCGGCTTACGTCATCCTGCACGACAAGACCCTGCGCGAACTGGCCGAAGTGCGCCCAACCAGCCACGGCATGCTGGCCGGCATCACCGGCATGGGCAGCGCCAAGATCGAGCACTATGGCGCCGAACTCCTTGACCTGATCCGCAACGAGGGCTGACATGACACGCGACACCCTTAACGCCACGCTGGCCGCCATCGTCATCGCAGCGCTCATCGTTTCCGGCATCGCCCCCTTCGACCGGGCAACCTGGGTCATGGAAGTGGCGCCGGTCCTGATCGCCCTGCCGCTGATGATCGCCACCCGCCAAAGCTACCCGCTGACGACGCTGCTCACGGTGTTGATCGCCATCCACGCGCTGGTGCTGATCGGTGGCGGCGCCTACACCTACGCCCGCGTGCCGCTCGGCTTCTGGATGCAGGACGTGCTCGGCACGGTGCGCAATCCCTACGACAAGATCGGCCATTTCATGCAGGGCTTCGTGCCGGCCATGGTCGCCCGCGAGATATTCGTGCGTGGCGGCTACGTGGTCGGGCGAAGGATGACGGCTTTCCTGTGCATCTGCGTCGCGCTCGCCATCAGCGCCAGCTACGAGCTGATCGAGTGGGCCGCAGCGCTGGCCATGGGCCAGGGCGCCGACGAATTCCTCGGTACCCAGGGCGATGTCTGGGACACCCAGTCCGACATGTTCATGGCGCTGATCGGGTCGAGCACGGCATTGGCCGTGCTCTCCGGCTGGCACGACCGGCAGGTGAAACGCCTGATTTCAAATTTGGGCAAAATTTCCGGTTCACCGTAGGAATGGCGCTCAACCGGACGCCTGGCACTACATCCCGAGCGATTTGAGAAAAGCGTCCTGGTCGGCGGCATCGCTGGCCACCGGCGGCGTCGCGGCTGGCTTTGCGGCGCCGGCCTGCTCGATCAGCGCGTCCGGATCACACTCCTCGCTCTCGAAATCGTTGAGCTTAATGAATTCGGTGCGGTCGATCGCCAGTTCCAGGTAAAAGATGTTGTTGCGCCCGGTGAAGAAGGTCACGCGGCGCGCTTCGGGCTTGTCGAGATTGGTATCGACGCTGAGCATGACCTGCTTGGTCAGGGCCAGCATTTTCGGCTGGTTCTGCGTGATGTGCGTCTGCAGTTCGCGCGCCACCTTGCCGGTGAAGTCGCCGACGATCTGGTTCATCAGCTCGCCCATGACATTCCCTACCTCGTCCGAGGTATGCGAACTGGCCAGCCCTTCCCGGTCCATGCCCATGCTCAGCATGTAGCTCTCGTACAGCTCCATGGCTGCAGCTGCCGAAAAGTTGGTGACCACCAGCCCGGAAAAGCCGCCATCGAACAGCACGAAGCAACCGATATCCGGCTTCAGGCAGGTCTTGGTGATGCGCTGGACCATGCCGGAATAGTGAATCTGGCTCTGGGTGGCGATGGTCAACACCTTGGTCACCGAATTGCACAAGCTGCGCAGGATGTCTTCGGTACCGTAAACGACGGGGCTTTCGTGCAGGGTCATGGTTCTTGGTTTTCTGGATAAATGAACAGGGAATGTATATCACGAGCGCGGCCGGACCGCACTCGCCAGAGAGTTAGTTGCACAAAACGGATGGATCGGCTCGCATCAGTCGCTTGTTCATCTTGCCGACACTGGTCTTGACCAATATCTTGACGAAACTGACCTGAAGCAGCACGCCGCTGAGGATTCCAAGACCACCGAAATTGGTAGCATTGGCCGCCAGTGAGGGCATCCCACGGTCAACCGGGAAAAAGCACAAAATTCGAAATCGCTGAATCAGGCCGAAACCCGTCACTCCGTCGATCCTCAGCGCAGATGCTGCTCGGCGACAGCCGACAACTCGACGGACAGCGTCGCCGTGGCGATGCTGCGGCGCATGGCCTCCTTGGCCTCGGTGATACGCCCGTCGGCTTCCAGAGCCAGACCCAGACCTAGCCACCAACGACCTTCGTTGGGCGCCAAACGGGTGGCCCGCTGGTAATGCGTTACAGCCTGGCGATTGACGCCAAGGCGGGATTTGACGTGGCCCTGAAAAGCGGCATAGTCAGCGCTTGCTTCGGCATAAACCTGCGATTTGGCCAGCGTCCGATCAGCCGCCGCAACATCGTGCTGCTCAAGTTGCAGGCGGGCCAGTGACATTGCCCAACCGATCTGCGCCGGCTGGAGTTCGAGACCATCCTGCAGGACCGTCATCGCCTCCTCGATCTTGCGCATTTCGAGCAACTGGCGCAGCAACATCTGGCGCACCTGGACATAGCCGGGGTCCTGCTTGAGCGCGGCTTTCAGACCATCGACAGCCTCGGCGCTGCGCCCTGCCGCCAAGGCATTTTCCGCCTTGCGATATTCGGCATCGGCGCGGTCGCGCGGCGTCGCTAGAACAGGACTTTTCTCGATCTTGACCGGTCCGACAGGTGCCGCCGGCGAGGCGGCAACAGGCGAGGAAACCGGCGCCGGAGCAGTCACCGCCTCGGCTTTGGCCAACGGGGTCGGCGCCAGCGGGACAATGGGGTCTGGCACGGCCAGCACCGGCTCAGCCGGCAAGGGGAGTATGGCCAGATTCGATGCCAGACGCAGATCACTTTCCGCAACGGGCGCCGCGTCAACCGCCGGGCTGGCCACTGCAGTTGGCGCCAGCGCAGGAGGCGGCGGAGGCACGACGGCCGGGACCGGTGCCACGTACTGCACCGTGTCGAGACCAAGCAAGGGCAGCAACTGCCCGTTGGCGTGCAGCACGGCAGCGCCGAGCACCGGCACACCGATCAGCAGCAAGAGCTTCAGCCAGCGCCCGGCACCTGAGGGAGCAGCCGGCAGGGAACGGATTTCACGCTGCAGGTTTTGCCGGGCCGGATCATCGGGGCGCTTGGCCTCGATGTTGCGCAGCATGTCGTTGATCAGGCTCATATCACCACCATCCGACCGAGGCCGCGCCTTCGGTATCGGCCGCCGCGCGGCGCACATGGCCAGCGCGCACGGCATGTTTTCCCTCGCCGAAAACGGCGAGCAACGACTTGTGGGCGAGAATATTCAGCAAGCGCGGCGTGCCCCGGCTGGCCTTGTGCAGGCAGCGCACGGCGCGTGGCCCGAAAACATCCTCGCCACGGTAACCGGCAACGCGCAGACGATGCGCCAGATAATTGGCCACCTCTTCGCGAGCCAGCCCGCCGATCCGGTAATGAAAGGCGATGCGTTGGAGCAGTTGGCGAACCGACGGTTCGGCCAGCTTGCGATCAAGCTCGGGCTGGCCGAAAAGGACAATCTGCAACAACTTGCGTTTCTCGGTTTCCAGATTCGACAGCAGGCGCAAGGACTCGAGCGTTTCGAGCGGCATCGCCTGCGCCTCGTCGATGCAGACAACAACCTGACGATCCGCTGCCGCGTGTTCAAGCAGCGCCCGATTGACGCTCTGCAACAGGTGATAGTCGTCGCTGTCAGCGCTCACTTCCAGCCCCAACTCCTCGGCCAAAGCCAGTTGCAGGGTGCGCGGTGCCAGATAGGGATTGGGCAGGTAGGCTGAAACGCTGCCCTCGGGCAACGCCTGCAGCAGGCGGCGGCAGAGCAAGGTCTTGCCGGTGCCGACTTCGCCGGTGATCTTGATGAAGCCTTCGCCGCTATTGAGCCTGCTGAGCGCGACGAGCAGCGTATTGAGCGCCTCCTGGTGGCTGCGCGTAATGACGGTGTAACTGGTGTCCGGCGTGATACCGAAGGGCAGTTCGCTCAGGCCGAAATGGTCGAGATACAACGCTGCCTTCCTCCGCTACCGATTATTGCCATTCGAGTTTGCGCTGCTGGCGCGGGTCCAACCCCTGCAGCCGCTCCTGTGTTTCGGCCGAAGCATTGCGCCACGAATTTTCGTCACGAATGACCGTCGACCGCATCAGGATGACCAGTTCGCGCTTCTTGTTCGACACGCTCTTCTGGCCGAACAAGGCGCCCAGGCCCGGCACGCCGCTGATGCCCGGCAGGCCGTAGCGGCTGGTGTTCTGTTCCTGGCTCATCAGGCCGCCGATGGCGACGATGCTGCCATCCTGGACGCGGACGATGCTGTCGGTTTCGTTGAGACTGCTCGAGGCCAGCGGTAGCGTGAAGGTGCCAAGGCTACCAAGATTGACATTCTTCACCTTTTCCTCAACAACGCTGACCGATGGATGAACGTGCAGGATGATGTTGCCCTCCTCGTCAATCTGTGGCGTCACATCGAGCGCAATCCCGGAGAAGAACGGTTGCAATGTGATGTTCGGCGTCACGACATTGCCGGCGGCGCTGGTCGTCGTGTTGGTGCTGATACCGGTCACAAAAAAGTCGTCGGTACCGACCTTGAGTACGGCCTTCTGGTTGTTGGTCGTCGCGATGCGTGGGCTGGACAGCACCTGCACGTCACCCTGCCCTTCGAGGAAGGAGAGCAGCGCAGCAAAATTCTGCGACTGGAAAGCCAGGCCGAAGAAGCCGCGGCCGGCGGTAGTCGTACCAATAGAACCGTTGGCCCCGGGCACTGCACTAACGACTGTCCCTGCTGTAACCCCCGTGGCCGCGCCGCCCAGGGTCGCCGAACCACTCAGCAACGCCCCCGGCGCCAAAGAACCGAAGGCAACCTGACCACCAAGCAGACCGCCAAACTTGCTCCAGTTGATACCGGTCTGATACGAATCATTGAGCGAGACTTCGATGATCTTCGCCTCAAGCATGACCTGGCGTTCAACCACCAGTTGCGTTGCTTTCAGGTACTCGTCGACCGAACGCAATTCGACTGGCGAAGCCTTGACGAGTACGACGCCCGACCCGGCATTGACGATGACGTTGCGCCCTTCCTGGTTACCGACGATGGAATTGAGTGCCGAGCCGAGATCCTTCCAGAAATCATAGTCCGAGGTGGTCTGCACGCGCGCACTGTCGTTGCTCCGCTGCGGCTGTCCACCCGTGGTTCCGGCCGGAATGCTGCCCGCCCCGCTCGAGGCGCCGCTGGTCGTCGACGGTGTGGAGGTAGTCGGCGAACTGCCGGTTACCCGCATGTCGCTCATGCCCTGACGGCGATTGGCCAGATAATTGATCTTGAAAATACGCGTCTGAATGGTGTTGGGCTGAACATAGATCCGGGTGCCCTGGACCCGGTAGTCATAGCCATAGACTTCACGCAGCGTCTCGAGCGCCTCGCGCACCGTCGTGTTCTTAAGATTTAGGCTGACCGTGCCCGACAAGTCCGGCGGGAACAGCATGCTGTACTGAGTGCCGGAGACCAGTGCGTTCAGGACCTGGGCGACCGGTGCATTGTTCACGGCCAGATTGAAGCGCGGCTCCGGCTTGGCCGCCACCGGCTGATCAAGCTGCAACGGCGGCACCATGGCCTGGCCGACGACATCACCCTGTGACCGGGTCGCCTTGCTCGCCGCGGCAGCCCCCAGCTCCTTGTCGACACGTTCGAATGCATCACCCCGACGCGCATGCTGGTTGCTGCATGCACTCAGCACGAGCGCCGACAATCCGATCATCAAAATCTTGCTCATGGCAGACCCTTCACTGGCCCGGATTTCCCCGTCTTGCGGAGCTTGGGCGTTTCAATCATCTGTTTTTCAACGTCGGGAGTCAGATAAAGATGCGTCACCCCATCTGCCCCCTGCAATACCGCTTCGCGCTCGTTGAGGCGGACCAGCGTCGCCCCGCCGACCCGATCACCCAAGGTAACGGTCTTGCCGCCGATCACGGCAACCGGTCGGCCACCTTGGCGCATCAGCACCGACTGCAAGCGCAAACCGCCGGAACTCTCGCCAGCAGATCGGGCATCATCGACCGGCGCCAGCCAGGCCGCTGGCGGACGGGTCGGATCGGCCGACTGGGCCTGAGCCGAGGTCGTTACAACAAGCAGGACGAGTGCAATCAGCCTCATAGGGTCAACCATGTCTTGTCCGGACTCAGGGTATAAACGGTCAGGGTCATTTCGGACCGCGGGTAATCAATCACGCGATAGCTCAACTGTCCCCAGAGCAGGCGCTGCGGCAATTTTTCGAGCTGGGCCAGATAAGCCTGAAGCTCGCCGTAGCTGCCTTCGAGGCGAATTTCCACACCATGCCGATAAAGGTCAAAGGAGCGCTCGACCGGTTTGCCATCGGTTTCCTTGGCGCCCTCTTTTTCCCGCAGTACGCTTTGCGGCGCCAGCGTTTTCAGGCTGACCAGACGCAAGCCGGAGTGCCGGACCAGCAGACGTTCGAGCAGGCCATTCATGTCTTCTGGCCGAACCAGCGTCGAGCCTTGTTGGCGTAGTTGTTCATCCAGCTGGCTGCGCTGGGCAATCAGGGCCGCCAGTTCGGCTTTTCTGCCGGCATCCGGATCAACTTTCAATTCCTGTTGCAGGCTGGCCGCCTGCGTCTGCATGGCCGCCAGCGAAGCGCTCTCAGTGGCGATGGTATTCTGCATTGCCTTGCTGCGGCTCCATTGCGGGTCGACAAACAACGCATTGCCGATCAGCAGCGGGCCAAGCACCAGAGCCAGTGCGACAAACAAACGTTCGCGCTGCGACAATGCCGCATATCGGCGGCACAAGCGATTCCATTGCTGGCACAGTGCTTTCATCGCGCCCTCTCCTGCCCGGCGACCAGTTCAGTGCGCAGAGTGAATTCGGTATAACGCGCCGGCACCTTGGGCTTTACGGCGGAGGCAGCAGCCTCGGGCTTTTCGTCGGCCGGATCGACGCCCTTCATGTCGAGCGCGGCAAATCGACGGCCGGCAAAGGCCGGCTCGTCATTGAGCCGATTGATATAGGTCGGCAGCAAGGCCGGATCGAGCAATCGGCCGCGAATCTCGATTTCCTTGTCGGCAAAACCGAAACCGAGCAACCAGACACCTTCAAGGGTCTGTCGGGAAAATCCCTGCAGCAGGCCGGAATACGCGCTTCCCTGCGCCACATCACCTTGAGCGATAACGGCAAGCACTTCCTGGCGCTGGGTAACGGCCAAGCGCGCCGCCGTTATCTGGCGATCCAGCGACGTGTCTCCCTGGCGAGCGGCAAGAGACTGACCAAGCGACTGAACCTGCTGCTGCGCAGCCAGCAACTGGTTCTTTATTTCGGCTTCATGAGACCTGAGATTCATCGCCTGATTCACACCCAAGGCCGCCAGAATACAGACCAACACAAGGCCAACCAGGGCCGCCCCGGCCACCACCGGCAAGGCCAGCCAGTCAAAACGCGGCCGCAAGGCCGGCAGAATCAGGTTGATCTGCTGGCTCATGCCTTGCTCCTGAGCGCTGCGCCAATAGCGAGCAGACTTTGCGCCTGACGCTCGGCCGAACGCAATTCAGGCAATCCCGCAAAATCGGCCACCGTAGCAAGATCCGCAGCCTGCACCGGCAAATAGAGATTCTCGACAAGCCCGGCAACCGTTCCCGCGCAGTCGAACTCGGAAGCTACCAAGAGGCGCGAAACGGAGATGAAACCGTACTGTCGATCAAAATTATCCAGCGTGCGTTGAAGTTCCAGCGCCAGACGCTCAAGAATTTGTCGGCGCCGCTCTTCATCTGCCGTGGCCAAGGCATTCGAATCGATTTCAATACGCCGCGACAGGAAAAGTTCACCGCCGCAGGTGATGGTCAGCAAGCTGTCGCCCTGGGTCAAGGCAAGGAAAGCCAAGCCACGATTGGGCTCCTCGAAAAGCACGGCAACATTACGTACCGCCATTTCGGGAATATCGATGGCTTCGAGCGGAATCTTTTTTTCGTGAAACAGCGCCATCCGTTCACCGACCACCGAGGCCGGTGCGACGACAGCAAAGACGCTAGCCTGGCGCCCGCCTTCGGTAGGAATGTCGGCGACGGCAATTGCCGCGTCATCAACCGGGAAATCGACTACATCCTTGAGGCGCCAGCGCAAGGCCTGCACCCGCTCTTCGGCCGGCACGGCGGGGGCGTCAATTTGCACCAGCCGGTAATCGTTCTCGCCAAGCAGGACAGCGCAACGGTAACGCTTCAGGCCACGACTCTGGCCAAGACGGGACAAGGCGTCGGTTTCGCTCTTCTCGATGCGAAACGAGTCGCAAAGCTTGATCTCAGGGCGTTTACCAACCGGGCAAATGACATGAGCAAGGTCAATGCGATCGCCATGCCGGACAACCGACATCCACCCCGCCTCGAACTTCACCCCAATATTCGGCCACATTGTCCCGACACCTTAAGTTTTTTCAGAAGGATATCCAGTAACGCGTTATTTTTCAATGGTTTTTTCAATCAATACCGTTCGCGAAAATAGATCACCGGAGAACGTGGACCGCAGACACCAAAACAGGCGCGAGCGGAGGGCGCCGACAAGGTCAGCCAGCTATTCGCGCCGCGCAAAATGGCGCCCGAAATATCGACCAGTCCGGCATTTCCAGCTCCGGGCGCGGTCAAGCGAAACTTCGTATCGCCGGACTGCACTGGCGCGTTGAGCAATGCTGTGGTTTTCGTCGCCACGGTGTTGGTCAATCCGCTGTTGCCGTTGGTCGGCACAGTCAGAAATGTGCAGCTGTCAGCTGAATTCATCGTCCAGCCGGCGGATGTCCAATATTGCAGTTTGATCGGCACACTGAGCGGCAGCAATTCGCTGCCGTAGGCATTGGACAGCTGCAAACGACCATCAAGCACGCCTGTCGTACCCAGCTTTCTGGCAGAACACCCAGTCCCACTGCACAGCCCTGCGCTAGCCGCATCCATATCGGCTGCAGCGAGCACAGCCCCAGCATCGGTATCGTTCATGGCTACGCCGATATCGAGCAGCCAGAATGGTCCGCCAGCATTGCTTCGTGTCGCAGCACAGGTCGCAGCAGTCAGCACAACGGGAGTCGCCGCAGGCATGGAGAATGTGGCCGAGGCGGAATCAGGAACATTGTTGGCATCAGCGTCATTCAACACAAAAAGACCATTCGACCATTGCCCACTGGCCAAACCACTGATTCGGCTAGCCAGATCGCAGCCTTGGTGCGTAACAGCCTGATCCTCCGCGACCAGCGCAGGATTTACCACCGGGTAGCCGAGTGACTGCGAATAATTACTGGTCACCGCGCCGCTACCGTTGGTCGCCTGCAAACGATAGGCGATGCCGATGGCGGGCTGGCCCATGTAAGTAAACGGGGTGGGCGCACTGCAAAACTGCAAAATGCTGCCGCCCAAATAGACAAAGCGATCGGGCACGAAGCGCCCGAACCACGCAGAATTAGGAGCCGATGCGCCGGTCTCATTAAGTCCGAAAGAACAGCCGTACTTGCCGCTTGCATCCTTGGAGTTGCTGTAACTTCCGGCCACGCAATCGTTCTTGGTGGCTGCGCTATCGATACTTACCCAATCATCATCGTAAATGCCGCGTTGCGAGGTGGTGTCGGTTGCCGGATCGTAGCCAAGAAAACGGAAATTTCCGACTTCGGAATAAAGAAAGCTTCCGCTCGCCGTCGAACTCGATCCTCCCGATACGGCGTTCGGAAAAGTGCTTGGCGAGATCGCGCCGAGTACCCAAGCTGCTGTATTGGCAGCCATCCCGGTCGTATTGATTTTGGGCTGACCGGTATAACCGCTGGCATTGGCGCTGACCGACAAGGTAAAGCTGTCGGTATTTGCCTTGAGTTTCGGGCTACCGGCCAGCGTTGCGTTCGATGCCGACGAGGCGACGCCCGACAACAGGGTCGGACGCACCGCGAAGCCATCAATTGAACAGGCCGTCGTCGTCCCGTCGCTGATTACCGCTACCAGACGGGAATGGGCCGAATTGATGGTGAAGTTGCCGGAGGTCTTGACCCCCTTGTCGCTCGAACTGAAAGTCAGTGACTGGCTGCCGCCGCTGATCGCCGACTTGCCATTGCAGGCATTGGTCGCGCAGGCGCTTGCCCGGCTCGAGTCATCTCCGCACAGGCCATCGCTGTTGTCGACCAACTTGACAGTCACCGTCTTCGTACCGCTCGCCGCATATGTCGTCTGGATTTGGCTGTTGGATAGCGCTGCCAGCTTCAACTTGAAAGGCGTGCCAGCCAATTTCGTGTATATGTGGCCAGTCAGAAAATTCTGCACCGAACTGGAATAGGCCTCATCGATCGCACTGAATCCCCCTGCCGTCCCACCATCAGGCGGAACGTAATATTGAGCGCATATCCGTACCTCCCCCAATTCGTGGATATTGGTCGAGCCACCGGTAGACCCGGTAAAGGAGAGTTGCCAGTTGGCCGGCACGGGTGCTTGGGTATAGCCGGCAGCACTTGCCGCAGCATACGCATTGAACGTTGGGACAACCGATGAATAGCTAGCCCCCGACCCTGAGGTATCCCGATTGACTGCGACCCAGGTTTGGCCCAAAGCCGAATTTCTGGCATCGACGATGATTTGGTAGTAATGCCCGTAAGCCGGGGAACTTGAACCGGCGTTGTCGACGCCGGGCGTCAAGCTGCCGCTGGTCCCACCGAGGTAGGGATAACCGGTAGTTCCCGAGCCAGAACCACGCACGGCAACACCGTCCCGGATAAAGCCGATTCCGCCGACCCGCCCTTCGTTCGGATTGGAAAAATTGCCGTACTCGTCGACCGCAACGCCGATCCAACCACCGGCAAAGCCGCTCGCTATGCCGCCGGAGGTCTTCTGGGCGTAACCCAGGGAGCCACCAAATGCGCCAGGAACAGCCGGAACCGTGTAGTCGGAAAGGGCCATCGCGATCCCGTCGGCTCCGCTTCCGTTATAGGCGTAGTGCTTGAACTCAACCGAAATGTAGTTGCCAGCCGCCGGGAAAAAACCGGGGGCCGTCGCTGCCTTGGCATTGTTGCCCGTCCTTTCAGTCAGCCGCAGAATGCCGGTCGAACTATTGATATAAGGCACGATCCCAGTGCTGTCGCTAGTTGATACGATCCAGTTACTGCTGGTGAACATCGGTGACGGGTTGAGTGCACTGCGCCCGAAACTATCGCACTGGCAGGTCAGAGTCAGGCCAGCCGGGGTATTGGTCGGCTGCGGGCAACTGTTCGGCACGGTCGCACCGGCTTGACCAATTGCGAAGGTCCCAAACGTCGTCGCCCCGCTCACCATTCGACTGCTTGCCGATGGCGCCGTCGGCGTCAGAACCGACCAGGTTCCTGATGCCTTTTCGCCAACGACAAAGTTGCCCGGCGTCGCCGCGGCATCGACGTCATTCACCCCGCAGTTAGCACTGCCGGAGGCATTGCAATATTGAAATGTGGCGTCGTAGGTATAGAAGGTGGAACTGCCACCGGCGGCCAAAACCCAATAACGGTTGACACTCTTCGCGCTATCTACGCCTGACGTCCCAGCCGTCGTATCTGGATGATCGCCGCCAGTCGTCCCACCTGTGACGGTGCCGCCGAGCGGGCTACTGTGCCAGGGATAGGCAAAGGTGATCGGCGCATAGTTGCTGCTGTCGCCGACATCGAAGATACAGGTGGCGTTATACGACGGCATGGTCAGCCGCTGGTTGCCGTTGATCCACGTCCCGGCAACCCGACTGATCATGCTGCCGCTACAGTTCTTCGGAATAATTACTGCGTTGCTGCCCGTGGTCAGTTTGCCCGCGCTCAGGGTCAAGGTTCCCCAACTACTGTCGCCAACGGTCAGGTCACCGTCGATTACCAGGCCATTGCTGTTGTTGAGGGTTACGTTGCGGAAGGCGGCCGCTGCCGAAATATGCTGCGTTGCGCTGCCATTGAAGGTCCATGTCGTCGAGCCACCACTGAATGACGATAGTGTGCCGTTGATCGTCAAGTCGCCGCCCAGTGTGACCGTGCTCACCGCATCCGTACCCAGCGTTGCACCGCTGTTGATCGTCAGATTGCCGAGAACGACGAAGCTGCTCGACGAAACCGTCTTGGTTCCACCGCTTACGACCAGATTGGGCATCTGGATGTTGTAGTCGTTATAGGACTGGCCACCGCCATCCAGGTATACGGTAGCAACACGGTTCGGCGACCCGCTATTGTTGAAACCGCCGACATTCTGGAACGGATCGCTATCGGTCAGATGGATGACAGCGGCTGATGCGGAATCAAGCGTTAGCGCGTTCCAATTGATATCGAGATAATCGAGAAGTACCGTTCCATTGCCACTCCAAGTCGATGCGCCCTGCAAAACGATTCGACTACTGCTCCCGCCCTGGATGCTGATGGTGCCGCTATTGCTCAAGTTACCGGCCAGGTAGATCGTTCGGCTGTTGCTATCGCCGGAAATTGATCCACCCGAATTCACAGTAAGGCTGCTCAGCGAATTGCTGTTGGTGTTGAGCGTAACGCTATCGCTGCCGCGTACTACTACGGCATCACCCACTGCCGGTGGACCATTGCTACTCCCCGACCCGCAATTCCAGGTATTGCTCGAGCTCCAATTTCCATCGCGACGACTGGTACAAGTTGCACCCGAGGCAGCTGCGGTAGACACCGCCAACAGAAGAAACACCAATAACCGAATCATTCTTCCCCCCGTTCAGCAGTCATATGGCGCGATCACTCTCGCCGGATCCCGGCATTTTTCCAGCGTCACCTCGACCTGCCGCTCGATACCCGGCGCCTTGACGCCGGCAGCGATCGCCAGCGAAACAATTCGGTAGAAACGAAGCTGCCGAGTGCCTTCGGTGGTATCCCAGCTCTGGCAAGTGACCGTCACGGCATGCCCCGGGATGGCCGGCGTGCCATTGACACAGGCCGGCAGCCCGGCGCTCTGGGCATTCGGATCAAGTTGGAACATGCCCCACTCCACACCAGCCCGCGCCGCCTGATAGGCCCTCGCGCCGCCGATATCGGCCGCCTGGTTTACATGTGCTGTTGAAACAACATTGGCGATGACGGCGGCCAGAACTGACATCAGCAGCAGCAGGAAGACCCCGGTGATGATCGAGACACCGCGCTGGTGCCCTGGAAGCGAAGTTCCAGACTTCCACGGTCGACCGGAAAAAACGGGCAAAATTGAAATCATGGCGTATTCAGCACATCGACCTGATGCAGCAGTTCGACCGACTCGCCGTTGCGCGTCAGCGTCAGGCGCAGGACAACCAAGCCGTTGCGCTGGAGAATCGCCGGTGTGTAATTGAAGGCACAGCCGGTAACGTTGTCGGCCAGGAGCGCAGTCACCCCGCCCAGCGCGCCAAAGGCCACGGGCTGCGCGGCGAGAAAACCGTAACCGGAATGCCGGACCAGCGCCGCCCCGGTACATTCATAGGTCACCGGGCCACCAACGATCTGGAAGCGGTTTTGCGGTGAGGTCAGCGGAAACTGCGTGCCAGCCGGGGCAAAAGTGATGTTGTTGAGGCCAACACCGGCGGTCGCCGCCCGCCGGCTGGTGCCTTCATACACATCCGAACCGGGCTGACCCAGGTTGAAAACGACCAGTTGGTCACCAGCCAGAATGGTCACCGGCGGCCCGAGGACATCGAAAGTCGCGTCGGTATTGCTGGCGAAATTCAGAAGGTCGCCGCCCCCCGTGGAATCCAGCTCGACACGGTAACGCCCGGCATCGTGAATCGGCACAAACTCGAGAAAGTTGCTGCCGGAAAGCCGCACGCTGTTGGGTAGTGCCGATTGCAATTCGCGGGCGACCCGGCGCAAGGTGGTATCGGCCGCATCCGACAATTCGGCCCGGTTGCCGGCATCGATGTAGGCATCAACCTGCCCGCGCCCGAACATCGCCACCATCGAAACGATGATGCCGGTGATGACAATCGAAATGATCATCTCGACCAGTGTGAATCCACGGTCAACCCGAAAAAACGGCCGAAAATCAAATGCGCGGCGCATAACGAAAACGATAGCCGGTCAAAGAAAAGGTTTCGGCGCCGCGGGAAACGGTCACCGTCACGCTAAGGGCCGCCGTGTCATCGGCCAGGCCCAGAGCAGTTCCGGCCCGCGCGACGGCAACACTGGCGGTATAGCCTGCCATGGCGTTGCTGCCGGAGGGATCGTCGATATTGGCCCACGAATGAACGCCGTAGTCGGACACGTTGTCGAAAGGCGAAGCAGGCGAAATGCCAAAACGAGTCTCGACACCACTGAATGACGCTGTGGTATTTGTATTTTGAGGACTGACGCAATCGCCGTAAGACTGCGCCGTCGACGCTGCTGGATCATCCGGATCGCACCATGTGAACGGTTGGTGCATGACCTCGTTGAGCAGTGACTCGGTCATGGCGACAAGTTGCTTCGTCAGCATTGGATCGGCGCTGGCCCGGATGGCCGGATTCATCACCGAAACAAGACCGATCACGCCAACACTGACGATGACGATGAACACGATCTGCTCGACCAGCGTGATGCCGCGCTGCAGGGAGGTGCTAATGGACATAGCCCGTTTCCGCCTCAACGGTGATCGCCAGCGCAGCGGGAAGCCCGGAGACATTGATCGATGCAGCCCCGCCAGGTCGCCCACCGGCATCAAATACCACATCGGCTGGCAGCGCTGCGAAAGTAACATTTCCGGTCGCCGTCACAATCAGAGGAATAATATCCGGCCCAGCCAGCGCATTGCCAACTGCACAATTCGCAGCTCCGTTGGCTGCCGAAATATTAAAGGTAACACGCGCCGGAGGGGCAGAAAAACTGGCGCAAACCGTCCGCCGACTGGCTATGGCCGACTTCTGCGCATAGCGCAGCCCAGCGACTACGCGATCACGAAACCCACGCTCGTCGAAACCCGAACTACCGCTCCACTTGGGCAACAAAACGACCGCAAGAATACCAATGATCACCATCACGGCCACCAGCTCGATGAGCGTAAAACCGCGACTGCTTGCAAACGGTAAAAACCCGCCTTGCGGCGGGTTTCCACGTGCCTCGGATAGACGACGGGGAAAACCCGTAGTCGGTACCGAAAGCCGCGTTTCTTCAGTCAGATGGTTCAATTAGCCAGTGCAAATAACTGTCGCGGTCGCAGTTTGAGCCGGGGTACTGGCGGTCGAACTAATCGTGCAAGACACTGCGGTTCCGGCCGCCTGAGCAGCACATGTGCCATCCGCAGTAACTGAGTATCCGGCCGGCAAAGCATTGCCAACCATGCCACCAACAGCAGATGTCGATAGCGTTGCGCAAGCACCTGCAGCGTTGAGGCGAGCGCAGGTTGCGTGGGCGGTACCGCGCGCCATGCATGTAGCATAATTGATTGATGCAGCCGACGTCAGCGCACCAGCCACGCCCTCTACCGCTGCATCAGCCGCATCAGTACGCAAATCGACAAATTTCGGCAGCGCAGTCGCCGCCAGAATGCCGAGAATGACGATCACGACGATCAGTTCGATGAGGGTAAAACCTTTTTGCATCGTTTTCATTGCTAACTCCTAAAAAATTAAAAAATCAACATCCGGTCGTGGTCAGCCCGCTGACTGGCGCTGCATTATTCGGTGCCAAGGGTTGGGTATAAGTAAAGAAACAGCTCGAAGCAGTCGTCGCACCAACAACGCCAAAGGTAGCGACATTTCCATTGACGTCGTAGGTATAACCCTCAGCCTGCAGTTGCGCAGCGGTCGGGTTGAAAACACCGGTCAGGCCGGCCATGGACAAAATGCCGGGCGTACCGATCGCCGTCACTGCAGGGTAGGCGTACACCATGTTGATCAGGCCGCTTTCGGTACACACAGTACCAGTCAACCCTGTCGCGTTATCTGCCGTACCCCCACCGGCGCAGGGCGCCGTATCAGCCAGACCAGCCCGCGAAAAAGCAGTGGCATGGACCAACGCCGCAGCAGCCGAGACGCTGCCCCGAGCCGCCTGCAACTTGGCAATACGGGCATCGCGCTGCAGATTGACAAAGCGCGGCAAAGCGACAGCCGCCAAGATACCGAGAATGATAATAACGACAATCAGCTCGATCAGCGTAAAGCCAAACTGGCCTTGCCTGCGATGGGCGGGTTTATGGTTCATGTCAGGCTTAACGGGTATAAGTTTTATTACTTTAGACATATTCACATTCCTTCTCAACATTTATTCTCGTTGATCTTCAAGTCGCAACAATCCGACGCCAGCCACAACAGCTCTCGGGCTGTCCACATTGCCGTCGCGGCTGAGCCTGAATCTGGCCCGATGCCCATCGCGAAAGCGGTAAACAAGCTCCTTTGCCCTGCGGTCGTAATACCAGACTGCCTTGCTGTCCGGCACAACCTCCACTTCCCCCACATAGTTTGCCGGCCGAGCAGCCACCCACTCGAGCGGGTTGTCGCTCTTCGGCAAACTGCCGCCAAAGGTTTCCCGGTGCGCCACCACCTCCATCAAGCCAATTCGTATCGCCGACACTTCAGACTGCACGCTGGCTTCTTCCATTTCATTGCTCATTCGCCCCAACGCCTTCAAAAGCACCAAAGCGAGGATGCCGATCAGGACGACGACGACCGCGAACTCGTAATAGCGCCGCATGTATGCATCAACGCTTGATGGCGACCTTGCCGAGGTCCCACATCGGCAGGAAGATACCAAGCGCCAGTACCAGCACCAGCGCGCCCAAACAAACGATAAGAATTGGCTCGATCTGCTGGCCGAGCGTTTTCAGTTCATATTCGACTTCGCGCTGGTACATCTGGCCAACTTCTTCGAGCATGTCATCGAGCGCCCCGGATTCCTCGCCAACCGAAATCATCTGGAGCACGACCGGTGAGAAAAACCCCGAGGCAATGGCCGAACGGACGACGCTTTCGCCACGTTCGACGGTATCGCGCATGCCTTCGATCTTGGCCGCGATGTAGCTGTTATCGACGGTCTGCGATGAATTGGTCAGTGCCTGCATGACCGGCACGCCACTGCGCATGCCAAGGGCAAAACTGCGGGCAAAGCGGGCCATCGCCGCCTTGCGGACGATTTTTCCGGCAATCGGAAAACGCAACAGCAATGACTCCCACTGCATGCGCCCCGCCGCGGTGCCTATCCAGGCCTTGAAAAGGAACACGGCCGCAATGGTGCCGACGAGCATGGCCGGCCACCAGGCGACCATGAAATTGGAGAAACCGAGCAAAATTTGCGTCATCAGCGGCAATTCGGCACCGAAGCCCTGGAATACCTTGGCAAAAGCCGGGATGACGAAAATATTGACGACAATGATGGCTGCTGCCATGGCCATCACGACGAACATCGGGTAGCGCAGCGCCGACTTGACCTGTTCGCGCATGAAACGCTCGAACTCAAGGTGATCGAACAGGCGCAGGAAAATTTCGTCGAGCAGGCCGGTCGCCTCGCCCACCCGCACCATGGAAATATAGAAGGGGTTGAACACCTTGGGATGACGCGCCAGCGATACCGATAGTTCGCGGCCCGCCTCCAGGCTTTCGCGCACATCGCGAATCACTTCCTTCATCGCCGGGTTGGTTGCCGACTCCTGCAAACCGCTCAGTGCACGCATGATCGGCACGCCAGACTTGAGCAGCGTGTGAATCTGCCGCGAGAAAAGCAGGATATCAACGTGTTCGACCTTGGGCTTGAACAAATCGAAGCCACCATCACCGGCGCTCTTTGCCGCGGCGCGGGTCTCCTGAATCGAAACCGGTGTGATGCCGCGCCCAAGCAGTACGTCAGCCACGCCGCCCGAGCTGGCGCCTTCCAGCACGCCTTCGATCAGCTTGCCACCGCCATCCCGTCCCTTGTAGGCAAAGTTGGCCACGCCGGCTTATTCCTCGAACTGGTTGCTGACACGCATGGCCTCAGCCACCGTGGTCCGGCCGGACAGAACCAGGCGGACGGCATCGCGGCGCAGCGTCTCGCCACCCATCTGCTGGCGGGCGACACGCATGAACTCACCCGGGTCTTCGTGGTTGATCGCTTCGACCACGGTATCGCTCATTTCGAGGAATTCGTAGACCCCGCTCCGCCCCTGATAGCCTGTATTGGCGCAATGGGCGCAGCCACGACCATGATGATAGGCATGGTCATCAATGCCATTCCCCAGCTCGTAGCGCAGCCATTCATGCTCGCTCGGCGTCGGCGCATAGGCTTCACGGCAGTTGCTGCAGATCAGCCGGACCAGACGCTGGGCGATGACCATATGAACCGACAGTGCGACCATGTAGCGCGGCACGCCCATGTCGAGCAGGCGGATCGGCGTCGATACGGCGTCGTTGGTGTGCAGGGTGGACAGCACAAGGTGGCCGGTCATGGCGGCGCGCATGCCGATTTCGGCCGTTTCCTGGTCGCGCATTTCGCCGATCAGCACGATGTCCGGGTCCTGGCGCAGCACGGTACGCAGCACGCGCGAGAAGGAGAGATCGATCTTTTCGTGCACCTGCACCTGATTCAGGCCACCCAGCCGGTATTCGACCGGGTCTTCGACGGTAATGACCTTCTTTTCCGGGCTGTTCAGTTCGTTGAGCGCGGCGTAGAGCGTCGTCGTCTTGCCTGATCCGGTCGGGCCGGTAACCAGCACCATGCCGCTCGGGCGTTTCAACGCATGGCGGAGGCGCTCGAGGACGCGAGGCGGCATGCCGATCTTGTCGAGTTCGAGCAGGCCGGTGTTCTGGGCGAGCAGCCGCATGACCACCGATTCGCCGTACTGGGTGGGCAAGGTCGAGATACGGACGTCGACCGGATTGGCGCGCACCTTGATATTGAAACGGCCATCCTGCGGCAGGCGTTTTTCGGAAATATCGAGCCCTGACATCAGCTTGAGACGCAGCGCGACGGCCGATGAAACCTTGGCATCTGCTTCAGTCTGGATGTGCAGCACGCCGTCGATACGAAAACGGATGCGCAGTGATTTTTCCTGCGGCTCGAAATGGATGTCGGAAGCGCGCAGACGCATGGCTTCCTCGAACACTGTTTGCAGCAGCTTGACGACCGGCGCATCCTCGGCGCCCGGATTGAGGCCGAGCAGGTCGCCGAACTCGATCGGCATGTCGCCGAGTTCGGCGGTCAGCTCCTTGGCCAGGCCGGTAATCTGCTCGCCACGGTGATAGACGCGGTCGACCATGGCCAGCAACTGGCTTTCGGTAACGACGGCGAGATCGATCTCGCGTTTGACCAGACGGGTGATTTCGTCATAGGCCTGCAAGTCGGTCGGATCGGCCAGGCCGATCTGCAAACGGCCGTCTGGCAACTGTTCGAGCACCATTGCCCGAAAACGCCGGGCCGGCGCTTCCGGTAACAGTTTGATCAGATCCGGCTTGGGCGTGAAATTCTTGAGGTCAATGAAGGGAATCCGCAACTGTCGGGCCAGCGCCTGCGAGATGCCTTCCTCGGTGACGTAGCCGCTCTCGACGAAGACGCGCCCAAGCTTGCGCCCGGTGCGTTTCTGCTCGTCGAGCGCGATTTTCAGTTGTTCTTCGGTCAGCAGGCCTTGCTGGATCAGCAGGTCACCAAGCCGGACTTTTTGCGGGGGGGGCATCCCGACCTCCAAAACACCTTAAGAAACTGCGTTAACAATATGAAGTTACGGCTTAAGTTTCCACAGTAGACGTTTTTTCACCCCCCGACAAGTCAGCTGCGCCAATAGTTCCCGGGCGGCTGACGATCAGCGATGCCGGTTGCCGCTGTGATGTTGCTGCGGCCGTGCCGGTTTTTGTGCTGTTTTTTGTGCCTGTGGCCGGCCGGGTTGCGGCTTGCGTGCGCCGCGCGGCGGCTGCACCGGCTTGGGCGGCGCGATGGCCGATGCCTCAAAGCCCGGAATGACGAGGCGCTCGAGATCGCGCTTGATCAGTCGCTCAATGTCGCGCAGGTTGCCGCGCTCGTCGTGGCTGACCAGAGAGATCGCCTTGCCTTCCATGCCGGCACGGCCGGTACGACCGATGCGATGGACGTAGTCTTCGGCGACATCGGGCAGTTCATAATTAATGACGTAGGGCAGCGCATCGATATCGATGCCGCGCGCCGCAATATCGGTCGCCACCAGAGCCACCAGCTTGCCATCCTTGAAATCGGTCAGTGCCCGGGTCCGCGCTCCCTGCGATTTGTTGCCGTGGATGGCGGCTGAACTGATGCCGGCTTTTTCCAGCGTCTTGGACAGCGCATCGGCACCATGCTTGGTCCGGGCAAAAACGAGCACCTGATGCCAGCCGCGGGTTTCGAACAGATGGCAGAGCAATGCCTTCTTCTGGTCGCGGTTGGTTTCGATGACGCACTGAGCCACCGTTTCGGCCGCGGTATTGCGCGCGGCGACATCGACCGAGGCCGGATTGTGGAGCAGGCCTGCGGCCAGTTCGCGGATGTCCGGCGAAAAGGTGGCCGAGAACATCAGGTTCTGGCGTTGTTTCGGCAGCAGGGCAATGATCTTGCGGATATCGCGGATGAAGCCCATGTCGAGCATGCGGTCAGCTTCGTCGAGAACCAGAATCTCGACCGCAGAGAGATCGACCGTGCGTTGCTGAATGTGATCGAGCAGGCGGCCCGGTGTCGCCACCAGGATATCGACGCCACGGCGCAGGCCGGCGATCTGCGGATTGATGCCGACGCCACCAAAGACGGCCAGCGAGACGACCGGCAGATGCTTGCCGTAGGTGCGCACGCTTTCCTCGACCTGAATGGCCAGTTCACGCGTCGGCACGAGGACCAGCACGCGCGGCTTCTTGGTGACGCGGGCGAGATGTCCGGCTGGGCCGCTGAACAGGCGGTGCAGGATGGGCAGCGTGAAGCCGGCCGTCTTGCCGGTGCCGGTCTGGGCCGTGGCCATCAGGTCGCGACCAGTCATGACGGCCGGAATGGCCTGCTGCTGGATGGGGGTCGGCGTGTCGTAACCTTGGTCGGCAACGGCACGCAGGAGTTCGGCCTTGAGGCCGAGATCGGAAAAATGCATGGGAATCCTTGGATAAAGCCTGACCGGAGGGGCCAGGGAGCAACGATGCAGCGAGGGTCAGGAGAAACCGGATTTCAAATTTGGGCATTTTTTCCGGTTGACCGTGGAAAGGTCGGTTAACCCCAAAAAAGCCCTGCTCCGGTTGTTTGCGCCCCCTCGCTGTCGGCGCGTGAAAAATTCAGACGATCAGATAAGGGCCAAACCCCGTTCGAGGTCGGCCTGCAGGTCCTCCACCGCTTCGAGGCCGACAGCAATGCGCAGCAACCCTTCGCTGATGCCGGCCGCGGCCCGGGCTTCCGGGGAAATGCGGCCATGCGTGGTGGAGGCGGGATGGGTAATGGTGGTTTTGGTGTCGCCAAGATTGGCGGTAATCGACAGCAAGCGACAATTATCGACGACCTGCCAAGCTTGTTCTCGCGCGCCCTTGACTTCGAAGGCAACGATGGCGCCGCCCGATTTCTGCTGGGTTTTCGCCAGTTCGTGCTGCGGATGCGAGGGCAGACCGGGATAGAAAACGCGCGCCACTTTCGGATGCGCTTCGAGCCATTGGGCCAACTGCAGCGCATTGGCCGATTGCGCCTCAACCCGCAATTTCAGCGTTTCGAGGCCCTTGAGCAGCACCCAGGCATTGAACGCCGACAGCGTCGGACCCGCCGTGCGCAGGTACTTGAAGACTTCTTCGGTCAGTTTCTTCGGACCGCAGACGGCACCGCCCAGGACGCGGCCTTGCCCATCAAGGAACTTGGTCGCCGAATGAATGACCAGATCGGCCCCCATGTCGAGCGGACGCTGCAGGATGGGCGTACAGAAACAGTTGTCGACGGCAACCAGAATACCCTTGGCGTGGGCGATCCCGGCCAGTGTCCGGATGTCGGCGATTTCAGTCAGCGGGTTGGACGGCGTCTCGAGGAAAAACAGTTTGGTTTCCGGACGGATCGCCGCTTCCCATGCCGCCGGATCGGTATGCGACACAAAGGTCGTCGTAATGCCGGTTCGCGACAGGATGTTGTTGAACAATTGCACCGTAGCGCCGAACAGGCTGTTCGAAGCGACGATGTGGTCGCCCTGCTTGAGGTGGGCCAGGACGGCAGCCATGATCGCCGACATGCCGCTCGCCGTGGCGACGCAATCCTCGGCGCCCTCCAGGGCAGCAAGACGCTCCTCGAACATGGTGACGGTCGGGTTCGAGAAGCGGGCGTAAACGTTGCCGTCTTCTTCGCCGGAAAAACGCTTGGCTGCCTGCGCCGCGCTTTTGAAGACGAAACTGGAGGTCAGGTAGAGCGCTTCGGAATGCTCGCCGAACTGGCTGCGCTGCTGGCCGGCACGAACGGCCAGCGTTTCCGGACGGTAATCGGGCAAATCAGACATGGTCAATCCCGTGCGTCCTCGGCCAGTTGCAGGACGAGTTGCTGCGAGGCGCGGCCATCGCCGTCATCGTCGCTACCCTTGCCACCCTTGCCACCACGCTTGCCTTCGACCGCGTCGAGGTAATAGTCGTCGATGTCGCCCGTGATGTAACAGCCATCGAAACAGGAAGCATCAAACAAGGTCAGATCGGAGCGCAACGAGGTAATCGACTCCTTGAGCGCCTCGATATCCTGATACACCAACGCATCGGCGCCGATTTCAGCGGCGATTTCCTCATCCGTACGGCCCGTGGCAATCAGTTCGGCCCGGGTTGGCATATCAATGCCATAGACGTTCGGAAAGCGCACCGGTGGTGCTGCCGAAGCGAAATAGACCTTGACCGCGCCAGCGGCGCGCGCCATGTCAACAATCTCACGACTCGTCGTGCCACGGACGATGGAGTCATCGACCAGCAAAACGCGCTTGCCCTTGAACTCCTGGCCAACGGTATTGAGCTTCTGACGCACCGATTTCCGGCGCATCGCCTGACCCGGCATGATGAAGGTGCGGCCGACGTAGCGGTTCTTGACGAAGCCCTCGCGGAACGGAATGCCGAGCACTTGCGCCAGTTGCATGGCGGACGGACGGCTCGAATCCGGAATCGGAATAACGACGTCGATTTCCTCAACCGGGATGTGCTTCTTGACCTTCTCGGCCAGCATTTCGCCCATGGCCAGACGGGATTCGTAAACCGAAACGCCGTCGATCACCGAGTCCGGACGGGCCAGATAGACGTATTCGAAAATGCATGGCGCGTACATCGGCTGCTGCGCGCACTGGCGGCTATGGAACTGGAAATTAAAGTCGATGAAGACTGCCTCACCCGGCTCGATATCGCGCACCATCTTGAAACCCAGCGTATCGAGGGCGACGGACTCGGACGAAACGAGATACTCCATGCCTTCCGGCGTCTCATTCTGGCCATAGACCAGCGGCCGGATACCATGCGGGTCGCGGAAAGCGAGCAGCCCATAGCCGGCGATCAGGACAACGACCGCATAGGCGCCGCGGCAACGACGATGCACGCCACCGACGGCCTGGAAGATGGCATCGACGTCAAGCTCGTAGCCGTGCGCCGCCGACTGCAGTTCATGCGCCAGCACATTGAGCAGGACTTCAGAATCGGAATTGGTGTTGATGTGCCGGCGGTCGAGGCGGAACATTTCGCCCTTCAGTTGCTCGGCGTTGGTCAGGTTGCCGTTATGACCAAGACAGATGCCGAACGGCGAATTGACGTAGAACGGTTGCGCCTCGGCAAAGTTGTAGGCTGAACCGGCCGTCGGATAACGGACGTGGCCGATACCGCAGTTACCCGGTAGCGCCCGCATGTTGCGGGTACGGAAGACGTCGCGGACCAGGCCCGGCCCCTTGTGCAGGTGAAAAGTATTGTTCTCCGCCGTGGCGATCCCGGCTGCATCCTGGCCGCGATGCTGAAGCACCATAAGGCCGTCGTAAAGCAGCTGATTGACCGGCGTTGTCGCCATTACACCCAAAATCCCGCACATAGTATTTCCTGCTTAGCTAAATCGAATTCGTTTTGCCAAATCGTCGGGCAGCCAAGGCTTGACTGCCATAACGACGGTTTCCAAAGGCGCTGCCAGCGTCGCGTTCCGCCACCACGGCTGAGTCGGCGCCGAAGTCATGCCGCCCAGCCCAACCAGCACCATGCACACCAGCACCCCGCGCGTCAGCCCGAAGATCATGCCGAGGATGCGATCCGACACGGACAAGCCCAAAGCTTTGACCATGCTGCGCACCACCATGTTCAACACGGCCATCGAGACCAGAATGCCGACAAATATCACCACACAACCAGCCAGCGTCCGCAAGGCCGGATCGCTCAAGCCGGCAAAGACCGAGTGCCCGACCGCGGCACCAAACTCTATCGCAGCAAAGATACCGACGCCCCAGGCCGCCAGCGCGATGATCTCGCCAACCACACCACGCCACAGACCAAACAGCAGCGAGACAGCAACAATCCCTATTACAAGGTAATCAAAACCGGTCATGGCTTGGCTGCAACAACTCCGCTGATACCGATCCGTTTCATTTTTTCCAGCGCCTTGTCGGCGGCTTCACGACTGGCAAACGGGCCGGCGCGAACACGGGTCTTTTTGCCCTGCGGCGTATCGAGCGGCTCGCTGAAGGTCTTGATGCCCTCCTCGCCCAGCTTGGCCCGCAGACTCTTGACGTTGGCCTCATTGGAAAAAGCACCGATCAGAACCAGATATTCGCCATTCTTCGCAGCAGGTTTGGCTTCTGCCGGCTGGCCGGCCAGAATCGCGGCGGCCCGCTTGGCATCGTCGGCCTTGGGCTTTTCAACCGTCTTTTCAGGCGCCTTCGCAGCAGGCTTTTCAGGTGGCTTTTCCGCCTTTGCAGCCGGTTTTTCTGCTGGTTTGTCTACAGATTTCTCGACCGGCTTGGAATCCTTGGCGACCTCGACAACGCGTGCAGTCGGTTTCACCGCTGATTCAGCCACCATCGCCGCGGTGGCAGCCACTGGCGGCACAACGGGCGCCTCGGCCTGCTTTGGCGTAGTTTTCTCAACCGGAGCGATGGCAAATTTCGGGGCAAACGGCTTTTCGTCCTGCCCCGGAATGCGGATTTCGACATCCTGCACGGTCTGGCGCGGCTCGTGATCCATCACCATGGGCAGCACCACGGCGACCACGGATACGAAGAAAATCGCCCCGACCAGCCGGCGGCGGGCGCGTTTCTTGAGGTGTAACTGGGCGTCGTTGTCGTCCATGACTAGGGCTTTTTCCGAAGCGTTTCTAGCGCGCCGGCTACCGTGTAGAAGGATCCAAAGGCGAGGATTCTATCACTTTCAGCGGCCTGCCCCTTGGCGGCTTGCATGGCAGCCTGGGCCGAGGCATGGCAAATCACCTCGCCGCCAAGCCCGGTTTCGGCAATGATCCCGGCCAGGGTCTCGGCGCTCGTCCCGCGTGGCCCGCTCAGTGTCGCCAGATGCCAGATATCGACCTTGCCCTTCAAGGGGGCCAGCGCGCCAACGATATCCTTGTCGCTCAACATGCCGAGTACGGCAAAGGTCCGGTCGAAAAAACCCATGCTCGATAAATTGTCAGCCAACACCCTGATCGCCTGCGGATTGTGACCGACATCGAGGACGATGGCCGGCTTGCCGGGAACGACCTGAAAGCGCCCGGCCAGTTCGGTTTCGATCATCCCGGGACGGATCGCCTGCATGGTCACCGGCAATTTGTCGCCGAGTGCATCGAGCGCAGCCAGGGCAACGGCTGCGTTGTAGAGCTGGGTCGGGCCGCGCAAACCGGGATAGGCTAGCGCGCGCTTGATCAACTGGCCGCCGGAACGGCACCACCAGCGCCATTGCAGACGGTTTTCGTTGGTTTCGGCAGCCGGCCGCTCGAAGCCGAAATCGCGACCGATCAGGCGCAGATCAGCGCCAATGGCTGCGGCGTGGGCCAGCAGGCTTTGTGGCGGATTCGGGTCGGCGCACAAGGCCGGCTTTCCGGCCCGGTAGATACCGGCCTTTTCGAAGCCGATGCTCTCGCGATCCGGCCCCAGCCAGTCGGTGTGATCAAGGGCCACGGTGGTGACGACGGAAACATCCGGTTCGTAGGCGTTGACCGCATCGAGGCGCCCACCGAGGCCGACCTCAAGGATCGCAGCTTCAACACCGGCCTCGGCAAAGACCTCCCAGGCGGCCAGCGTACCGAATTCGAAATAGGTCAGCGCGACATTGCCGGCCTGTTGGCGCGCCGTTTCAACGCGAGCAAAGGCGGCGCACAACGCCTCGTCGGTCACCGATTTGCCGTTCAGGCGCACCCGCTCGTTATAGGCCAGCAGGTGCGGAGAGGTATAGCAGCCGACCTTGTAGCCGGCGCGGTCGATGATGTTTTCCAGATAGGCGCAGGTCGAACCCTTGCCGTTGGTGCCACCGACCACGATGACCGGGCAGTGTTGCGCCTGTCCCAGGGCATCCTTGACCAGGCGAATGCGGTCCAGACCCAGCTCGATGCCGGCCTGACCCTTTGGGTGCAAGCCTTCGAGATGGGCCAGCCAGTCACCTAGAGTTTTCATTCGGTACACAGATCATTCATGGCGCGAAGACGAGCCGCAGGCAGTGCAAACTGCGCGACAAGGTGAAGGCGACAAAGCCAGGGATGGGCTGGGTGCCGAATCAAGCGGCAGCCGGCAGTTTTTGCAGTAGAGCCAGTACGCGGGCGACCTGGTCACGCAGCTCGCGACGGTCGACAATCATGTCGATGGCGCCCTTTTCCATGATGAACTCGGAGCGCTGGAAGCCTTCCGGCAGTGTTTCACGGACGGTTTGCTCAATGACGCGCGGGCCGGCAAAACCGATCAGCGCCTTGGGTTCGGCAATGACCACATCGCCAACAAAGGCGAAGGAGGCGGAAACACCACCCATGGTCGGGTCGGTCAGGATGGAGATAAAAGGCAGTCCGGCTTCGGACAGTTTGGTCAGCGATGCCGTCGTCTTGGCCATCTGCATCAGCGAAAACAGGCCTTCCTGCATGCGGGCGCCACCGGAAGCGGTGATGCAGATGAAGGGCATTTTGTGCTCGACGGCAGTCTGCACGCCGCGCACAAAGCGCTCACCAAGCACGGAGCCCATCGAGCCGCCCATGAAGTCGAATTCAAAGGCAGCAGCGACGACCGGCATGGTCTTGATGGCGCCTTGCAGGACGACCAGGGAATCGCTCTCGCCACTGGATTCATTGGCATCCATCAGACGATCGGGATAGCGTTTGGAGTCCTTGAATTTGAGGCTGTCGACCGGCAACACCTCGGCACCGATCTCGAAGCGGCCTTCGGCATCCAACAGGATATCGAGGCGCTGACGGGCGTTCAGGCGGTTGTGGTGGCCACATTTGGGGCAGACCTGCAGGTTATTTTCGAGGTCAGTCGCGTAGAGCACAGCCTCGCAGGACGGACACTTGCTCCACAGGCCTTCCGGCAGGTTGCCGCGGCGCTGGGCGCCTTGCTCACGCTTGATCTTGGGGGGCAGCAGTTTGGTCAGCCAGCTCATTTTTTCACCTCATCCACACCGCGACGAATGTCTGCAACCAAGGCTTTCACATTGGCGCAGGCTGTTTCCGCCGTCGATTTTTCAATTTCTTCGATAATCCGGCTGCCGACGACAACGGCGTCGGCGATAGCGGCAATGCGTGCTGCGGTCGACGCGTCACGGATGCCAAAACCGACGCCGACCGGCAGACCAGTCTTTTCGCGGATCAGCGGCAGACGCTCAGCCACCGCCTCGACATTCAGAGCGCCGGAACCGGTAACGCCAGCCAGCGAAACGTAATAGACGTAACCACTGGCGATTTCGGCCACCTGGGCGATGCGCTCGGCGTTGGAAGTCGGGGCCAGCAGGAAGATCGGATCCATACCGTGCGCCTTCATCGCGGCGCCAAAGCTGGCCGCTTCTTCGGGCGGGTAATCGACGACGAGAACACCATCAACCCCGGACTGCGCGGCCTTCTCGGCAAATTTCTCGAGGCCCATGGCCTCGATTGGATTGGCGTAACCCATCAACACAACCGGCGTTTTATCATCGAGCGTGCGGAAGGCGCTGACCAATTGCAGCACCTTGCGCAGCGTCATGCCCTTGGCCAGGGCACGTTCGGAAGCGCGCTGGATGGTCGGGCCATCGGCCATCGGGTCAGAAAACGGGACGCCGAGTTCGATCACGTCGGCACCGGCCTCGACCAGCGCCTGCATGAGCGGCAGGGTCAGTGCGGCATCCGGATCACCGGCGGTGATGAAGGGAATCAGCGCCTTGCGGCCTTCGGCGTTGAGCCGGTCAAAAGCGGTTTTTATACGCGACATCAGAAGACAATTCCCGATTTTTCGGCCACGGTGTGCATGTCCTTATCACCCCGGCCGGAGAGATTGACCAGCAGAATCTTGTCCTTCGGCAACGTCGGCGCCAGCTTCGCGGCGTAGGCCAGCGCATGGCTGGATTCGAGCGCCGGGATGATGCCTTCGATGCGGCACAGGGTGTGGAAAGCGGCAAGCGCTTCGCTGTCCGTTACCGGCTGATATTCAGCGCGGCCAAGATCCTTGAGCCAAGCGTGTTCCGGGCCAACACCCGGGTAGTCGAGGCCGGCCGAGACCGAATGCGTTTCGATGATCTGGCCGTCTTCGTCCTGCAACAGGTAAGTCCGGTTGCCATGCAACACGCCGGGCACGCCAGCGGTCAGCGAAGCCGAATGGCGGCCGGTTTCCATGCCGTCACCGGCCGCTTCGACACCGATCAGGCGGACGCCTTCGACGTTGATGTAGGGATAGAAAATACCCATCGCGTTGGAACCGCCGCCGACACAGGCGATCACGGCATCCGGCTGACGCCCCGTCATTTCGGGCATCTGAACCAGACATTCCTCGCCGATGATTTTCTGGAAATCGCGGACCAGCATCGGGTACGGATGCGGACCGGCAACCGTGCCGATAATGTAGAAAGTGTTGTGGATGTTGGTGACCCAGTCGCGCATCGCTTCATTGAGCGCATCCTTCAGTGTCTTCGAACCCGATTCAACCGGCACGACGGTGGCGCCAAGCAGCTTCATGCGATAAACGTTGGCGGCCTGCCGCTTGACGTCTTCGCTGCCCATGTACACCACGCACTCCATACCGTAGCGAGCAGCCACCGTGGCCGTCGCGACGCCGTGCTGGCCGGCGCCGGTTTCGGCGATGACGCGCGGCTTGCCCATGCGCTTGGCGAGCATGGCCTGACCGATGCAGTTGTTAACCTTGTGGGCGCCGGTGTGGTTGAGATCTTCACGCTTGAGATAGATCTGGGCGCCGCCGAGCATTTCGGACCAGCGCTTGGCGTGGTAGATCGGCGACGGGCGTCCAACAAAATGCTTCAACTCGTATTCGTATTCGGCGCGAAAAGCCGGATCGGCCTGCGCGGCGGCGTAGGCTTGCTTCAACTCATCGAGTGCGCCAAACAGCGTCTCGGCCACGAAGACGCCACCGTAGGGGCCGAAATGGCCCTTGGCGTCGGGGAAGTTATATTGACTCATCGGCTTTCCGTACAGCCGCCACGAAGGCAGCGATTTTCGAGTGATCCTTGGTTCCCTTGCTCGCTTCGACACCAGACGAGACATCGACCGCCACCGGGCGCACGCGCCGCACGGCGTCGCCGACGTTGTCTGCGGTCAGGCCGCCGGAAAGCACCAGATACGAGGGAAGATCCGGCGGGATCAGCGTCCAGTCAAAGACATGGCCGCCACCACCGTAGCCCTCGACAAAGGCATCCAGCAACAGACCCCGGGCATCGGGAAACGAGCCGGCGAATTCTACCAGATCAAGCCCCGGCCTCACCCTTGCCGCCCGTAGATAGGGCCGGGCGAACTGGCGGCAATAAGCTGCATCCTCGTCGCCGTGAAACTGCAGGACGTTGATGGGCAGGGCTTCACAGGCGGCGCGGACGACTTCCGGCACCTCGTTCACGAACAGGCCGACGACATCGACAAAAGGCGGGATTCGCCGGGCCAGTTCGGCGGCGCGCTGCGGGGCAACGTAACGCGGGCTGGGCGGATAGAAGACGAAGCCGATCGCATCGGCACCGGCGGCAACGGCCGCGTCGACATCTTCTTCGCGGGTCAGGCCACAGATTTTGATCCGTGTTTTCATGAATTGTTGGTTCCTACGGTCAACCGGAAAAAACGGCCAAAATTGAAATCGCTGCTTGAATGAAAATCCGGCCGGAAAGCATTATTTCAACAGTCCGTCGAGAAAATCGTCGTCCGGATCGGGCAACCCCCAATGTGGCTCGTAGATCGGGCCACGGAAATACAGGCCATCCGGCGAGAAGGTCGGTGCCGCCAGCGTTCGATCCTGCATCTGCAGCAGTTCACCGATCCAGTCTGGCGACTGCGTTCCCTTGCCGATATAGACCAGCGTACCGACCAGATTGCGCACCATGTGATGCAGGAAGGCACTGGCCTCGAAATCGAAAACGAACATGTTGCCGCACTGCCGCACCTCAGCCCGCGACAGCGTCTTGACCGGTGACTTGGCCTGACATCCCGCGGCACGAAAGGCCGAAAAATCGTGCTCGCCGAGCAGTCGACCGCAGGCATCCTGCATCGCTGCCAGTTCGAGCGTTCCATGAAACCAGCCGACCCGCCCCGCCCACAAACCCGGCCTCTGCGGTCGGTTGAGCAGCAGGTAACGGTAACGCCGGCCACGAGCACTAAAGCGTGCATGAAACTCGTCATTCACCGGCTGCGCCCAACGCACGGCAACGCCTTCCGGCAAATTCGAATTGACGCCGCGCACCCAGGCGGTCAACGGACGGTCAACCAAAGTTTCAAAATGGACGACCTGATGGCTCGCATGCACGCCGGCGTCGGTTCGCCCGGCACACATCACGCCGACCGGCATTCCGGCGATTTCACGCAGCGCGGACTCAAGCGCGTCCTGCACCGTGCCTCCCCCGGCCTGGCTTTGCCAGCCATGAAAGGCCGTACCGCAGTATTCGACACCCAGCGCAATTCTCACAACAATGCCGCTCCCATTAATCCGAGGCCGGACAGCGCCACCAGCATGGTATCGCGCAACAGCCACGGCACCAGGCTCAGATGCAGCACCTCCTGCCTCGAGGCAACCAGCGGCTGAGCCGCCAACATCTGCTTCCAGGCGCCTTTTTCCGGCGGCTCCTGAAGATTTTCGAGCACCAACGAAAGACGAACGACAACACGCTCGACGCTGAAACCGAGGGCACGAACCGGCTGCAGCAATCCCCACAGACCGGCGATCATTCCATCGTGCCCGAGGCGCAGGAACAACCAGGCCAGACAGGCCAGCATCGTCACCAGACGGGCGGCCTGCAGATCGGCTTCGGCCATGCCTTCAAAGGTTGGCGCCCAGGCCATGTCGTGTATTGCTTCACCCGGCGTGTTGTAGGCCAGAATCAACCAGAGGGTCAGCAACAACCAGCGAGCCCGCCAGACGTAAGCCGACCAGCGACCCGCCAGACCTGGCGTCAGCAGCAAGGCCGCGGCGACGAGCAGGAGCATGGTGGCATAGCCGACGAACTGAACGCCGATAACCGCTGCCAGCCAGATGATCAATGCGCAAGAAGGATGCAAAACCGGGCTCCCGAAATGCACATGGCCCCTTGCGGGGCCATGTGCCGATCACAAGCCTGAATTCTACCCGCCAATACGGCCGAGTATCGTGCGAGCCTGCTCAACCAGATCGACTGAACCTTCGCCGACGACCTCCTGAAGCAGTTCGCGCGCCCCTTCCAAGTCGCCCATTTCTTCGTAAGCCTTGGCCAGATCGAGCTTGGTATTGACCTCTTCCCAATGCTCGTTGTGCACCGGCGCAGCTTCCGAAACTTCCTCGTCAGCCGACGGCGCGTCAAGCGTGGGCATGCCTGCCGGCTCGGCACTCACTTCGGCCGGCGCCGCTGGCGCAGCCTCCGGTGGTTCGGAAAGGTCAAGATTGATCGACCCGATGTCGAACTCCTGAGTTCCCATCGGCTGGCCAAGGAACATCGAATCAGTCAGCTTGACATCAAACTCCAGCGAGTCGCTATCAACAATGCCCGTGTTAACCACGGTGTCGGACAACTTGGCATTGTCATCATCGACACCAAAACTCAGGATATTGGAATCAATCAGCGTATCCGTATTGACCATCTGGTTGACCACGGTCTTGCTCATATCCTCATCCTGGCCAAACTGGATCACCGGCGGCTCTTCGGCTGGCAAGGCTTCTTCACGGAGCTCGTCTGGCAACTCTTCTCCACCCACCCAGGTGCCGAGACCAACATCCATATCCTCAGCCATCTCGGCAACTGCCGACGGCATCACCAGAGTACCGTCTGGTGAAAAATCAGGCGACGAGGCTGCTGTTTCTTCTATCAAGGCTTGCTCAGCAACGCTGAAATCAAGATTCAGACCTGCACTGTCCTCCTCAGAAGGGGCAGACTCCATCTCGACGATAGCTGGCACTACGTCACCGCCCAGGTCGAAATCGAGCGCATCGGAATGATCGACAGAAACCACCGTATCGGTATAAGGCTCGACATCGACGCCAATATCTGACTGGCTGGTCATATCGGGAGCGATGGTCTCGGCGCCAAGATCGAAGTCAAGGGTCATTGCATCCGCCCCGAGGTCCATGGTCTCGGCAGCAGCTTCCCCCTCGGCCTGTGACTCGGATTCCTTCGGCAGAACCAGCGTATCCAGCTCGAATCCGTCGGAAAGATCTAGAGCCGATGGAACGACTTCGACTTCCGGCTCCTGATCCGGCTCGGGCAAACTCACCACAGCCTCCGGCACTGCCGCCGGAACCTCTACAGGAATATCAACCAGCGCATCGGCGGTCAGCGCTTCGGGCACATCAGACTCTTCCGGTACCGACTGAGCATGCGATGCGGAATACAACGGGTTGTTCGGATCAAGGCCCAAGCCAAGTACAGCAACTTTCGCCCAATCCGGACCAACACCAGCCGTCTGCGCATACAACTCACCGGCCAGCGTTTCAAACTGCTTCACGCTATGACGATTCGCGTATATCTCAAGCAACTTGGCATGAATGGCCGTCCGCTGCGGATCCTTCTGCAACGCCTCGAGAAGAATTTCTTCGGCCTGGGTATCGCGGCCATAGGCCATGTACACATCCGCCTCGGCAACCGGATCTACCTCGTCGGTATCGATGGTGCCGGGACCGGTCTGACTAAAATCGCCGGTCAGCGGCGGAATATTGCCAGTATCAATACTCTGGCCACCCGTCATGCGGAATACAGAGTTGGGCCCAAGGCTCGATGGCATCGGAAGTGCGGTCGTTTCGATGGACGAATTCTTGGCACGCCGGCGGCTAAACACGAAGTAACCGCCCAGCAGTGCGAGAATTCCGCCGAGACCAGCCAAAGGCACCGGATCCTCAAGAATGGAATCGACAAAGCTCGGCTCCGTCGGAGCCTCGGGAGCTTCGACCTTTGGCACTTCTGGCTTCGGTGGCTCAACGGCTTTTGGCGGCTCGACCGGTTTTGCTGGCTCAACCGCCGCAACAGGCTCGGGCGCCTTTGGCGGCTCAACAACTTTGGGGGCTTCAACAGGCTTCGGCTCAACCGGCTTGGCCACCTCGACAGGCTTGGGTGGCTCAACCGGCTTTGCTACTTCAGCCACCTTCGGCTCATCCTTTTTGGCCGGCGCTTGCTGCAACTCAGCCAGCTTCTGGTTCTTCATCTCCAGAAGCTTCTGCAATTCATTGACATTCTTTTCCAACGACAGCAGGCGATCCTGCGCATCCTTCAGCGCCTTGTCCTTGGCGAGCTGATCTGCCACCTCGGCTGCCTTGGCAGCAGCAGCGCCCTTGGCTGCTGGGTCGGTACGCGCCACCTTGACCTGATCCTTGCCCTGCTCGGCCGGCACCGCTTTTTCCTCTACCTTGGCCGTGATCTTGCCGGCGCTGGTCTGACTTGCAGCACCATCTGCAGCAGGCATCCTGGCTGTCGATGCGGCCAGTTTTTGCCGATAGTCATTCCAGTCGCGAGCTTGCGCGACATAGATTTTTTTCGCTTCAGCTGGAGAAATCGACTCAACCGCCGACTGCTCGGGAATATTCAGGATTGCGCCAGCCTTGAGGCGATTAACATTCTGGGCGATGAAAGCGTCCGGATTGCCTTGGAACAAGCCAACCAGCATCTGCTCCAGGGAAACACCGTCGTACTTGTTCTCGGCTGCGATCTTGCGCAGTGTCTCACCCTGCTTGACGACACGCGTTCCTGCGCTCTCCGGCTTTGCTTTCGGCTCGGCAGCCACCTTCGGAGTCGCCGCCGGACGAGAAGCGGCCTTGACTGGCGCCGGTTTAACCTCTCCAGCGCTTCCACCACCGCGAACCGTCTCGACAATCCGTGCATCCGCTACCGGGCGCGACGACTGCGATGCAAGCATTTCGGGAGGATCAAGCAGGAACGTATATTCACGCACCAAACGCCCGGCCGGCCAGTTCAGCTCAACCAGAAAATCCAGGAACGGTTCATTGATCGGCTTGACCGAACTCACCTTGACGACAGACTGTCCGTTTGGTCGCTTCTCAACGGAGAACCGGAGATCCAGCAAGACGGAGGCGAAATCGACGCCTGCCTGCTTGAAGACATCCTGCGGAGCGAGACGAGCAGTCATCCCCCCGAGTTCGTCCTTTGTCGCACCGATATCCAGCTCGGCCCGCAGGGGCTGCCCAATACCCGACAACACCGTGAGTTTACCCAGGCCAGCGGCCTCTGCAATCCACGGCGAAATTGAAAGACAAGAAGCAACGGCGAGCGCAGCTGCGCGTTTCTTGAACCTGGTTTGTACAGTTCCGTTCACGGCAAAACCCTGAGCGTCAAATTTGGGACTTTCAAATTAACATCATGTACTTAGCAATGCAAGCTAAACCCGCTTCTCAAACCTGCCCTTTTTGCATATCCCCAACAAATAAAAAGCCGGGGCTTTGACCCCGGCTTTTTTGTCAAAAGGATGGTACCGATCAGGCGTCGAGCAGAATCCGCAGCATGCGACGCAGCGGCTCGGCGGCGCCCCACAGCAACTGGTCGCCGCAGGTAAAGGCAGCCAGGTATTCGGGGCCCATCGCCATCTTGTGCAGACGGCCGACCGGGACGGTCAGGGTACCGGTTACTGCCGCCGGGGTCAGCTCGCGCTCCGATATCTCACGATCGTTCGGCACAACCTTGGCCCAGGGATTGGCCTTGGCCAGCATGTCGCTGATTTCGTCGAGCGGCACGTCCTTCTTGAGCTTGATGGTCAGCGCCTGACTGTGGCAACGCATGGCGCCGATGCGCACACACAGACCGTCGATGGGGATCGAACCCGCCGAGCGGAAAGCCGGCTTGCCGAGAATCTTGTTGCATTCAGCGCCGCCCTTCCACTCTTCCTTGGACTGGCCGTTCTCGTAAGGCACATCGATCCACGGGATCAGGGAACCAGCCAGCGGTGTGTTGCGGAAATTTTTCTTCGGGAAGGCATCCGAGCGAATGGTCTCGGCGACCTTGCGGTCGATGTCGAGAATGGCAGAAGCCGGATCAGCCAACAGGTCAGCCACCGAAGAATGGATGGCGCCCATCTGGGCAATCAGTTCGCGCATGTTCTGTGCGCCGGCACCGGAAGCGGCCTGATAGGTCATGGACGTTGCCCATTCGATCAGGTCGTTCTGGAACAGGCCGCCAAGACCCATGAGCATCAGCGAAACCGTGCAGTTGCCACCGATCCAGTTCTTGCCGCCCTTGGCCAGCGAGTCCTTGATCACATTCATGTTGACCGGGTCGAGGATGATCACCGCGTCGTCAGCCATCCGCAGTGAAGACGCGGCATCAATCCAGTGACCATTCCAGCCGGTAGCGCGCAGCTTGCCGAAGACTTCCTTGGTGTAATCGCCGCCCTGGCAAGTGATGATGATTTCGCAGGCCTTCAGGGCTTCGATATTGGATGCATCCTGCAACGGCAGCGAGGCTTCCTTGCCACCGAAAGCCGGGGCCTTGCCACCTGCCGCCGAGGTCGAGAAATACACCGGATCGATATGGGCGAAATCGCCCTCTTCCACCATGCGCTGCATGAGGACCGAACCGACCATACCGCGCCAACCAACCAGACCAACCTTCTTCATCTCATCACTCTCCGTGAAAAATCTTTATTACAGCGCCGCCAGCACGGCGTCGCCCATTTCCTTCGTGCCAACCTTGTTAGTGCCGCGTTCGTAAATATCGCCGGTCCGATAGCCTTGGGCCAAGACCTTTTTGACCGCATTTTCGACGCGCAGTGCCTGCTCTTCGAGGCCAAATGTGTAACGCAGCAACATCGCCACCGAGAGGATGGTAGCCAGCGGATTAGCCACGCCCTTGCCGGCGATGTCGGGCGCCGAACCATGTGACGGCTCGTACATCCCCTTGTTATTGGCATCGAGCGAGGCCGACGGCAGCATGCCGATGGAACCGGTCAGCATGGAAGCCTCATCGGACAGAATGTCGCCGAACATGTTGCCGGTGACCATCACGTCAAACTGCTTCGGCGCCTTGACCAGTTGCATGGCGGCGTTATCGACCAGCATGTGGCTGAGTTCGACGTCCGGGTAATCATGCGCGATCTCGATCATCACATCGCGCCAAAGCTGGGTTGTTTCCAGCACATTCATCTTGTCGACCGAGCACAGCTTCTTGTTGCGTTTCTGCGCAGCCTGGAAGGCGACATGGCCGATGCGGCGAATTTCCGACTCGCTGTAGACCATGGTATTGAAGCCGACACGCTCACCGTTTTCTTCGCGAATGCCGCGCGGTTGGCCGAAATAAATATCACCGGTCAGCTCGCGAACGATCAGGATATCCAGACCGGAAACCACCTCCGGTTTCAGCGTCGAGGCATTGGCCAGTTCGGGGTAGAGAATCGCCGGGCGCAGATTGGCGAACAGTCCGAGATCCTTGCGAATACCTAGCAGGCCACGCTCCGGGCGCAACTCGCGAGCGAGCACGTCCCATTTCGGACCACCAACGGCGCCGAGCAGGATGGCATCGGCCTCTGCTGTCAGCTTCTTGGTTGCTTCAGGATACGGCGTTCCCGTCGCGTCAACGGCACCGCCACCGATCAGGCCTTCTTCGAGTTCCAGCTTGAGATCAAGTGACGTGAGCACACGCACGGCTTCAGCAACGATTTCCGGACCAATGCCGTCACCCGGCAGAACACAAATCTTCATGGTTTTTCCTTATTACGCAAACAGCCAAGGCTGGTTGATATGACGCTTCTCTTCAAATTCGCGAATTTTCTCGGCGTGACGCAAGGTCAAGCCAATGTCGTCCCAACCGTTGATCAGACATTCCTTGCGGAAGGCATCAATCTGGAATGGAATGGCATAGCCATCGGGGCGAATGACAGCTTGCGCCTGCAGGTCCACAACCAGCTTGTATCCGGGCGTCGCTTCGACCTGCTTGAACAAGGCTTCAACTTCAGCCGCCGGCAAGACGATGGGCACGATGCCATTCTTGTAGCAGTTGTTGAAGAAAATATCGGCAAACGATTCGGCGATGATGGCCTTGAAGCCAAAATCGAGCAGGGCCCACGGCGCATGTTCACGCGAACTGCCACAGCCAAAATTGGCACGAGTCAAAAGCACCTGCGCACCTTGATAACGTGGCTGGTTCAGCACGAAATTAGGATTCTTCGGCCGCCCGGAGGCATCCTGCCCCGGTTGACCGACATCCATGTAGCGCCATTCATCAAAGGCATTCGGCCCGAAGCCTGAACGCTTGATGGACTTGAGAAACTGCTTGGGGATGATCGCATCGGTATCGACGTTATTGCGGTCGAGGGGCGCCACCAAACCTTCCAGACGAACAAATTTATCCATTACTCCACCACTTTCTGCACGGCGTCGCCACCCTTCTTGAGTGCACCGCCAACCGCCTCGCCACTCTTGTGCAGGGCGCTCTCGACAGCTTCGCCGCCCTTCTGCAAAGCCTCACCGGTCTTTTCAGCGCCGATGGCGACATCCTTCTTGACGCCCTGCGCAGTATTGCAGGCGCCCAGACAAAGCACAGCAAACAAGACAAGCCAATTCTTCATGATCGTCGCTCCTTCTTACAGAACGTCTCGCACGTCGGCAAAGCGGCCGGCAATTGCTGCAGCAGCGGCCATGGCCGGGCTGACCAGATGGGTGCGTCCGCCCGGACCCTGACGGCCTTCGAAATTGCGGTTGGAGGTCGAGGCACAACGTTCGCCCGGCTCCAGACGGTCGGCATTCATCGCCAGACACATCGAACAACCCGGTTCGCGCCACTCGAAACCAGCCGCGATGAAAACCTTGTCCAGCCCTTCCGCTTCAGCCTGACGCTTGACCAGGCCGGAACCCGGCACAGCCAGCGCCAGCTTGACGGTCGCCGCGACATGACGCCCCTTGAGCACCGATGCCGCCTCGCGCAGGTCTTCAATGCGCGAGTTGGTGCAGGAGCCAATGAACACCTTGTCGATAGCGATATCCTGGATCGGCGTATTGGGATTTAGACCCATGTATTGCAGGGCGCGTTCCATGCCTTCGCGCTTGACCGGGTCGGTCTGCTTGGCCGGATCAGGAACGACGGCGTCGATGGCGACGACCATTTCGGGCGAAGTACCCCAGGTCACTTGCGGACGAATATCCTCGGCCTTCAGCGTGACAATGCGATCAAACTGTGCGCCAGCGTCGGAATGCAGCGTGCGCCAATAGGCGACCGCTTTTTCCCAGATATCCCCCTTCGGCGAGAACGGGCGACCTTTCAAATAATCGATGGTTTTGTCGTCGACCGCGACAAAGCCCATGCGCGCACCGCCTTCGATGGCCATATTGCACAGGGTCATGCGACCTTCCATGCTCAGGCCGCGAATAGCGCTGCCGCCGAATTCGATGGCGTAGCCGTTGCCGCCGGCCGTGCCGATGGTGCCGATGATGGCCAGCGCCACATCCTTGGCGGTGACGCCCTTGCCGAGCTTGCCGTCGACGGCGATCAGCATGGTCTTCGACTTCTTCTGCAGCAGGCATTGGGTAGCCAGCACGTGCTCGACTTCAGAGGTGCCGATACCGTGGGCCAGACAGGCGAAAGCACCATGCGTCGAAGTGTGCGAGTCGCCGCAAACAACCGTCATGCCGGGCAGCGTGGCGCCGTTTTCCGGACCAACGACGTGCACGATGCCCTGCCGCGCATCCTTGAACGGAAAATAGGCCAGCGCACCGACTTCGCGGATGTTGTCATCCAGCGTTTGCACTTGTTGACGCGACACGGGATCCTTGATGCCTTCATCCCAGTGATCGGTCGGCGTATTGTGGTCGGCCGTCGCGACGATGGACGAGATGCGCCAAGGCTTGCGGCCGGCCAGCTTGAGGCCTTCGAAAGCCTGCGGGCTGGTGACTTCATGCACGAGGTGACGATCGATATAGAGAAGGGCCGTGCCATCAGCTTCCTGATGGACGACATGGTTCTCCCAAAGCTTGTCGTAAAGGGTCTTCGACATGGTGCGTAATGTGGGCTGTAAAGCCTTGAATTATTGCACAGGATCTTTCGTTTTTGCCCTGTTTTCCCGGTTGACCGTAGCATTCGCACCGACCCAGCCCCAGACCAGCACCAAGCCGACCAGCGCGAACACGGCACCGAGCGTAAAGGTCCAGCCAGAGCCCAGCGAATCCCAGGTCCGGCCGCTGATCAGCGCGCCGAGCAAGCCGCCAGCGCCGAACGACAGACTTGAATACAGCGCCTGTCCCCGGCCCTGCGCCCGACCGGGAAACCACTGATTCACTGCCGCGATGGAAGCCGCGTGGTAGGCGCCGAACGTCAGGCCGTGGAGTAGCTGGACGACAATCATGATGGCCGCCGACTCGACGCCCCAGCCCATGAGCAGGAAGCGAACAACTGCTGCGCCAAAACAGGCGAGCAGGATGGCGCGTAGCGATAACCACCGCGACAGCCGCGCCATGAACATGAAAACGACGATTTCCGCGACCACGCCGAGCGACCAGAGCAAGCCGACTTCGGTCTTCGAATAGCCGTGGGCATCGAGATGGATCGAGTAAAAAACGTAGAAGGCGCCATGCGCCGCCGACATCGCGAAGCAGGCCGTCATCAGCGCAATGACTTTCGGCTGGCGCAGAATTTCGCCAATCGGCTGAGCGTTGCTCTCATGCAGGACCGGCGGCGCTTCCGGCAGGGTCAGCGCGTAAAACAGAATGCCGGCCAGAATCGCCCAGCACACCCAGAGCACGCCGACCGGTGGCGCCATGTCGAGCAGCGCCCCGGTCCCCATCACGGCAACGATGAAGCCGATTGAACCCCACAGGCGGATACGGCTATAGCGGCCGCGTTCTTCACGCAGATGATCGAAAGTCAACGTCTCGACCAACGGCAGCGCAGCACTCCAGAAAAAGGCCAGGACCGCCATCGCGACCAGCATGCCGGGCAATTTGTCGAGCCAGAAAAAAGCGGTGAATCCGGCCAGACCAATCCCGGCAGCCAGTCGAATGATCGCCATGCGCCGACCAAAACGGTCAGCCAGCCAGCCCCACAGATTGGGGCCAAAGAGGCGCATCAACTGCATCTGCGACATCAGCAGACCGATGTCCCAGGCAGAAAAATTCAGGGATTGGAGATAGAGCCCGAAATAGGGCGAGAAGGCGCCAATGAAGGCGAAATAAAAAAAGTAGTAGCCCGAAAGGCGCCAGTAAGGCAAAGCATGCATCCGGCGATTTTACCGGATGCAGGATCGGGCACAGGCTTCGATCAAGCCTTGACGGATTGCTGGCC
>VIKE01000121.1 GCA_008080565.1 Rhodocyclaceae bacterium | reverse complement strand
CACCGTAGGCATCGAGGTCCTGATAGCCGGTCATGTGCGGCGAAACGTGGCGGCGCGACTGGCTGGCCAGCGTCACATTCTCGCGATTGGCGACCCAGCGGTCGAAGGCATCGTTGCTGCGGTCGGCATCGAGTTGCTCGTTGCCATCGCTCCAATGGCTGACCTTCTGGCCGGCAGCAACCGGCGTCGCCCGCTGACCGTCATCGAAAACGGCACGGCCGGCCTGCACGCTCAGTTCGCTGCGATCAGCGAAGACGTCGATGCGATAGCGCCCCGGCGTCAGGAAACGGACGTTGCCATCCGGCGTAGCGATCACCACGTCATCAACCTGGTCGCGGTCGAGAATGCTGACTGCCAGACTGCCGCCGCTGACGCGGACATCGACTCGCGCATCGTCGACGACGGGAAACTCGACCTCGCTGTCGTCGGCCAGTCGATAGGCGGTGGAACCGATCCACACCTCGGCCCGGCCACGCTGGCCGGTTTCCAGCACGGCACCGCTGCTGATCGGCCAGTTGAGCGTGGCCGGTCCGCCCTGATCGCCACGGTCAACCCGAAAATCGACCTGATTTTCAATATGGGCCAGACGCCCGACGCGGGCCGGTGGATCGCTCTGCGCCAGGGCGGGCAGGGCAACCGCCATGGTCAGCGCGAGAAGAATTTTTTGCATGGATTGCAGCATCGTGGACTCCCGAAGGAAAAGCGCCACCCGCACGAAAAGGCGGGCCGGTGTGTAATCAACGCGCCAGCACGAGAAAGGATGAGTCAGCGGCGCAACAAAGTGTTGTCGGTAGCAATACCGTACTTTTTGGCGACCGTGACGTACAACTCGCGGGCCGAAGCCACTTTGGCGCTCTTGCGGTCCTTGCGCTGAGCCCGCTGGAGATAGTCGAGCGCCCTGGCAGCCATTGCTTCATCCCAGCCTTTCTTGTCCATCAAGGCGAAAATGGCCTTGGCAGCATTGACCAGGAACTGCAGGTTGGGCACCTGCTCGACGGCCTGGATCAGCAGCTGGACAGCACCTTCGAGATCGCCGCTGCGCGCCGCCAGGACGCCCTTGTTGTTGAGCGCGACAATCTCCTTGCCGACCTGTTCGAGCATCGCCTTGCCGGCATCGGGCTGGCCGGTTTTTTCGAAAACGCTGGTGATGTGGTCGATGAGGTTCCTGTCCTCATGGTTTTCGGCCGCCACCTGGCGCATGATCTTCGCCGCCTCGTCTGGCTTGCCGGTGGCGTAGCAGGCGTGGGCCAGATCGACCGCCAGCCGTTGCGACACATGCTTGCCTTTCTCGGCCGCCTCTTCGCTGATCATTTTCTGCAAGGCCAGCGCCTGATCGACCAGATGCTGAGCCTTGTCGGCCGAGCCTTCGCTGTTCAGGCAAAGACTTTCGGTCACCAGCGCCGCCAGCTCGGCCTGCATGTCGCCGCGCCATTCGCGCTTCATCTCCGCCGAAATCTTGCGCGAGGCGCTTACGTTGCCCCGCTCGACCAGCACGCGCGACAGGTTGGCAAAGTCGTCCACCGTCCGCAGGCTCGATCCCTTGCTCCGCTCGATGACCTTGCCGTAAGCCTTTTCGGCCGCCAGCAAATCGTTGTTGCGGGCGGCCACATCGCCGACCAGCCGCTGCCGCACGGTATTGTGCGGCGAAGCATCGGCCGCCCGCTGCAGGGTCTGCTGGGCCGCCTCCAGCTTGCCCTGTGCTTCGTGCACCGAAGCCAGGAAATCGTAGGCCGACAGGTAGTCAGGCGCCTCGACGGTGACCTGTTCCGCCAGCTGTTCGGCCTCGTCGAGCGCCCCCCGGTCGCGCAGGGCCATTGCCAGCCCCATCTTGGCCCAAGGAACGACGCGCCCTTCGAGGACACGCCGGAAAATCTCTTCAGCCTCATGGGTCTTGCCCAGCGTATGTAGCAGATCACCCTTGAACCGCAGGGCGTCGTACATGTATTGCGGCTGCTGATGGATGACGCGGTCGCAGGCAGCGATGGCTTCCTGCAGGGCGCCGCGCTCGATCTGCTCGTAGATGTGGCGCAGTACGTGTTTTTTGTAGATCGATCTGATCAGCCTGGCCTGTAACTGGTCGGCGGTAAACGGCTTGATCAGGTAATCGTCGGGGGCCAGTTCGGCCAGCGAAACAACGTTGGTATAGCCGCGCTCGCTGGTGATGATCATGTACACCGTCGACAACGGGATGAGGTGGGCGTGGCGCAACTCTTCGAGCAGTTGCTGGCCGTCGCGGCCGTCGTCGAGGACGAAGTCGGAAAGCACGATGTCGAAACGGTTGGCCTTGACCTGACGGATGACCTCGGCCGAGTTGCCAGCCCCGTGCACCAGTGTCACGCCCAACGCACCGAGCATCAGACGCAACGAGTCGCGCGCCGGCGAATGGCGATCAACAATCAGAACCCTCTTTTTGGTCAGCGACTGCTGTAAAACCAGCAGCATCTCCTCGTTATCGAGAGGGCTGGGCCCTTTGGCTTGGCTTGTACTCATTTCGCAAACTTACTTGAGTTCGCAGGGGAGGGCAAGGAAGTGGCAAAAACCTTCGAGTTTTCAGCGCCCTGAAGTAAAATCCGCAGTCCGCTATTGCGCTGCAACAAAGCCAAACCCATGCTCTATCCCACCCGTTTCGATGTCATCGTCGTCGGCGGCGGCCACGCCGGCACCCGGGTGCGAACACGCTGCTGCTGACGCACAATCTCGACACGCTCGGGGCGATGAGCTGCAATCCGTCGATCGGCGGCATCGGCAAGGGGCATCTGGTGCGCGAAGTCGATGCGCTGGGCGGCGCCATGGCAGCGGCGACCGATGAGGCCGGTATCCAGTTCCGCATTCTCAACGCCTCCAAGGGTCCCGCCGTGCGCGCCACCCGCGCCCAGGCCGACCGCGTGCTGTACAAGCAAGCCATCCGCGGTCGACTGGAAAATCAGGCCAATTTGACCATCTTCGCCGAAGCTTGCGACGACCTAATCGTCGAGGGCGAGCGCGTCGCTGGCGCCGTGACCAAGCTGGGCATCCGCTTCATGGCCGAGGCCGTCGTCCTGACCGCCGGCACCTTCCTCAACGGCAAGATCCACGTCGGGCTGGAGAACTACACCGGCGGGCGCATGGGCGATCCGCCATCAAACTCGCTGGCGGCCAGGCTGAAAGAGTTGAACCTGCCGCAAGGCCGCCTGAAAACCGGCACGCCGCCGCGCCTGGACGGCAAGACCATCGATTTTTCGGTGATGGAAGAACAGCATTCGGACAACCCGATGCCGGTCTTTTCCTTCCTCGGCAACGCTGCTCAGCACCCGCGCCAACTGCCGTGCTGGATCACCGAGACCAACGAGAAGACCCACGACATCATCCGCAGCGGATTGGATCGCTCGCCGATGTACACCGGCGTCATCGAAGGTGTCGGGCCACGCTATTGCCCGTCGATCGAGGACAAGATTCACCGCTTCGCCGACAAGAATCAGCACAACGTCTTCCTCGAGCCGGAAGGCCTGACCACACACGAAATCTACCCGAACGGCGTGTCGACCAGCCTGCCCTTCGATATACAACTGGCGCTGGTCCGTTCGATCCGCGGCATGGAAAACTGCCACATCCTGCGCCCCGGCTACGCCATCGAATACGACTTCTACGATCCGCGCGGCCTCAAGGACACGCTGGAGAGCAAGGCGATCAACGGCCTGTTCTTCGCCGGCCAGATCAATGGCACGACCGGCTACGAAGAAGCCGCTGCGCAGGGCCTGCTGGCCGGCATCAATGCTGTGCGCTATGTCCGCGACGAAGCCGGCTGGTGCCCGAAACGCAACGAAGCCTACCTCGGCGTGCTGGTCGACGACCTGATCACGCGCGGCGTTTCCGACCCCTACCGGATGTTCACGAGCCGGGCCGAATATCGCCTAAGTCTGCGCGAAGACAATGCCGATCTGCGCCTGACCGAACAAGGCCGCGAACTCGGCCTGGTCGACGATATCCGCTGGGCCGCCTTCTGCCAGAAACGCGACGCCATCGCTACCGAGCAGGAACGCCTGAAATCGACCTGGGTCAATCCCAAGCTGACCCCGGCCGAAGACTGCATCCGCGTGCTGGGCAAAGCCATCGAACACGAATACAACCTGTTCGAACTGCTGCGCCGGCCCGAAGTCAGCTACGCAGCGCTGCTCACGCTGCCTCTCCACGGTCAACCGGAAATTTTGCCCAAAATCGAAATGGACCCGGCGGTCGTCGAGCAGCTCGAAATCTCCGCCAAGTATCAGGGCTACATCGACCGTCAGGCCGAGGAAGTCGCCAAGTCGGCCAGCTACGAAAACACAGTGCTGCCGATCGAGCTCGACTACGCCACGGTGGCCGGTCTGTCCAACGAGGTCAAACAGAAACTGGCCCAGCACAAGCCGCAGACCATCGGTCAGGCCTCGCGCATTCAGGGCATCACGCCGGCCGCAATCTCGCTGCTACTGATCCACCTCAAGCGCCACAACCTGTCGCAAGCCGCATGAGCCAGAACGCCCTTGCCAGCGGCCTGGCCGCCCTCGACATAACGCTGCCAGCCGAGGCGCAGAGCAAGCTGCTCGCCTTCCGCGACCTGCTGCTCAAGTGGAACAAGACTTACAACCTGACCGCGCTACGCGACCCGGCCCAAGCCATTTCGCACCATCTGCTCGATTCGCTGGCCATCCTGCCGCACGTCGGCGCCGGTAATCTACTTGATGTCGGCAGTGGCGGCGGGCTGCCCGGCATTCCGCTGGCCATCGCCCGACCGGAACTTTCAGTCAGCATGGTCGATACCGTGCAAAAGAAAACCACCTTCCTGCAACAAGCAGCCATCGAACTGGCGCTCAGGAATGTTACGGTGCACCACGCCCGGGTCGAGGAAATGCAGGGACAATACGCCCAGATCAGCTCGCGCGCCTTTGCCGAAATCGGCCTTTTCATCAGCCTGACCCGCCATCTGCTGGCCCCGAACGGTCGCTGGCTGGCCATGAAAGGCGTGCGACCGGACGACGAACTCAATGCTTTGCCGGCCGACATTTCGGTTGAAGCAATCATCCGGCTCTGCGTACCAGAGCTGAATGCCGAACGACATTTGATCATTTTGAAAGCCGGGTCATGAAAGTACTCGCCATAACCAACCAGAAGGGCGGCGTCGGCAAGACGACCACCGCAGTCAATCTGGCGGCGTCGCTGGCCGCCGAGGGCAAGCGCGTCCTGCTCATCGACATGGACCCGCAAGGCAACGCGACGACCGGGTCGGGCATTACCAAGAAAGAGGCACTGCCGACGGTCTATCAATTGCTGATCGGTGCCGCGACGCTACTCGAAGTCTGCATCGCGACCGCTTTCGACTTCGACATCCTGCCCGCCAACCGCGAACTGGCCGGCGCCGAAGTCGAAATGATCGAGCTCGACCAACGCGAATACCGTCTGAAAAAAGCCTTGGCGCAAAACCACGCCGAATACGACTTCGTGCTTATCGACTGCCCACCGGCGCTCAACATGCTGACCGTCAATGCCCTGGTCGCTGCGGATTCCGTGCTGATCCCGATGCAGTGCGAATACTACGCACTGGAAGGCCTGTCCGATCTCGTCGAAACGCTGCGCAAAGTGCGCCACCACCTCAATTCGCGCCTCGAAATCGAGGGCCTGCTGCGCACCATGTACAACAGCCAGAGCACGCTGACCCAGCAAGTCTCCAGCGAACTCGAAAGCCATTTCGGCGACAAGGTCTACAAGACCATCGTGCCGCGCAACGTCCGTCTCGCCGAAGCGCCGTCCTACGGCAAGCCAGTCATCGCCTTTGACAAAAACTCGAAGGGTGCGCAGGCCTACAGCGCGCTCGCCCAGGAAATTCTTGAAAGGGTCGCCCAATGATCAAGATGAAAGGACTCGGCCGCGGCCTCGACGCGCTGCTTTCCGGTAGCGACAAGCCGCAGGGAGACGAACAGCGCAATCTGCCGGTCGAACGCCTGCGTCCGGGGAAGTACCAGCCGCGCACCCACATGGATCAGGATTCGCTCACCGAACTGGCTGCCTCGATCAAGGCGCAGGGAATCATGCAGCCGATCCTGGTCCGCGCAGTGGATAGCTCGCCCGGTTCCGAGCGCTACGAAATCGTCGCTGGCGAACGCCGATGGCGCGCCGCCCAGCTCGCCGGGCTGACCGAAGTTCCAGTTCTCGTTCGCAGCATTCCGGACGAACAGGCACTGGCCATGGCGCTCATCGAGAACATCCAGCGCGAAAACCTCAACCCGCTCGAAGAAGCACAAGGCCTGCAACGCCTGATCGACGAATTCGGCCTGACCCACCAGCAGGCCGCCGATGCCGTTGGCCGCTCTCGCCCCGCCGCCTCGAATTTATTGCGTTTGTTGCAACTGACCGCACCGGTTCAGGACTTGCTGATGACCGGCCGGATCGACATGGGCCATGCCCGTGCCCTGTTGCCAATTTCCAGCGGCCAGCAAGTCGGCGTTGCTCAGCGTATCGTGCAAAAGGGCCTGTCAGTCCGCGAAACCGAACGATTGGTCCAGCAACTATTGAATCCACCCAGGCATGCGCCCGAAAAAACCATCGATCGCGACCTGCTAAACCTGCAGGAACACCTGTCCGACGGCCTGGGTACCAACGTTGCCATTCGCTCCAACAAAAAGGGCGCTGGCAAAGTCACCATCGAATTTTCGAGCCTGGATCAACTCGACGGCCTCATTTCACGACTGAATTCGTAAGCCATGTCACTAATCGTAACCCACAGAAAGTACGGGAAAACCCTCAATTTTTGCACTGCGGAAATTGACTCCTCTATAAGACTCCGTTACACTCGCACGGTTATTGATCGAGGCATGTCTTGCATCCGCAGGTAAGCTGGATACTCAGCCGCCAAGCAGCGTTGACAACCATCCTAGCCATTGCGGCAGGCCTGTTTGTTAGCGTCAATGCAGCAGTCTCGGTTCTGATCGGGGGATCAATCGGATTCATCGCCAATCTCGGCTACGTCCTGAGAGCATTGCGAATGGGTTCGAGTACAGACCCGGTCAAGGTTTATCAGGCGCAAGCCGCTGGGGAGGGATTCAAGTTTTTGCTGACTCTCGCCGGCTTTGCGCTGGTGTTTTTAGGGTACAAGGAAGTGGCGGTTCTTCCGCTCTTCCTTGGATACGCATCAACCTTTGTCATCTACTGGATGGCACTGCTGAAGAATCGCTAGGCTGACTGGAGAAAACATGAGCGCAGAAGGCGGCACAACTGGTTATATTCAACACCACCTGACCAATCTCGCTGTCTGTGCAGACAGCGCCAAGGTGGATGGGGTTTGTAGCGGTTTCTGGACTTTTCATATAGACACCTTGCTGGTCTCCGGCCTGTTGGGTCTCGTGGTTTTCGGCTTCATGGCCTTAATGGCTAGCAAAGCCACCTCCGGCGTTCCGTCCGGCGGGCAGAATTTTGTCGAGATGGTAGTTGGTCTGGTTGACCAACAGGTACGCGATACTTTCCATGGCAAGAGCGCGCTGGTTACGCCGCTGGCCATTACCATTTTTGTCTGGGTCTTCGTCATGAATGCCATGGACTTGATTCCGGTAGATTTCCTGCCCGTCGCGCTCCAGGCGGCAACCGGCAATCATGAAATGCCCTTCAAGTTTGTCCCGACCACCGACCCCAATCTGACGTTTGCAATGTCGATTACCGTTTTCTTTATCTCGCTCTTCATGGGCCTCAAGATAAAGGGGTTCGGTCACTTCATGCATGAAGTTTTCGCGGTTCCATTTGGTCTCAAACTCGCGCCGATCAACCTCCTGTTCCGTATCGTTGAAGAAATCGCCCGACCGATCTCGTTGTCACTGCGACTCTTCGGCAACATGTACGCCGGTGAAATGGTCTTCATTCTGATTGCCCTGCTCGGAATCTATCAGTTGCCGCTGGCTTTGCCTTGGGAACTGTTCCACATCCTGATCATTACCCTGCAAGCCTTCGTGTTCATGATGCTGACCATCGTGTACATGTCGATGGCGGCAGAGTCGCACTAAGTCGTAGTAGCAGTCTTTTTAGTAGTTTTTAACTTTAACCCCGCAACAAACCTACCTTACTGAGGAGTAAACATGGAACTCGCAACCGTCCTCTCCAACACCGCTATCGCTGTAGCCATCCTGATCGGCGCCGGCGCTCTGGGTACCGCTATTGGCTTTGGTATCCTGGGTGGCCGTTTCCTGGAAGGTGCTGCTCGCCAGCCGGAAATGATCCCCACGCTGCAAGTCAAGATGTTCATCGTCGCCGGTCTGCTCGACGCCGTGACCATGATCGGTGTTGGTATCGCTCTGTTCCTGCTCTTCGCAAATCCGTTCCTGGCTCTGCTGTCGCATTAATCCGCGCCCCTGAAACCCTTATAACCAGGAGGTTAGCGTGAATATCAACGCTACACTGATTGGCCAGGCAATCTGGTTTGCTCTCTTCATCTGGATCACGATGAAGTATGTCTGGCCGCCGCTGCAAAAAGCGATGGCAGACCGTCAAGCACAGATCGCTGATGGCCTGGCTGCAGCTGAACGAGGCAAGCACGAGCGACCTCATCGCTCAAGCCGAAAAGCGTGCGCAACAGATCGTCGAAGAAGCCAAGGGCACTGCCAAGGTTGAGGCCGACAAGGTCGTCGCCGGTGCCAAAGCAGAAATCGATCAGGAAGTCGAACGCGCCAAGCAAGCTTTGCGTGAGCGTGTTGCCGAACTGGCGGTTGCCGGTGCGGAGAAGATCCTGCGCAAGGAAATCAACGCGTCCGCGCATGCTGACATGCTGGTCGCCCTGAAACAGGACCTGTAAGCGATGGCTGAATCCGTCACTATCGCCCGTCCTTACGCCGAAGCCCTGTTCCGGGCGGCGAAGGAAAGTGGCAATCTGGCCAAGTGGGCCGAGCAAGTATCAACGCTCGCCCAGGTGGCCGCCAGTCCCGACGTCCGTGCGGCTATCGGCGATCCCAATGTGGCGGCCCCGCAACTGGTCGACCTCTTCCGGTCTGCCTGCGGTACGGCGGTAGATGCGGAGCTGGCGAACTTCATCCAGCTACTGTCCAACAA
>VIKE01000012.1 GCA_008080565.1 Rhodocyclaceae bacterium | reverse complement strand
GGCCGAAAAGCGCCTTGATTATAGCGTCGCCAACTTGTCGATCTCGGGCGAAACCACGGCCGGCGGACGCTCGCGTCTGGCGCAGGCGCTGATTACCCACCATCCGGCCATCGTCGTCATCGCGCTTGGCGCCAACGACGGCTTGCGCGGCCTGCCGCTCACCCAGATGCGCGACAACCTCAACGCCATGGTCGACGCCTCGCGCGCCGCCGGGGCCCGAGTCGTGCTGGCCGGCATGCGCCTGCCGCCCAACTACGGGCCGTATGCAACCGATTTTTTCGGCAGTTTCAAAAGCATCGCCCAGACCAAGAAAACGCCGCTGGTTGATTTCCTGCTCGAACCGCTGAATACCAGACCGCAACTGTTCCAGGCCGACAACCTGCACCCGCTGGCTGAAGCCCAGCCGCTGATCCTCGATCACGTCTGGCCGGCCCTCGCCCCGCTGTTAAAATAGCCGGATGAAGCATAACCGCCCTACCGTAGCCGATCTCGCGGCCTACGACGAAATCATCGACGTCCGCTCGCCAGCCGAATTTGCCGAAGACCACATTCCCGGCGCGATCAACTGCCCGGTCCTCGACAACGAGCAGCGCATCCAGGTCGGCACCATCTACAAACAGGTGTCGCCCTTCGAGGCCAAGAAAATCGGCGCGGCGCTGGTTTCCGAAAATATCGCCAGACATTTGAAAGAACGCTTCCTCGACCGCCCGAAAACCTGGAAGCCGCTGATCTACTGCTGGCGCGGCGGCGATCGCAGCGGTTCGATGACCACCATTTTCAAAGCCATCGGCTGGCATGCCGGGCAACTCGACGGCGGCTACAAGGCTTGGCGCAGCCATGTCATCGCCCAGCTCGAAAGTTTGCCGCAGCATTATCGTTTTACCGTCATCTGCGGCGCCACCGGCAACGCCAAGACGCGCATCCTGCAAGCCATTGGCGAGCTTGGCGAGCAGATTCTCGATCTCGAAAACCTGGCCAATCACAAAGGCTCGGTGCTTGGCGTCCTGCCCAACTCGCCGCAGCCCTCACAAAAAGGCTTTGAGACAGCCCTGATGCTGGCCCTGGCCGCGCTCGATCCGGCCCGCCCGGTCTATGTCGAGGCGGAAAGCCGCAAGATCGGCAATCTGCATGTGCCGGAAGCGATGATCGCCCGCATCCGCAGCGGCGAATGCGTCGCCGTCGAAGCCACGCTCGACGCCCGTGTCGCCTTCCTGCTCAAGGATTACGAGTACTTCCTGACGCTTCCCGAGTTTCTCGGCCGGCGCCTCGACGTCCTGCGCTCACTGCAAAGCCGCGAAACAATGGCACGCTGGCAGCAACTGATTCTCGACGCCGACTGGCCGACGCTGGTCCGCGAACTGCTCGAGCTGCATTACGACCCGCTCTATCGGCGCTCGCAGGAGCATAACTTCGCCGGCATGCCGGATTCCGGCATGTTCTCGACCGACGATCTCTCCACAGACGGCATCAAGCGGCTGGCCGCCGCCATCGTTCACTCACGCGCAGCGCAGATCGCCTGACGCATGGCCGGCTTCGGGCTGGCCGTGTAGCCTTCCTCGAAGGCGATTTCACGCAGGCCGGCGGCCTGTGCGACCTCGCGCAACTCGCCCGGCCGGAGCAGAAAGTCCGGGCTCGATGGTTTTCCATAAGCCTCGTTGCCAAGCATGAAAGTTTCGTAGATCAACACGCCGCCGGGCGCCAGCATGGCCAGCACATCGGGCAGGCGCGGTCGCCACAGGTAGTTGGTGACGATGATGCCGTCGAACATCCGGCCGGCCAACGGCCACTCGTCGCCTTCCAGATCGGCCTGCATCGCGGTGATTCCCGGCACCGCCGACAATTTCAAAATTGCCTCAAAATTCCGGTCGACCGTGGAAACGTCGAATCCCAGCCTAGCCAGCAGTCGGGCGTGGCGTCCGCTGCCGCAAGCCAGATCAAGCACCCGCCCACCCGGCGAAATCCGCCGGCAATGGCGCTCCACCCAGGGCGATGGCGGTATGATTTGCAGCAATTCATTGCGGGAGTCGGTCATGTCGGGGATTGTTGTCGTCGCAGAAAATGGTCAGGGAAGATACCAGCAGGCAGTCACCGTCGGCCAGCATCAATTGATCGCCGACGAGCCGGTCAGCGTCGGCGGTGCCGATGCCGGCCCGGCGCCTTTCGATCTGGTGATGGCCGGGCTCGGCGCCTGTACCTCGATGACGCTGCGCATGTACGCCGAACGCAAGGGTCTCGCGCTGGCCCACGTCAGCGTCGCGCTGAGCCATCAAAAAATTACGCTCGACGGCGTTGCCCGCGACCGCATCGAACGCACCATCAGCCTCACTGGCGAGCTCACCGCCGATCAGCGCCAGCGCCTGCTCGAGATCGCCAACAAATGCCCCGTACACCGCGCCCTGTCGCAATCGCTGGTCATCGAAAGCGCCCTTGCCACATAGGGAATAACCCTATAACTCCAATGACAATGAACGGGCGTTGTGCCAGAATTCCGCATTGCACAAAAAATAAACTGCCTAGGGGTTCACCATGTTGGAACAGCACTATTTAACCTCGCTTTTCGAACCGAAATCCGTCGCTGTCATCGGTGCATCAGACCGCGAAAACTCGGTCGGCAACATCATCTTCAAAAATATCCTGAGCTCGGGTTACAAAGGCCGCCTGTACGCCATCAACCCGAAGCACGACACCATTCAGGGCCAGCCGTCCTACAAATCCATCGAGGAAATCGGCGCCCGTGTCGAAATGGCGGTCATCTGCACCCGTCCGCAGACCGTCCCGCAACTGATCGAACAATGCGGCCGCTCAGGCGTGCGCAACGCCATCGTCATCGCCTCCGGCTTTTCCGAAGCCGGCCACATCGGTGCCGCACTCGAGCGCAAGGTCATGGAGATCGCCCGTTCCTACAACGTCCGCATCCTCGGCCCCAACTGCCTCGGCATCATCCGCCCCGACCTCGGCCTCAACGCCACTTTTACCAAGATCACCGCCGCCCCCGGCAACCTCGCCCTCGTCTCGCAGTCCGGCGCCATGTGCTCGGCCGTGCTCGACTGGGCCAAGGCCAATCAGGTCGGCTTCTCGTCGGTCATTTCGATCGGCATGACGGCCGACGTCGATTTCGGCGAAATCCTTGATTACCTGATCTACGATAGCCGCACGCATTACATCCTGATGTACGTCGAAGGCATCCGCAACGCCCGCCGCTTCATGAGTGCCCTGCGTTCCGCCGCCCGCATCAAGCCGATCATCCTGCTCAAGGCCGGCCGCCACGCTGCCGGCTCGGCCGCCGCGGCGACCCACTCGGGCATGGCTGCCGTTTCCGACACCGTGTTCGATGCGGCCGTACGCCGCGCTGGCGTGGTTCGCGTCCAGAACGTCGGTCAGCTCTTCTATGCCGCCAAGGCGCTCGCCTCCAAGTTCCGCCCGATGGGCAACCGCCTCGCCATCATCACCAACGGCGGCGGGCCGGGCGCCATGGCTGCCGACCGCGCCGGCGACATGGGCATCCCGCTGGCCGAGCTTTCCAACGAAACGATGGCGGTGCTCAACAAGGCGCTGCCCACCAACTGGTCGCACAGCAACCCGATCGACATTGGCGGCGATGCGACACCGGAGCGCTACCGCGACGCGATCATGGCCGTCACCCACGACGCCGGCGTCGACAGCACTCTGGTCATGCTTTCCCCACAGGCGATGACCGACCCGCTGGCCGTCGCCCAGGCCATCATCGAAGTCGCCGACAAGCTCAATCGTTCGCTGATCTGCTGCTGGATGGGCGAAGAGCAGGTCCGCGAAGCGCGCAACCTGCTCGAAAGTGCCGGCATCCCGGCCTTCCGCATGCCGGAAACGGCAATCGAGCTGTTCCACCATATTTCCAAGTACTACCGCAACCAGAAGCTCCTGTTGCAAACGCCGGAGCCGACCCGCCAGCACGGCCGGCCGGAAGCCGAAGGCGCCAAGATGCTGATCGAGGCGCTGCTCGCCGAGCGCCGCAAGGTGCTCTCCGAAATGGAATCAAAGGCCATCCTGCGCGCTTTCAAGGTGCCGGTCGCCCAGACCATGGTTGCCCGTACGGCGACCGAGGCCTTGTTGCTCGCCGAGCAAATCGGCTTCCCGATCGCCATGAAGGTCGACTCCCCCGACCTGACGCACAAGTCCGACGCTGGCGGCGTCCGCCTCAACATCACCAACGCGCCGGCCGTCCGCAACGCCTATCACGACATCATCGATACCGTGCAAAAACGGCATCCGACCGCCAAGATCAACGGCGTCTCGATTGAGCCCTTCCTGTCGCGCCCGAATGGCCGTGAAGTGATGATCGGCGTCTTCCGCGATCCGATTTTCGGGCCGGTGATCACCTTCGGCGCCGGCGGTTTCGACGTCGAGATTTTCAGCGACCGCTCGGTTGCCCTGCCGCCACTCAACGAATTCCTGGCCAAGGATCTGATCGACTCGACCCGCGCTTCGCTGATCCTCGACCAGTTCCACAACATGCCACCGGTCGACCGCGCCGCCCTCAAGGAAGTGCTGCTGTGCATTTCCGAAATGGTCTGCGAACTGCCGTGGATCCAGGAACTCGACCTCAACCCGCTGATCGTCGATGAAAACGGCGCCATCGCAGCTGATGCCCGCATCGTCATCGACCACGCCGCCAATGCCTCGGGCGACCGTTACGCCCACATGTCGATCTATCCGTACCCGGTGCATCTGATCCAGGAATGGCAGATGAACGACGGCAAGGTCGTCACCATCCGCCCGATCCGCCCCGAAGATGCCGACATGGAGCAGGAGTTCGTCAAGAACATGTCCGACGAGTCGCGCTACTACCGCTTCATGGACACCCTGCGCGAGTTGACCCAGACCATGCTGGTCCGCTTCACGCAGATCGATTACGACCGTGAAATGGCGCTGGTCGCGACGATGGTCGAACTGAATGAAGAAGGCGTCGACGAAGGCAAGGAGAAACAGATCGGTGTGGCGCGCTACGTCGGCAATCCTGATGGCGAGTCGGTCGAATTCGCGCTGGCCGTTGGCGATGACTGGCAGAAGTGCGGCGTCGGCCGCAAGCTCATGACGGCGCTGATCGAATGCGCCCGCATGAAGGGCTATCGCGCCGTGGTCGGCGACGTGCTATCGACCAACTCCAAGATGTTCCGCCTGATGACCAGCCTCGGCTTCACCATCCATCCGCATCCGGATGACACCGCCGTCAAGCGCGTCGTCAAGCCGCTGACGGGCTAGGCGCCCGGTTCCGCGCCGGCTGACCCGGCGCACAGGCAAACAAAAAGCCGGTCAATGACCGGCTTTTTTACATCGGGAAATCAGCAGCGATTATTCGCCGTAGAAATTCACATCGTAGGGATAAGGCTTCTGCGGCACCTTGGAGCCAGCGTTGCGCGCCGAGCTGTCGACGTCCTGCTTCTTGTCCCACCACAGGGCGCGACCAACCTTCTGGTCCTCAACCCACTCGGGATGCTTTTCCAGTTGCTCGTTCATCCAAGTCTGGTGATCGGATACGTAGCTGGTGTTAACTTCCGCCATTTCGCTGCTTTCCTCAAGATATTCAAGACAATGCCGCGATTCTAGCACGCCAGCCTTGGCACATGAGTTGAGCGTTCATGTCTCGGCAACAGAAAACACAGGATTTGATCTGGATCAGATGTATATTAAAATTTGCTTATATTCTTGACTAAAGTAGTAGCTGTACGCCTGCGAGCAATGAGGCCTCTGATCCTTGAGAGGTCATCCACGCCGCGATAATTAGAGGAGACTGGACAATGGATCATGTACGCAGGCTTATTGGGGCGGCCTTGCTGGGAGCGGTTTTACTCGCTCAGGCAGCGGAAGGACCGGTGCCGCCACCAGCCGTCAGCAAGGCTGAAATATCGAAATCGACGACCGATCACAGCAAGCTCGAGGCATTGAAGGGACCGTTCAAGACCGGCCCCGAAGTGACCAAGGCTTGCCTGTCTTGCCACAACACGGCGGGACATCAGGTGATGAAGAGCATTCACTGGACCTGGGAAACCAAGAGCCCGACCACCGGCAAGACCCTCGGCAAGAAATGGGCGGCCAATAACTTCTGCGGCTCGCCGATTTCCAACGAGGCACGCTGCACCAGTTGCCACGCCGGTTACGGCTGGAACGACAAGAATTTCGACTTCACGAATCAGGACAACGTCGATTGCCTGGCCTGCCATGACAACACCGGCACCTACAAGAAATTCAGCACTGATGCCGGCCACCCGCTGTATGCGGACCGGGAGTTCGAGCCGATGGAAGGGCCACCGGGCAAAAAAATGTTCAAGGCCCCTGACCTGACCAAGATCGCCCAGCATGTCGGCAAACCAGGCCGCTCAAACTGCGGCGCCTGCCACTTCAATGGCGGTGGCGGCGATGCGGTCAAGCACGGCGACCTCGATTCATCGTTGAAGAATCCGTCGCGCGAGCTCGATGTACACATGGCCAAGGACGGCGCCAATCTTGTCTGCGCTGACTGCCATACGTTCAATGCGCACCAGCCGTCGGGTAGCCGTTATGCGACAACCGCCAAGGACAAGCACGGTTTCGACCTGCCCAAGGACGATCACAACCGGGCCACTTGCGAATCCTGCCACGGTTTCGCGCCGCACAAGGAAGCCAAGATCAACACCCACACCAACAAGGTGGCCTGCCAGACCTGCCATATCCCCGAATTTGCGCGGGGCGGCGTCGCTACCAAAATGCTGTGGGACTGGTCCACAGCCGGCAAGATGGGTCCGGATGGCAAACCGCTCTTCATCAAGGATGATCACGGCCACCTGAAGTACTCGGCGGCCAAGGGTGATTTCGAATATGGCGAGAATGTCCGCCCCGAGTACAAGTGGTACAACGGCATCGTCCACCCTGTCGCCATCACCGACAAGATCGACGACAGCAAGGTCCTCGAACTCAATCGTGTCGAAGGCTCGGCCAGTGATCCGAACGCGCGTATCTGGCCGTTCAAGGTCATGCGCGGCAAGCAGCCTTACGACACCGAGAACAAGACTCTGGTGGTCAACCATGTTTTCGGCGACGACGACACCTCGCTCTGGCGGAATTATGACTATGCCAAGTCGATCAAGGCGGGGATGGACTATGCCGGCCTGCCCTACAGCGGCAAGTTCGGCTTCATCGAAACGAAGATGAACTGGTTCATTACCCACATGGTTGCCCCGAAAGAGAAAGCCGTGCCTTGCCAGGAGTGTCACACCCGTGCCGCGGACGGTCGCCTGAGCGCGATCACCGACATCTATCTACCGGGCCGTGACAGCAACAAACTGGTCGACCTTTTTGGCGGGCTGATGATCGCCGGCGCCATCGGCGGCGGCCTGCTCCACGGCATCGTCCGTATCCTCAGCCGCCGCAAGGAGAATGCAAAATGAGCGAACGCATCTACATCTACAAGCGCTACGAGCGTTTCTGGCACTGGTCGCAGGCGCTGCTGATCATCATCATGATGATCACCGGCTTCGAAGTCCATGGCAGCTACACCCTGATCGGCTTCCAGAAGGCGGTGCAACTGCATAGCCTGGCTGCCTGGACGCTGCTCACCCTGTGGGCGTTCACCATCTTCTGGCAATTCACCACCGGCGAATGGCGACAGTACCTGCCTTCGCTGAAGAATGTCGGGGCAATGATCAAGTACTACACGGTCGGCATCTTCACCAATGCGCCGCATCCGTTCCACAAGACCGTGTTGCAAAAGCACAACCCGCTGCAACGCCTGGCCTACCTTGCTCTGCTCGCTTTCATTTCGCCGCTGCTCTGGGGCACCGGGATCTTCTACCTGTTCTACGGCGACTGGGCGCGTCTGGGCATCGACCAGAACCTGTCACTGGAAACAGTGGCCGTGTTGCACACCCTCGGCGCCTACATGATCACCGCCTTCTTCTTCATCCACGTTTATCTGACGACAACCGGCCATACGATCTTCGCCCACATCAAGGCGATGATTACCGGCTGGGAGGAAGTCGACGGACATCACTGAGTAATCCGGCAAGACCTTGCGTTTCGGGCGGAGCTTGTCTCCGCCCTTTTTTTGTTAACAGCCCCGGCATTAGTGGCCGAGGAGCAGCCAGGTCCTTGCGGCTTCCCGCAAAAGCTCCGGCAGCGCAAACAGCCAGTCGTCGGCCCATTTTCAATTTTCGCCCTTTTTCCCGGTTGACCGTGGCATCGCCCATGCCGACCGGCTAACAAAAGGCGCCAAGGGAAAACCCCCCCTCGCTGCCAAGAATGGCAATCTTCCCGCCAAATACGGCAACACCTCCCCGAAATACAGCAAAAACACCCCTGCGACCGAATGTCGCACCCCTTCCATCCCATTGATCGAACGGCGAATTATTCTGTGATGAAGGCTGGCACGAGTCTTGATAAGTAAATACTGATATTTCTATCCTGATTACGTCCGATGCCCCGCAAGCCTGTCAATCTTCGCCACGAACTCATCCTCCTCGTGATCATCAAGCTGATGGTGATCATCGGGCTGTGGTGGGCCTTCGTGCGCGATGCAAAAGTCGAGGTGGATAGCGAGCGGATTGCCACGCATCTCGTGGCACCGGCCGTAGCAGCCAGCCCCAATCATCACTCAGGAAACCCCCATGTTCAGTGAGCAACTCGTCGACCTGTCGCGCCTGCAGTTCGCCGTCACCGCGATGTACCACTTCCTTTTCGTGCCGCTGACCATCGGCATGACCTGGATCCTGGTCATCATGGAAGCGGTCTATGTCATGACCGGCAATCAGATTTACAAGGATATGACCCGCTTCTGGGGCAAGCTTTTTGGCATCAACTTCGCCCTCGGCGTGACCACCGGCATCACCATGGAGTTCCAGTTCGGCACCAACTGGGCGTATTACTCGCACTACGTCGGGGACATTTTCGGTGCACCGCTGGCCATCGAAGGCCTGATGGCCTTCTTCCTCGAATCGACTTTCATCGGCCTGTTCTTCTTCGGCTGGGATCGCCTGTCGCGCCGCCAGCACCTGCTGGTCACCATCCTCATGGCCGTCGGCACCAATCTCTCGGCCCTGTGGATCCTGATCGCCAATGGCTGGATGCAAAACCCGGTCGGCGCCGAATTCAGCTACGTGACGATGCGCATGGAGATGGTCGACTTCTGGGCAGTGCTGTTCAATGCCGACGCCCAGGCCAAGTTCGTCCATACCGTCTCGGCCGGCTATGTCACGGGCGCCATGTTCGTCCTCTCGATCTCGGCCTTCTACCTGCTGCGCGGTCGCGACGTCGAGTTCGCCAAAAAGAGCTTCCGCATTGCCGCCGCCTTCGGCTTCGCCTCGATCTGCTCGGTCATCGTCCTCGGCGACGAATCCGGCTACACCGTCGGCGAAGCCCAGCAGACCAAGCTGGCCGCCATGGAAGCGATGTGGGAAACCGAACCGGCACCGGCTGGCTTCAACCTGATCGCCATTCCCAACGAAAAAGAGATGAAGAACGACTTCACCATCGAGATTCCATGGGTCATGGGCATCATCGGCACGCGTTCGCTCGACAAGCAGATCCCCGGCATTCGGGAAATCCGCGAGAAGAACCGCGAGCGGATCCTTTCCGGCATGGAAGCCGTCGTTGCCCTAGAAGCGCTGCGCAAGAACCCGGACGATGCCGCGATGAAGGCCGAATTCGAGGAACACAAGGCGGATCTCGGCTTTGGCCTGCTGCTGAAGAAATACGTGGTCGACGTTCGTCAATCAACCCCGGAAATCATCGAAAAGGCCGTCGCCGACACCATCCCACGCGTTACACCACTGTTCTGGAGCTTCCGCCTGATGGTCGCCTTCGGCTTCCTGATGCTCGGCCTGTTCGGCGCGGCGCTGGTCTACTCGCTGAAGGGCAACTTCGCCGACAAACCCTGGCTCCTGCGCTCCGCCCTGTGGATGCTGCCGGTTCCCTGGCTGTCCTGCGAGCTGGGCTGGTTCGTCGCCGAGTACGGTCGGCAGCCCTGGACCATCTACGGCGTGCTGCCTACCCACATGTCGGTGTCGACGCTGTCGGTGAACAGTCTGTACGGCTCGCTGGCCGGCTTCATCGGCTTCTACACGGTCCTTCTGGTCGTCGAAATGTACCTGATGGTCAAGTTTGCCAAGCTGGGACCAGGCAGCCTCGGTACCGGTCGCTATGACAACGAATACGCCCACGCCTAACTTAGGAAACACGCAATGAAAATCCGATTCACCACTCTCCTGGTCCTGCTTGCGCTTAACGCCGCCCCATCCCTGGCCGAAGCACCGCACGAGGCGCACATGAAAGCGGACACCGTGGACTACGCCTTGATTCTCCCGGCCAACCTGCCGCATATCCTGCGCACGGCCAATGGCCAGGCCGGCAAACTGGGGCTTGATGAAGCGCAAAAGCAACTGGTCCGCGAGCTGATGGCCGAGGCGCCGCTGCAAGTCATGTCGCGCCTGCAAAAGGCGGAAAAGCTGGAACAGGCCATCGCCAACGACGTTCTCTACCAGCGCCAGGGCGTGGCCGATATCAAATCCCGGCTGGATGAACTGGTGCGGCTGAAACGCGAAGCGACGGAAGCGCAGATCGCCACGGTCAACCGCATTCAGGCGGCCATTTCCGAAGCCCAGTTCCGCAAGTTGCTCAAGCTCGCCGTCGCCGATGCCCACTGAGCACCGCACCCCAAACCCGATTCACAAGGAAAGAACATGCTTGACTATCCAACCCTGAAAATCATCTGGTGGCTGCTGGTTGGCGTCCTGCTCATCGGCTTCGCCATCATGGATGGTCATGACATGGGCGTCGGCACCTTGCTGCCTTTTGTCGGCAAGGATGACGTCGAACGGCGCATCGTGATCAACACCGTCGGCCCGCACTGGGACGGCAACCAGGTCTGGTTCATCACCGGCGGCGGGGCCATTTTTGCCGCCTGGCCGCTGGTTTACGCCACCGCTTTCTCGGGCTTTTATTGGGCGATGCTTGCCGTGCTCTGGGCGCTGTTTTTCCGCCCGGTCGGTTTCGATTACCGCAGCAAGATCGCCAATGCGACCTGGCGCAATACCTGGGACTGGGGTCTGTTCATCGGCGGTGCCGTGCCGCCGCTGATCTTCGGCGTCGCCTTCGGCAACCTGTTCCAGGGCGTGCCCTTCAGCTTTGCCGAGAATCTGATGTCGACCTACAGCGGCAGCTTCTGGGCCCTGCTCAATCCCTTCGCCCTGCTCTGCGGCGTGGTATCCACTGCGATGATCACCTTCCACGGAGCGATCTATTTGATGCATCGCACCGACGACGCGGTCTATCAACGTAGCCGCACCGCCATGCTGATCTTCGGCGGGCTGTTGCTGGTCAGCTTCACGGCAGCCGGCATCTGGCTGTGGCAAGGGATTGATGGCTACGCCATCACATCGACGGTGACCCCGGGCGCGCTACCCAATCCGCTCGACAAAACCGTGGTGCGCGAAGCCGGTGCCTGGCTGGCCAATTACGACCGCCATCCCGCCACAATGCTCTTGCCCGTCCTCGCCTATGCCGGCGCCCTGACCGCCATGCTGCTCGCCGCCAACGGCGTAACGCTGGCCGCCTTCGTCGCATCGTCGCTGGCCATCCTCGGAATCATCGGCACGGCCGGCGTTTCGCTCTTCCCGTTCATCATGCCCTCATCCACCGACCTGCGCTCCAGCCTCACCGTCTGGGACAGCGTTTCCAGCCAGTTGACGCTGAACATCATGCTCTGGGCAACCCTGATCTTCATGCCGCTCATCATTGTTTACACCAGTTGGGCATACAAGGTGATGGCCGGCAAGGTCACCGCCGCCTACATCCGCGAAAACGAGCACGCTGCTTACTAAGGAGACTTCAATGTCTGAATGCATCTGCCAGGGCCCATCCTTCACCACCGTCGACAGCCCGGCCCGCCGACAGTGGCTGATGGCCACCGTTGGCGTCGGCGGCGCCCTCACCGTCACGGCCATCGTTCCCTTCGTCACCAGCCTGATGCCATCCGAGCGGGCCAAGGCAGCCGGCGCGCCGGTCGAAGTCGATATCGGCAAGCTGGCTCCCGGCAACATGATGATCGTCGAATGGCGCGGCAAGCCGGTGTGGATTCTCAACCGCACCCCGGAAATGCTGGCCGCCCTCAAGAAAGCCGAACCCATGCTGGTCGACCCGGCCTCCGAGGAAAACCAGCAGCCGGCCTATGCCGTCAACGAAACGCGCTCGCGGCGGCCGGAAATGCTCGTCGCCGTGGGCATCTGCACCCACCTCGGCTGCTCGCCTTCACCGGCCTTCACCCCCGGCGACCCGGCGCTCGGTGCCGACTGGCCGGGTGGTTTTCTCTGTCCCTGCCACGGCTCGACGTTTGACTTCGCCGGCCGTGTTTTCAAGAACAAGCCGGCCCCGACCAATCTCGAAGTGCCGCCCCACCAGTACCTGACCGACACGCGCCTGATCATCGGTGCCGACGAACAGGACAAAGCCTGAAAGGAATTAGCCATGTGGTATTTCGCCTGGGCGCTCGGTATCGGCTTCGCCGTACTGCTCGCCATCCTCAACGCCCTCTGGGGCGACAACGAAGAAGCCCGTCTCGCCTCGCTGCGCACAACCACTCCCGATGACCAGCCAAACTGAAGTGCAATCAGGCGAGCCGGACAAACCCGGCCTGGCCTGGCTGCCCTTGTTGCTGGCCCTGCTCATTCTCGTCGTCATGACGATTCTGCCGGGCATGGCCACTGATGCCGCTGGCGCGGCCGATCACACGGCCGCCACGCTGTTGTTCGGCGCAATGAGCGCCGGCTTTGTGCGCGGCGTCGGTTTCGTCCCCCGCAATCTCATTGGTCGTGTCCTGCTCTCGGGAGCCGCGACCGTCATTTTCTTCCTGCTGGCCTGCCTGCGTTTGATGCAGAACGGACGGCTGCCCCCCATTTTCTAGGAAACATCATGCAAATCGCTGTCACCAGCCAAAACCGGAAAAACATTACCGAACACGCCGGCAAATGCCGCAAATTCTGGCTTTACGATATTGAAAAAGGCGCCGTCACCGACAAACACCTCGTCGAGTTGCCCATCGAAGACAGTTTCCATGCCCGCCAGCACGGCATGGCCGACGAACTGGCCGGCATCAATGTACTGATCACCGGCAGCATGGGCAACGGCCTGTACCACAAGCTCATGCAACGCGGTATCCTATCCGTCATAACCCTCGAAGAAGACCCGGACAGCGCCGTCAGCGCCTTTCTGGACAACAAACTCGACCGCCTGCCACTCCCCGACAACACCCATTGCCAAGGCCATGAACATCACCACTAAACCCCGTAACATCACCCCGCTTCTGAGCCGCCGCTCGATCCCGCGCCTGCCCATTCAGGGCCTGCTGCTCGGCTGCCTGCTCGCCGCCGGCCATAGCCAGGCCGACGAGAACCGGCTGGTCGTCAACCTGCTTGGCGTGCGCGACGCCACCGGCAATCTGCGCGCCTCGCTGTACCGCGAACCGGACACCTTCCGCAAGGAAGACAAGGCCGTGCAAGTTGTTTCACTACCGGCCGCCAAGGGCGACGCCAAACTCGTCTTCACCGGCCTGCCACCCGGCCGCTACGCCGTCATGGCCTATCACGACGACAACATCGACCAGAAACTCAACCTGCGTTTCGGCATGTTCCCGACCGAAGGCTACGGCCTGTCCAACAACCCGAAAGTCATGGGACCGCCCAAGTTTGCCGACAGCGCCTTCGACCTGACCGGGCCGGAAACCGCCATCAACATCAAGCTTGCTTATTAATCACCGCACAGGAAAAGCCATGAAACAGACCCTGCTCCAGGAAAAATATCCCATCTTCGTCGCCGAGATCGCCAAGACCGAAACCACCCACAACACCGTCGATTCACTTGTCGCCTACTACAAGGGCAAGATCGCCGAGAACCCGAAAGTCCATTTCATTGGCGTCTTCGACCACTACGCCCACACCAGCAAAATCGGCGGCCCCATTGTCGAAGGCATGAAGGCCGCAGTCGACATCATTTTCTGCTTCGGCTTCGCCATCCCGACCCCGCAAATGCTCGCCGTCCGCCCCCGCTCCATCGGCATCGCCGACATGGGCGACAAGTACGTCATCAGCTTCATGGAAGCGCCGATGCAACCGGCCAACGAAGCCATGGAAGCGTGGACCCTGGCCCTGCGCGACGCCTGAACAAACCCACCAAAAACAAAAACCCCGGCGCCGTCAGGCCGGGGTTTTGGCATTTCAATTTTGGGCATTTTTCCCGGTTGACCGTAGCAGCCGGCAATCCGGTCTCACGTTCCAAGAAACCATCCGCCGATAGCGGCAAGGATAACCATGATGACCGGCGAAGCCTTGCCAAAGACCAGCAACCCGTATGCCGCCAAAGCCAGACAGAAGTCTGCTTTTGAATGAATGGCACTCGTCCACACCGGGTCATAAAGCGCGGCCCCGAGAACCCCGACGACGGCAGCATTGATGCCGCCCATTGCCCGCTGAACGCCATCCCGCTGGCGCAAGGTTTCCCAGTACGGCAGCGTTCCGGCGACCAGCAGGAATGAGGGAAGAAAGATGGCCAGCAACAGCACAATGCCGCCGAACCAGCCGCCCAAAGGCGCCGGCATCGCCGCGCCAAGGAAAGCGGCAAACGTGAACAGCGGGCCAGGCACCGCTTGCGCAGCCCCATAGCCGGCCAGAAAGGTGTCGTTACTGACCCAGGCTGGCGGAACAACGCTCGCCTGCAACAGCGGCAAGACGACATGCCCACCGCCAAAGACCAGGGAGCCGGCCTGATAAAAGCCAGAAATGGCCGAAACGACGAGAGAGTCGGACAGCGCAGCCAGGGTTGGCAGCCCGAGCAGCAACAGCCCGAACAGCGCCAGCAACAAGCCGCCTGCTGTCCGGCTCACCCCGAAGTCGCGGTGTTCGACAGTCGGCAGATGCGGGAGCGACAACAGACGCCAGCCGACCAGACCACCGAGCACGATTGCGGCAATCTGAATGAACGCCGATGAAAACATCAGCACCAGCATGGCGGCACCGATGGCAATGCCACCCCGCAGGCGGTCGGGACAAAGTGATTTCGCCATACCCCACACCGCCTGGGCCACCACGGCGACGGCCATCACTTTCAGCCCATGAACGACGCCGGACTGGGCCAACCCGGCCCAGTTGGCCACGCCAAACGCAAACAGGATGAGCGCAATGGCCGATGGCATGGTGAAGCCGAGCCAGGCCGCCAGCGCGCCAAGCCAGCCGGCGCGTCCCAACCCCAGGGCCATGCCCACCTGACTGCTCGCCGGCCCCGGCAGGAACTGGCACAAGGCCACCAGGTCCGAATAGCCTTTGTCGTCGAGCCATTGCCGACGTTCGACAAACTCGGAACGGAAATAGCCCAGATGGGCAACCGGTCCGCCAAATGAAGTCAGACCGAGCTTGAAGAAGGCACTCAGAACCTCAATTGGGCTGCCACGTTCGGGCCGGTTGGTGACGGGGGGTGATTCGATGTTTTTTTGCATGATCAGAAATGGTTATTCAATGACTGTAATCAGGCCACCGAAGGCTGCAGCGCAATCACCGCCATGCCAACAAGGGCAACGCCCGCACCCAGCGCATCCCAGCGTGTCAGCGCGATACCATCGACGAAATGCAGCCAGAGCAGTGCGACGGCAATATACACCCCGCCGTACGCGGCATAAGTTCTCCCCGCCGCAGTCGGATGCAGGGTCAGCAGCCAGGCGAAAAGTGCCAGCGAAAGCGCCGCCGGAAGGAGCAAGAGGAGACTTTTGCCTTGCTTCACGACCAGCCACGGCAGGTAACAACCAACAATTTCGGCAACGGCAGTGACGGCAAACAACAGACTCAGACGCAACAGTTCCATGGGTTATCCCGAATGAACGGAGTCCAACATACTGCCTCAAGTTGCCGGCTGTTGCGCCAGCATCCCGAAAGTAATGGTTCCGCAAAACAGGTGCGAACAGAGCCCTCGACCTGGCCGGAATTTTTGCATTTCAATTTTGGGCATTTTTTCCGGTTGACCGTAGCAAGTCCGGTTGACCGGAGAATCGCGATGGCTCGGCCATTCAAACGAATCGGCGATAAGCAGCCGAAATCACATCATTGACCAGCCTGTGTTGGTCGGCAGTTGTGTGCCCAAAGCTGTCCTCAACCCTTAGGACAACTGACTAGAACTGGTAGGCCGCGCTTAGCCCCAACCGTAAATTCAAATTAACTGATGCGTATAAACTCCTTCATCAGCCTTGAACCACGAAATGTGAGAAGCCTCACAGTTGAATTTTCATAAGTGGAAAAGAATGTCCAATGATGACTATCAAAACAAGGCCCACTGCCTACCTTAGTCCACACATTCTGTCTGATTACGATTAATTACAAGGGGAAAATAATGAAAAACTTTTGGCTCAGTCTGGTTTGGGTCTGCGCTCTAGCAATCTCCGCAAACGCCAACGCTGGAGTCGTTTATGACATTCAGAATAATAAGTTGGTCGGTGCGAATGGAATCGACATTAATGGTGAGCTGTATTCGGTGACCTTTGGCGACTCTTGTTCCTCAATGTATGGAGGCTGCAATAGCTCTCTATTTGACTTCACGACTCAGCAAGGCGCCGTCTCAGCATTGACCGCCCTTTTTGCTCAAGTTTTAGTTGATAACGTCAATGTTAATGGCACTGTCTATAATTTTGACTTCCGTCCTGAACTTGTTCAGAGTTGCAATCGTGGCGGATTCTGTGAAATGTGGGTTCCGTACCAAGTTTCTGGAAGCTCGGTTACCTCTGCGTGGTGGGTTAACACTTCGGGCAATGATTACGTGGGAAGTAATGCTTGGACTGGCGCTTATAGCTACGGTAATGGAATGGACTATATGGCCTTCACCAACTGGGAAAAAATGTCCGCAAACGAAATCCCAGAACCCGCCTCGTTGGTCCTCGTTGCGCTCGGCGTAGCTGGCTTAGGCTTCACCCGTTTCAAGAGCAAAGCCGCCTAAATAGCTTAGCCAGTTACCCTGTAGCGCCCCTTTGGTGAAAACCTAGGGGCGTATGCATTGGTTCACGTCTGACAGCTTTTAACCAAAGGTGAATGGCGGCAACAGGTTCATTGCTGACATTGGCTTCCGGTAAGCGAACTTCTACTCTTGGCCGTATGCCGTCCAATACCCCCTCACAAATAGCGCCCCGACAGCAGAACCCAATTTTCCCGATTACAAACTTGTAATCTTGCCGTCAGCCGCCTGACGGCCGCCGCAGCGCAGAATCGCCGCATCCATCCTCCAAGGAACCGCCATGCGCCTGCTGCTTGCCCTCATGCTTTCCCTCAGCCTCCCCGCTTTTGCCCAGCACGATCATGGTGCGCACAAGCCGGCCACTGTTCAATCCGCCCCGCTGAGCGATGGCGTGGTCAAGAAAATCGATGCCAAGGCCGGTGAGGTCGTCATCCAGCACGGCCAGCTCGACAGCATCGGCATGCCGCCGATGACCATGGCTTTCGGCGTTGCCGACAAGGCATGGCTGGGCAAGCTCAAGGCCGGTGACAAGATCAGGTTCGCGGCCGAGATGAGGGGCGGCAATGCCATCGTCAGCCGCTACGAGATGGCCAAGTAGGCCGCTTCGCCGATGCCTGAAATCATCCCCAACTGGCATCCGGCGGTCGTCCATTTTCCGATTGCCCTTGCTGTCACGGCCACGCTGCTCTTGCTGCTTGGCCGGTTGCGGCCGGTCAATCCGACATTCACGGCCAGCGGTCGCCTGCTTGTCCTGTTTGCCGCACTTGGCGCTTGGGTCGCGGCGGCGCTGGGCTGGTATGCCTTTCAGACAGTGGAACACGATGGTGCCGGTCATCTGGTCATGCTCCGCCATCGCAACTGGGCGCTGGCGTGCACGGCCGTGCTGATTGGGCTGGCGGTCTGGGATGGCCTGCGCCAACGCGCTGAACGCCCGGTGCATGCGGCCTTGCTGCCGATCATGCTGGCCATTTCCGCCAGCCTGGGGGTGACCGGCTGGCTGGGCGGCGAAATGGTTTATCGGCATGGCATCGGCGTCTCGGCATCGGCTTTCGCTGCGCCGGAAGTGGTGGCATCGACGGTGGCAGAGCAGCCGGCGCCAACGCCTGAAACGGTTGCCGAAACGCCAGCCCCCGCCCCCGGCGAGCATATTCACAAGGATGGCAAACGCCATCGCCATTGAGGCTGCCCATGAAACGTCCGCTGCTTCTCGCCCTCCTGCTCACCGCGCTGGCCGCCCAGGGCGCCGAGCCGCTGCCCGGCGCCAGTGTTGAATCGCTGCTCGCCGCTGCCCGCGAGCACAGTCCGGATGTCCGCATGGTCCGCCTCGAAGCCGAGGCAGCCCGCGAACGCATCCAGCCGGCCGGCGCCCTGCCCGACCCGGTGCTGCGCATCGAGCTGGAAAACATCACGCGCAACGGCAGCCAGAATGCGACGCTCGACCCAACGCGGACGGGCGACACCAAATACACGCTGATGCAGCCGCTGCCTTTCTGGGGCAAGCGCGATCTGAAGCGTGACGTGGCCAGCGCTGAAGCGAGGCAGGCTGATGGCCGGGCCAGCGACACCTGGGCTGAAGTGGCCAGCCGCATCAAGACGCTCTATGCGCAATACTGGCTGACCGGTCAGTCGCTGCAACTGACCCGCGAGAACATCGAGCTGACCCGCCGCCTCGAACAGATCGCCCAGGCCCGCTACGCCGGCGGCCTTGCCGCGCAACAGGACGCCATCCGCGCCCAGCTTGAGCGCAGCGCGATGGATGCCGAACTGGTCGGTATGGAAAGCGAGCTCCATCACCAGATGGTCTTCATCAACGCCATGCTGGCCCGGCCGAGCGGTGCGGCGCTGGCCGAACCGGCGGCGTTGCGGACTATCCCCGCCCGGCTCGATGGCGCTGTGCTGAACGACCGCCTGCTTGCCGCCAATCCGCTACTGGCCATCGAAGCCGCCCGCGTTGGCGGCGCCGAAAAGAGCCGCGAGCTGGCCTACCGCAATCGCTATCCCGACCTGACGCTGGGCGTCGCGCCGATGCAGGTCGGCAACCGCGTTGATGCCTGGAGCCTGATGCTGGAAATGAACCTGCCGTTGCAGCAGGGCACCCGGCGCAGCCAGGAGCGCGAAAGCGAACGCATGCTCGAAGCGGCGGCGGCGCGCAAGGAAGCGCTCGGCCACCGGCTGCAGGGCGACCTCAACGCCGCCCTGAGCAATCTCGAAGGGGCCAGGACGACCGAGCAGATCACCCGCACCCGCCTGCTGCCGCAGCCCAGCGCCAGATCCGCAACGCCCGCCTCGCGCTGCTGCGCGCCCAGGCCAGCCAGCAAATACGGCTGGCCGAGATCGAACGCCTGCTTGGAGAAGACCTGTGAAAAACGGCCCGCTGTTCATTTTTATTGCCGTCGCCTTGACCGTCGGGGGTTTTGCCGGCGGCTATCAGTTAGCCCGGCAAAAAACGGATGCTGTTGAGCAGACTTCCACGGTCAACCCGGAAAAAGGGCAAAAACCGAAATTGCTCTATTACCGCAATCCGATGGGTCTGCCCGACACTTCGCCGACGCCGAAGAAGGATCCGATGGGCATGGACTACATTCCCGTCTATGAGGGCGAGGACGATGCAGCAGGCGACAGCGGCCTGAAGATCAGCGCCGAGAAAATCCAGAAAATGGGCGTCAAGGCCGAGCCGGCCACGCTGCAGGTGCTCGACAAGAACGTGCGCGCCAGCGGCCGGGTCGAAATCGACGAAAGCCGGACCTACACGGTAACCGCCAAGTTCGAAGGCTACATCGAGCGCCTGCACGTCAACACCACCGGCCAGCCGGTCGGCCGTGGCCAGCCGCTGTTCGAGGTGTACAGCCCGGAACTGGTCTCGGCCCAACGCGAATATGCCATCGCCGCGCAAGGTGTCGGCAAGCTCAATGAGGCCGGCGGCGAAGCGCAGTCGGCGATGAAGCAGTTGGCCGACTCCAGCCTGCAACGCCTGAAAAACTGGGACATTTCCGACGAACAGATCAAGTCGCTGGCTCAGTCCGGCAACGCCAAACGCACGCTGACCTTCCGCGCGCCGGTGGCCGGCATCGTCACCGAGAAGAAAGCCGTCCAGGGCATGCGTTTCATGCCGGGCGAGATGCTCTACCAGATTGCCGACATTTCCAGCGTCTGGGTCCAGGCTGATGTCTTCGAGCAGGACATTGCTGCGGTGGTTGTCGGACAGAAGGCGCGAATCCGGATCAACGCCTATCCTGGCGAGGTCTTTGAGGGGCGTATCGCTTACGTTTATCCAACGCTGAAGGCGGAAACGCGGACGGTGCCGGTGCGTATTGAACTGGCCAATCCGAAGGGTCGATTGAAGCCGGCGATGTATGCCGAGGTGGAGATTCCGGTGGCCGGGGCTTCGTCGGTCGTCACCGTGCCGAACTCGGCGGTGATCGATAGCGGGAGCAAGCAGGTGGTCATCGTGCAGTTGGCCGAAGGGCGATTTGAGCCGCGGGCTGTGAAGCTTGGGGCGCGGGGCAGCGAATTCGTGCAGGTGCTGGAGGGGGTCAAGGAAGGGGAGATGGTGGTTTCGTCGGCCAATTTCCTGATTGATGCCGAGAGTAATTTGAAGGCGGCGTTGGGGGGGATGCAGAAGGCTGATGCTCCTTCTGCTACTGCCCAGCCGGCGGTGGTTGGGCATAAGGCGGTTGGGGTTTTGAATGCCGTTGATGCTGCTTCTGGAAGCGTGACGATTTCGCATGAGCCGGTGGCCAGTTTGAAATGGCCAGCGATGAAGATGGATTTTGTTTTGGCGAATGCTGGGCTGGTTTCGGGTTTGAAGCCGGGCGCGGCGGTGGAGTTTGAGTTTGTTGAGCGAGGGCCGGGGGAATGGGTGGTGACTTCGGTGGCGCGGAAATGAGCGTACTTTCTTTTGCTTCGCCAAAAGAAAGTAGCCAAAGAAAAGGCGACCCCGGGGGCTGCGCCGGCTTTGCCGGTTCCTTGCGCTACTCGGAACGCCGGGCGGCTGGCTAAACTCGCCTCCGGCTCAAACAACGCCAGCCGACTACCCCCGGCCTTCCTGCGTTGCTCAGCGCCTTCCACGGGGACCCCAAAGGCGTCCGGGCTCACCATTTCGTCGCAAAAAACCGGTTTCCACGGTCAACCGGAAAAAACGCCCAAAACTGAAATGGGCCCCTTGAGAGGTGCCGAGCAACGCAGGAAGGCCGGGGGCAGTCGGCGAGGACTGTCTGAGGGGCGCAGCCCCGAGTTCCGCAGCCGCCCGGCATTCCGAGTAGCACAGGGAACCGGCGCAGCCGGCACCGACCCAGGGGTGGCCTTTTCTTTGGCTACTTTCTTTTGGCCACACAAAAGAAAGTACGCCCGCCAGCAAGGCGGAACCCCATGCCAATTACCCGCCCGCACGCCGATCCAGGGCAAACCCCACAGAAAAGCGCCTCATGCTTAATGCCATCATCAACTGGTCAGCCAGAAACCGCTTCCTCGTCCCGCTTGCAACGCTATTCATCATCCTCGCCGGCATCTGGTCGGTGCTCAAAACCCCGCTCGACGCCATCCCCGATCTCTCCGACGTCCAGGTCATCCTGTACACCGAATTCCCCGGCCAGGCGCCGCAGGTCGTCGAAGACCAGGTCACCTACCCGCTGACCACCGCCCTGCTCTCGGTGCCGAAATCCAAGGTCGTCCGCGGCTTCTCCTTCTTCGGCGCCTCCTTCGTCTACGTCATTTTCGAGGACGGCACCGACATCTATTGGGCGCGTTCTCGCGTGCTGGAATACGTCAATTCGGTCTCCGGCAAGCTGCCCAAGGGTGTCTCGCCAACGCTCGGCCCGGATGCCACCGGCGTTGGCTGGGTCTATCAGTACGCCGTGCTGGCCAAGGACAAGACGCTGGCCGAGCTGCGCACCTTGCAGGACTGGTACCTGCGCTACCAGTTGGCCAAGGCGCCGGGCGTCGCCGAAGTCGCCAGCATCGGCGGCTTCGTGCAGCAGTATCAGGTCACCGTCGACCCGATCAAGCTGAAAACCTACGGCATCCCGCTGATGCGCGTCGCCGAGGTGATCCGCAACTCCAACCGCGACGTCGGCGGGCGCACGCTGGAAATGGCCGAGACCGAATACATGGTGCGCGGCCGCGGCTACCTGCGCGGCAAGGGCGACATCGAGAATCTGGTGCTCAAGGCCCAGAACGGCACGCCGGTGCGCGTTGCCGATATCGGCCGGGTCGAACTGGTCGCCGACGAGCGGCGCGGCATTACCGAGCTGAACGGCGAAGGTGAGGTCGTTTCCGGCATCGTCATGTCACGCTTTGGCCAGAATGCGCTGGATGTCATCCACAACGTCAAGACCAAGATCGCCGAAGTCAGCGCCGGCCTGCCGGAAGGCGTCAGCATCCAGACCGTCTATGACCGCTCCGAACTGATCGAACGCGCTATCGCCACGCTGAAGCGCACGCTGGCCGAGGAAAGCCTGATCGTCGCGCTGGTCTGCATCGTCTTCCTGCTCCACCTGCGTTCGGCGCTGGTCGCCATCATCATGCTGCCGGTCGGCATCTTGGCCGCCTTTATCGGCATGCGGGCGCTCGGCATCAATTCGAACATCATGAGTTTGGGCGGCATTGCGATTGCCGTCGGGGCGATGATCGATGCGGCCATCGTGATGATCGAGAACGCCCACAAGCATCTCGAACGGCTCAAACCCGGCGAGTCGCGCAGCGAGGCCATCATCGCTGCCTGCAAGGAAGTCGGCCCCGCCCTCTTCTTCAGCCTGCTCATCATCACCGTCTCCTTCCTCCCCGTGTTCACGCTCGAAGCCCAGGAAGGCCGGCTGTTCGCACCGCTGGCGTGGACCAAGACCTTCGCCATGGCGGCGGCCGCCTTCCTGTCGGTGACGCTGGTGCCGGTGCTCATGCTGCTGTTCATCCGCGGCCATATCAAGCCGGAAGCCGAGAACCCGGTCAATCGTTTCCTGATCCGGATTTACCGCCCGATCATCGCCGCCGTCATGAACTGGAAGAAAACGACCATCGCCCTCGCCCTGATCGCCATGGCCGTCAGCATCATCCCGGCCAGCCGACTCGGCAGCGAATTCATGCCGACGCTCAACGAAGGCACGCTGTTCTACATGCCGACCACGCTGCCCGGCCTGTCGGTGACCAAAGCAGCCGAACTGCTGCAGACGCAGAACAAGATCATCAAGAGCTTCCCGGAAGTCGCCTCGGTGTTCGGCAAGGCCGGTCGCGCCCAGACCGCTACCGACCCGGCGCCGATGGAAATGTTCGAAACGGTGATCAACCTCAAGCCGGAAAGCGAATGGCGGCCGGGGTTGACCACCGACAAGCTGATCGCCGAACTCGACAAGGCGTTGCAATTCCCCGGCGTCGCCAATTCATGGACGATGCCGATCAAGGCGCGCATCGACATGCTGTCCACCGGCATCCGGACGCCCATCGGCATCAAGGTTTTCGGCACCGATCTCGTTGAGATGGAACGCCTGGCCAAGGAAATCGAAAGTGTCGTCAAGGCCGTGCCGGGCACCAGCAGCGCCTTCGCCGAACGGATCACCGGCGGCTTCTACCTCGACATCGTGCCCGACCGCATCGCCCTGGCCCGCTATGGCCTGACGGTTGGCGAAGTGATGGATGTTGTCGCCGCAGCCCTCGGCGGCGAAATGGTCACCACCACCGTCGAAGGCCGCGAACGCTTCGGCGTCACCGTGCGCTACCCGCGCGACCTGCGCAGCGATCCGCAAGCCATCGCCCGCGAAGTGCTGGTGCCAGTGCCGGCCGAAATGGGCGGCGCCGCCAGCATGATCCCGCTCGGTCAGGTCGCCGAAGTCAAAATCAGCACCGGCGCCCCAGCCATCCGCACCGAAAACGCCCTGCTCTCGGCTTACATCTACGTCGATATCCGCGACCGCGACATCGGCAGCTATGTGGCCGAGGCGCGCAAGGCGGTCAATGAGCAGGTCAAATTCACCCCCGGCACCTACGTCACCTGGAGCGGCCAGTTCGAGTACATGGAACGCGCCATCGAGAAACTCAAAGTTGTCGTCCCGGTCACCCTGCTCATCATCTTCCTGCTGCTTTACCTCAATTTCCGCCGCATCACCGAGACGCTGATCGTCATGCTCTCGGTGCCCTTCGCGCTGGTCGGCGGCATCTGGCTCATGTGGCTGCTCGGCTACAACCTGTCGGTCGCCGCCGCCATCGGCTTCATCGCGCTGGCCGGTGTGGCGGCTGAAACAGGCGTCGTCATGCTGATCTACCTCGACCACGCGTGGACGGCCGTGCAGGCAAAATGCGCTAAGGAAGGCCGTCGACCGCAGGCTTCTGACCTCTACGCCGCGGTCATGGAAGGCGCCGTCGAACGGGTCCGCCCGAAGATGATGACGGTCACGGCCATCATGGCCGGCCTGCTGCCCATCCTGTGGGGGACAGGCACCGGCTCGGAAGTCATGAGCCGCATCGCGGCACCGATGGTCGGCGGCATGATTTCTTCAACCATTCTGACCCTGGCGGTCATCCCGGCGATTTACGCCCTGGTCAAACATCGCCAGCAAAGGCTAAGCACCTAATAACGGTCGCGAGCCCGCTCGAAAACCTCGGCGGCCAGATCAAGTTGATCGGTATTGCCGTCAGCTTTGTTCGCCGCGCCGAAAAATTTGGCGAAGTCATCAGCCGACAGCTCAGCTTCAACGGTTTCGGGGAGTCGGCGCTCAACCGTTCGCCGCCGGTCGAAACAACCGCTGGGCGGGCCGATGTCCCGGCCGCGTCTCTCCGGGCGCCCTCTGCGCTCGTTGCTCATGCTTGGCTCCACGAATTATGAAATTCGCATTCTCTCTCCGCGACAACGCTGGCGCAATCAGGCTAACGTCATATACCTGACGTAACCATCTCGTTCTCCAAGGCACTCGCCAGCCAGGCTTCGTAGCCACCTTTCAGGGGCCGGACGGAGACATAGCCGGCGTCGAGCAGCTGGCGCGCGGCCTGAATCGCCCCGGCATCCTCCGGGCAGGCACACAGGGTGACGATGGGCTGGTCTTTTGGCCATTCGCCAACGGCGTCGAGCAGCAGGTCATGCTCCGCCACCTTTGCGCCGGCAATCGGCCCGGTTTCAGCGATCATGCTTTGCCCGCGCAGGTCGAGGACCAGCGGCGGTTGCTCGCCCTCCATCGCCGCGATCAGTTCAAGCGGCGTGATGTGCGGTACGGCCGACAATTGCCGGAAGCGGTATTTCTGCCAGAGTTTCCAGCCCAGCCAGATTGAAATCATGGCGGCGAGAACGACAAGCGTGCTCCCCGTGTGCCGGTCCAGCGCTGCGATAGCTGCGCTGACTTCGTTGCGCAACAGCCAGCCGGCGCCCAAAGCCAGCCCGGCCCACAAGGCCGCCCCGGCGGCAGCGGCGAGCAGGAAGCCCGGCAACCGCATGCGCAAGGAGCCGGCAATGGGTGGCGCTACCGTCGAAAAACCGGGGATGAATTTGGCAAAGACCAAGGAGCCGATCCCCCAGCGGACAAACCGGGCTTCGGTCTGGCTGACGCAGGAGCCGGGGTTGATCGACAGCTTGCACAGCCCGGCCAGCACCCGATAGCCAAAGGCCCGGCCGGCCAGATACCAGACCCAGTCGGCCAGCACCGAGGCGACGATGGCGGCGGCCAGGACGCTGGCGAACTGCCCGGAGCCGACGATCAGGCTGCCGGCCAGGAGCAGCGTTGGAACGGCCGGCACCGGCAGGCCGATCTGTTGGAGCAGGACGTTGAGGAAAACGACCCAGACGGCGTCACGCTGTAGAGCTTCGCTGAGCTGGGAAATTTCCACGGAACTACCCTTTCGTTAATGTTCGACCGGCCCGGCCATGTCGAAAAATTCATAGTGCTGGTTCGACGATGGCCGTTCCCATTGGTTCACAGCGATTGAACCGCCGTCGCCTCGAACTTGCCAGCCTGGTAATCGCGCATGGCCTGGTGAATCTGCTCGGCGGTGTTCATGACGAACGGGCCGTACTGGGCAATCGGCTCGTTCAACGGTCGGCCGGCGACGATCAGCACGCGGGCATCCTCAACGGCTTCGATGCAGACAGCCGCTCCGCCATTGTTGCTCAGGATGGCCATGTGCCGGTCGGCGACCGTCGTGCCGGCGATATTCACGCTGCCCCGGTAGGTGTAGGTGAAGGCATTGTGCCCGGCGGCGATCGGCTGCTCGAAACGCGTGCCGGCCGGCAGATGGACGTCGAGATAAAGCGGCTCGGTATCCGGACGGTAGACGGCGCCATCGACGCCATGGCTGGCCCCGGCAATGACACGGACCACAACGCCATTCTCGTCGGCAAATTCCGGAATGGCGGCCGGCGGGATGTCGCGATAGCTCGGGGCGACCATCTTCTGGATGGCCGGCAGGTTGAGCCAGAGTTGGAAACCTTCCATCAGGCCTTCTTCCTGTTCCGGCAGTTCAGAATGGATCAGCCCGCTGCCCGTCGTCATCCACTGGGCGCCGCCCGGCCCGAGCAGGCCGACGTTGCCGACGCTGTCGTGGTGGCGCATGCGGCCGGCGATCATGTAGGTGACCGTTTCGAAACCGCGATGCGGATGGTCGGGGAAGCCGCCGATGTAGTCGTCCGGATTCTCGTTGCGGAAGGCGTCGAGCATCAGGAAGGGGTCGAGGCGACGCTGCAGGTTCTGGGTCAGAACCCGGGTCAGGCGCACGCCGGCGCCGTCGGAGGTCTGAACACCGGCAACGAGGCGCTCAACCGTTCTGAATTGATGGCTGGATGGTGCTGTGTTCATGATTTTCTCCAATGATCTCAAGCCGGCAGCGCGCATTTCCGAACGCTGCCGCTCTTCGTTTTTAGGCAATCAATTCTTCGATCTGAGCTTCGGCCTCGGCAAAAGCCTTGCTCGCCGACTCGGCACCCAGCGCCAGACCTTCGGCGTAAATGAATTCGACATCGGTCAGACCGAGGAAGCCGAGAACGCTCTTCAGGTAAGGCACTTGCGAATCGGCCGGGGTATCGCGGTAGAGACCGCCGCGGGCCAATGCAACATAAACCTTCTTGCCCTTGAGCAGGCCTTCCGGACCCTTCTCGGTGTAGCGGAAAGTGACACCGGCGCGGGCGATGGCGTCGATCCAGGTCTTCAACTGGACGGGCACACCGAAGTTGTACATCGGCACACCAAGGACGATGACGTCGACCGACTGGACCTGGGCGATCAGCGCGTCATCGAGGGCGACACGGGCCGATTGTTCGGCCGTACGCTGATCGGCCGGCGTGAACAAGGCGCCGAGCGCCGGTTCGTCGAGCACCGGGTGCGGGTGGCTGGCCAGATCGCGCAGTTCGACCACGGCATTCGAATTTTGGGCGAGCAGGCGAGCCGTCACGGTGTCGGCCAGACGGGTCGAGTTGGCACCGGCAGAACGGGCGCTAGCGTTGATTTGCAGGATTTTCATGATCGTTTTCTCCAGTTTTGGGTGGGGTTCTTGGTTCAAACCGCTGAAACCATGGAGTGAATACTATTGATCACGATAACGATCCGGAAGCCGTCAAAATGGGTATCATTGTTCCGTTTATGCAACAGTCAGGATGACCATGAGCCTTGATGCCAACGATCTGATCCTCTTCGCCCAGGTCATGGAGGCTGGCAGTTTTTCCCGCGCGGCCGAGCGCTGCGGGCTGCCCAAGTCGACGCTATCCCGGCGCATTACCCAGCTCGAGACGAAACTCGGCGAACGCCTGCTGACCCGGAGCACGCGCCGTCTGGCCATCACCGAATTCGGCGAACAGATCCTCGATCACGCCAAGCGCCTGCTCGAGGAAACCGAGGCCGCTTCGGCCATGGCGCTGCACCGGCAAGGCACGCCGCGCGGGGTACTGCGCGTTTCGCTGCCGCCCGATTTCGCCGAGCTCGATCTGACACCCCTGCTCCTCCAGTACGCCAGCAGCTATCCGGAAGTGCGGCTCGAACTCGACCTCTCGCCCCGCCGCGTGGATCTGCTGGCCGAGCGCTTCGATCTCGCCGTGCGCGCCGCCAGTCGCCTGCCCGACGACAGCACGCTGGTCGCCAGAAAACTCTGCGAATTGCAGAACGGCCTCTACGCCAGCCCCGCCTACCTGGCCCGCTACGGGACGCCGGCCACGCCAGCCGATCTGCTCGACCACGTCTGCCTCGGTCTGATCGGCGGCATCGGCGAAACCTTGCCCTGGCAACTTGGCCGTGGCCCCGAGCGTTGGGAAGGCATGCCGACCGGGCCGCTGTCGGCCAACTCGCGCAGCCTGCAACGCGACCTGGCAGCGCATGGGATGGGCATCGTCGGTCTGGCCGACCGCTTCGCTGCCAAATGGGTCGAACAAGGCCTGCTCAAACGCGTGCTGCCCGAATGGAACTTGCCGATGGTGACCATCTGGTGCGTAACGCCGGGCCGGCGCCTGCTGCCGGTGCGTACTACGGCCTTTATCGACCTGCTGCGCGCTGCCATGGAAAGCCGGTGAAGCACCCGCCAAACGATTTCAAAAATGGCCTAAATTTCCGGTGGACCGTAGCAACGACCGCCCACTGACGTACACTGCGCGCCTCACCATTAAGGCAGGATGCCCGATGCAACAAGAACACTTCATTCCGGGCAAAGATGCCTCGCTCGAACACTCCATCACCTCGATGCAGGCCAAGCTGACAGCCCGCGGTTTCGACATCGAGGAATGCTCCTGGCTCAACCCGGTCGACAACGTGTGGTCCGTGCATGTGCGCAACCGCGCCTGCCACCTGATGTTCACCAACGGCAAGGGGGCGACCAAACTGGCCGCCCACGCCAGCGCGCTCGGCGAGTATTTCGAGCGGCTGTCCTGCAACTATTTCTGGAACCACTATTTTCTCGGCGACACCATCGCCAACCGCGCCTTCACGCACTACCCGCGTGAACGCTGGTTCCCGCTGACCGCCGACGCCACTGACTGGCCGGCCGAACTGCTGACGCCGGAACTGCAGGCTTTCTACAACCCGGAAGGCAGCATCCCGGCCGAAACCCTCGTGGACATGAATTCCGGCAACGAAGACCGCGGTATCTGCGCCATTCCCTACGTCCGCCAGCGTGACGGCGCCGAGGTCTTCTTCCCGGTCAATGTCATCAGCAACCTTTACGTCAGCAACGGCATGTCGGCCGGCAACACCCAGGCCGAGGCACGCGCCCAGGCGCTGTCGGAAATCCTCGAACGCCACGTCAAGTTCAAGGTCATCGCCGAAGGGCTCTGTCTGCCGGACGTGCCGGAAGAAGTCATCGGCCGGTATCCGACCATCGCCGCCGGCATCAAGGGCCTGCGCGACGCCGGCTTCGGCATTCTGGTCAAGGACGCCTCGCTCGGCGGCCTCTACCCGGTGATGTGCGTGACCATGCTCAACCCCAAGGATCAGGGCGTTTTCGCCAGTTTCGGCGCCCATCCGCGCTTCGAGATCGCCCTTGAACGCGCCCTGACCGAACTGCTCCAGGGCCGCGCCCTCGAAGCACTCGACGGTTTCCCGCCCCCCGGCTTCGACCTCGACGAAATCGCCAGCGCGCCGAATATCGAAATCCACTTCGTCGACTCGAGCGGCATCGTCAGCTGGGAATTCTTCGGCGATCAAGCCGATTTTGAATTCGCCGACTGGAATTTCAACGACCTCGACAACGGCAAGACCGCCGACGACTACGCCTGGCTGGCCGAACGCATCCATGCTGACGGCCACGACATCTACGTCGCCGACTTCGACCACCTCGGCGTCTACGCCTGCCGCATCCTCGTTCCCGGCATGTCGGAGATCTACCCGATCGACGACCTCGAATGGGAAAACAACAGCAACGGCAACGTCGTCCGCGCCGACATCCTGCGTCTGGCCGAACTCAACGACGACGAATGCTGCGAGCTGCTCGACACCCTCAACGAACTGAGCATCGCCGACGAACGCCCGGTCGCCGCGCTGATCGGCCTCGCCGCCGATCCCGGCTCGCTGTGGGCCGACCTCCGTGTTGGCGAACTGAAGACCATGCTCGCCCTGGCCGGAGGCGGCGAAGGCCTCGAATGGGTGCGCCAGTTCGAACAACTCGACGCCGGCCGTCGCCGTATTTACGCTTGCCTGCAAACCATCATCGACATGGAAGACCCGTCCACCTATGAAGCCGCGCTACTCAGCCTTTACGGCGAAGCCACGCTTGACCAGGCGATAGCCATGCTCGATGGCGATGTGCGCTTCTTCGGTCTGGTATCGCCAGGTCTCGACCTCGCCGGCTGCGACCTGCACCAGCGCCTGCTCAAGGAATACGAGAAAGCGCACGCGACCGCCTGAGGCAAATTGAGCTTGCCACGGTCAACCCGAAAAAACGGCCAAAATTGAAATCGGACGGCTGGCGCCACAAGCGCCTAGCCTGCCGCCCGGCTCAGCCATTTCAGCACCATCGCGTAGAGCCGGCCCGGATCGACCGGCTTGGTGATGAAATCGTTCATGCCGACCTCAAGGCAACGCGCCTTGTCCTCGGCAAAGGCGTTGGCCGTCATGGCCAGGATCGGGATGGTGCCGCCCTCGGGCATCCGGCGAATTTCCCGGGTGGCGGTCAGGCCGTCCATGCGCGGCATCTGCATGTCCATCAGGATCAGGTCATAGCTTTCGCGACCAAGCATCTGCAGCGCAGCCATGCCATCGTCGGCGATATCGACAAGCAGCCCGACATCGTCGAGCATGGCCAGGGCGATTTCCTGGTTGATCGGCTCGTCCTCGACAAGCAGGATGCGGCTCCCCGGGTAATTGCGCCGCAAGGTTTCGCCAGCGCTGCCCGACAATTCAGTTTCGGCCGTCACCCCGACGGCCGCGCCCTTGTTGAGGCGGGCCGTCAGCCAGAAGATGCTGCCTTTACCCGGCCGACCATCGGCGCCGGCATCGCCACCCATCAAGTGGGCCAGCTTGCGCGTGATAGACAGCCCCAGCCCGGTACCGCCGTACTTGCGGGTCGTCGAATTGTCGGCCTGCTCGAAGGCACCGAAGAGCCGCGGCAACTCGCTTTCGGCGATACCGATCCCGGTATCCTCGACCTCGAAACGAATCACGACGCTGGCCGCATCCTCGTCATCCACGCTGGCGCGCAGCGTTATGGTGCCCTCCTCGGTAAACTTGATGGCATTGGTGACGTAATTGAGCAGCGCCTGCTGCAGGCGGGTCTGGTCGCCGAGCAAGGGAGGCAGACTTGGCCCGGGCTCGATGTTGAGTTTCAGATGCTTGGCCAGCGCGCGATCGCGCATGATCGAGGCGACGTTACCGAGGATGCTCGCCACCCTGAGCGGCGCCTCTTCGAGCGTGAATTTCCCGGCCTCGATCTTCGACAGATCGAGAATGGCATTGATGATTTCCAGCAAATGTTCGCCGGCCAATTCCAGCCGGTCGAGGCGCTCCATCTGCTCGGGCGCCAGGCCGCTGCGCCGGATCAGATGGGCCATGCCAGTGATGGCGTTTAGCGGCGTGCGAATCTCGTGCGACATGTTGGCCAGGAACGCGCTCTTCGCCACATTCGCCGCTTCGGCCGCTTCCTTGGCGACGGCCAGTTCGGCCGTGCGGCGGACCACCTGCTCTTCAAGATGCAAGCGGTGCTGCTTGAGTTCATTCTCGTTGTGCACGCGTTCGGTGATGTCCCGACTGATACCGAACAGGCCGACTACCTGTTGTTTTTCGTCAAACAGCGGCCATTTGTTCGTTTCCACGTAACCAAGCTCGCCATCGACGTCGTAATACGGCTCGATCTTGGCCAGCAACGGTTTGCCGTCCCTGAATACCGAGACTTCCTCTTCCTCGTAGAGCCGGGCGGTATCGGCCGGAAAGACTTCCCGGTCATGCTTGCCGAGCATGTCGCGCCAACTGGCGTGCCCGGAAATGTCGGCGAGGGTCTGGCTGCAGAAACGGAAACGGCTGGCGGCATCCTTGAAATAGATGAAATCGGTGGTCTGATTGAGGAAAGCCTCAAAATCCCGGTTGAAATCAGCCACTTTCTGCTCAGCCAGCTTGCGATCGGTGACATCGACATCCATGCAGACCATGATCTGCCCCGATGCCTCATCGCCGGGAATCAGAAAGGCCGTCGACTCAACCCAGCGCAACTCGCCCTCACGCGTGCGTGCGAGATATTCGGTCGGCCCCAGGGCATGTCCACTGGTCAGCACGTCGGCCTGTGCGACTCGCCATCTGGCCGCTTCGCCATCGTCCAGAATCAGCCGTTCCAGGCGTTTGCCCCCGGCCTCCTCGGCAGTCCAGCCATAAAGCGCTTCCGAGGCTGGATTCCAGTAAATCACGCGCCCTTGGGTATCGAACCACTGAACGGCCACGTTGGGCGTTTTTTCCAGGGTGGCCGAGAGCTGGCGCCGGGATGCCTCAGCCCGCTCGGTAGCCCGTGAGGCCTGCATCAAGGCTCGCCCCTGCGCAACAAAGGCGCCAGCCACCATGATGGCAATCAGCGCGAAGCCGAGGCGCAGCGACCACAGGTTATCCGGAGCAGCCTGCCAGCCGCCACGCGGCGTCGCGGCGATCTGCCAGGAACCCTGCGGTAGATAAATATTGGCCACGACCGGCTGGGCCTCGAACAATTCCGGAGGCCCGAAAAACACCTCGCCATCAGCGCCAGTCGCATCCTTGCCGCGAATCGCAATGTCAAACGGCGGTTTGTCGTCACCCAGGCCGCTGCTGGCAAACAGCTTGTCGACATCGATTACCGCACTGACAATGCCCCAGAAATACTCCTCGCCCCTGCGGTCCGACAAATAGACAGGTAGCCGCGCCACCAGCCCAACGCCGCCCTGAACCAGATTCAGCGGCCCGGCCAGGACAATCTGGTGCGACACCCGGGCGCGTTCGACCGCCGCAAATTGTCCCGGCGCAGTCCGGTAATCGAGCCCGACCACCGCCTCATTGCCGAGCATCGGATGCACCCAACGAATAACCATGTCCGGCGCCGCGACAATGTTCCGGAGCTGCGTCCGACCAGAAAACAGTGGCTGGACAGCCCTGTCGAAACGGGCCTGACCAAGGTTCGGATCCAGCGCGATGACGCCGATCAGACCACGCACCAGCTGGATATCGCTATTGAGGTTGCTTTCGAGTGCATCGCGAATCACGGTCATGCGGCGCAAGACCTCGGCGCGTTCGGCCGAGGCAAACTGCTCACGATTGATTTTCTCGGCAAAATAGGCGGCCAGCGCCAGGCCGAAAAACACCAGTGACGCGGTGACCAGAAGAAGCACACGGCGCGTCACGGCCTGCCTCCCCCGGTCGCAGCACGCCGATGTTCAGCCAGAACAACGACCAACAGCGACACTCGACGGCAATTTATATCCACCTGAACTCCGGAAGTCAGCAACGCAATAATCGTTGCGTTTGATTGTATCCATCACCGGATAGCGCTGGCAAAGCAAATCCGGCCGAACTTCCCGGCTGCCCGCAACTCGAACGGTCAGGTCGAGCGGGCATTTCCTGTGCCTGGAGCGGCCAGCGAGGAGTCTGCCATGCCCCCAGTCATCCCCACCCGCCAGGAAAAAGATTCCTTCGGCCCCATCGAGGTAGCGGCGGAGCGCCTGTGGGGCGCCCAAACCCAGCGCTCGCTGGAGCACTTTGCGATCTCCACCGAACGCATGCCGGAAGAGCTGATCCACGCGCTGGCCATGGTCAAGGCCACCTGCGCCAACGTCAACCGCGAGTTCGGCCTGCTCCCGGCGCCAATCGCAGCGGCCATCATCGTTGCCGCCAACGAGGTCACCAGCGGCCACCACCCCGATGAATTCCCGCTCTCGGTCTGGCAGACCGGCTCCGGCACGCAAACCAACATGAACATGAACGAGGTGCTGGCCAACCGCGCTTCAGAGTTGCTGGGCGGCCAGCGCGGCAATGCTCGCCTCGTTCATCCCAACGACGAGGTCAATCTCGGCCAGTCGTCAAACGACATCTTTCCCACCGCCATGCATGTAGCGGCGGCCATCGGCATCGAGCGCCACCTGCTGCCAGCGCTCCGCCAACTGACCGCCACACTGGCCGAAAAATCGGCCGAGTTCGCCGACATCATCAAAATCGGCCGCACCCATTTGCAGGACGCGACGCCGCTCTCGCTCGGCCAGGAATTCTCCGGCTACGTCGCCCAGTTGCAGCACGCCGAAAGCCTGATCGCCGCCAGCCTGCAGTCGCTCACCCCGCTCGCCGTGGGCGGCACCGCCGTCGGCACCGGGCTCAACACCCATCCCGAATTCGGCGCCCGCGTTGCGGCCGAACTGGCCGACCGCAACGGCATTCCATTCACCTCCGCCGCCAACAAGTTCGCCGCGCTGGCCGCCCACGACGGTCTGGTCGCTGCCCACGGCGCCCTCAAGACGCTGGCCGTGGCGCTCATAAAAATCGCCAACGACATCCGCTGGCTGGCCTCCGGCCCGCGCTCCGGTCTGGGTGAAATCGGCATTCCGGAAAACGAACCGGGCAGCTCGATCATGCCCGGCAAGGTCAACCCGACCCAGTGCGAGGCGCTCACCATGCTCTGCTGTCAGGTCATGGGCAACGACGTCACCATCGGCATCGCCGGCGCCTCGGGTAATTTCGAACTCAATGTCTTCAAACCGGTGATCGCCCACAACTTCCTGCAAAGCGTCCGCCTGCTCAGTGACGGCATGCAGAGCTTCGAACACCATTGCGTGCGCGGCATCACCGCCCACCGCAAACGCATCGCCGAACTCATGGAACGCTCACTGATGCTGGTCACCGCCCTGACCCCGCACATCGGCTACGACAATGCCGCCGAAATCGCCAAACTGGCCAGCCACGACGGCACCACGCTCAAACAGGCGGCACTGGCGCTGGGCTATGTCTCGCTCGAAGACTATGACCGCTGGGTCGTGCCGGCCGAGATGATTCATCCGGGAAGTGACTAGGAAGCCGAGTTCCACGGTCAACCGGAAAAATGGGCGAAATTTGGAACAAGCTGACCGTCGTTTTTGATCATGGTTGCGCAGTCAAAACGAGGAACCTGAACGGGTTGACACGGTGACGACGGAATAGTCGTAAGGCATAGTCCTGCCACAACTGATTACCCGGAAAACTGTTCCAAAGCGGACATCAGCCTTGTCCGCCTGATTGTTGATTGATATGGAGATCGGCATCGGATAATCTCCATGTCATTAAAACTGTTACAGGCGATTCAATCGTGTCCGTATTATTGGCAATAACCCGGGCGTTTTTGCGTCTGAATAACTGTTAGAGCCCACAAGGAACCCAGCATGTCCGATGAGTTGGCCGCTGCCTACAAGTTGCTCCGAGCGTTTAAGACTGGGCAATTCCAAGCCGAGGCATCGGTTTCGGAAAAACAACAACTGTTGGTTCGGTTGTTGTCTGAAGATCTTGAAGTACCGGCAGGTGATCAAATTTTTCAACAACAAATACTCCTGGCCGCGGAAGCAGATAGCAAGTGGAACAACCAAACACAAATGTGCGTCAGTAAGTACTACGCCCTGTGTGAGCAAGGCCTCGTTCCAGAGGCCAACGCCATACGCACTCAGTTTCTAAGCGTGTGCCCTTCCTCGTGGTACCGCGGCATTGTGGAGGCTCTGTGAAAACCCCATTTTTTTCGTGCCAAGGCTCTAACAAACGCTTCGAGCCGACCGCCCAAAAGCGTCGCTTTTGGGTTCCCTCCGCGCTGCGCGCTCCGGCGTCGGCTCAAGCTGCACGTTAGGACTCATATCAATGGCTCCACATCATCCCGGAACCTGCAGCACAACCGACCCAATTATTGTTATGGCAATCTGTTTCGGTTGGTTCATCCTTTCCTCAATTCAAGCTGTGGCGGCCGGATTTCCGGTACATCCATTCACAGACTCGTCATTTCTTGGCATTGTCGTTCTGGAAATAATTCTGGCCACAATCGCAATAGGATTCCTCTACGTTCGTGGATTTAATCTGGGGCACCTTGTCCCGGTTCCAAGCGGTAAGGGTTGCCTGGTAGGCCTCGTGCTTTACGGTGCGACCCTGCTTCTGTCGTGGCCGGCAGAACTCGCAGGCGGGCGGTCTATCGTTGCAGTTCAACCAATCGAAGAAATGGCGTCCGGTGCCACAATCTCCCTTCTTCCACTCCTCGGAGTTTCAGTTATCAACGGGCTTTATGAGGAGACCTTCGTAATTGGGTACTTGCAGCGCACTCTGCAGAGCGCAGGTGCTTTCTTTGCAATTGGCATGACAATTCTTGTTCGTGTGCTGTATCACATTTACCAGGGGCCTGTCGGCGCACTGTCCATCGTGGCTTTTGGTCTAGTTCTCAGCATCTACTTTTTATGGAAAAAGGATCTTTGGCCAGTTGTCTTCGCGCACATCTTTGCAGACTTTGCAGGTTTTTCGTACGCGTGAGTCCTAACCCATCATTCCAAGGAACGTGCCGCGATAAAACCGCGTCGCGCCCCTGAATTCAAAAGTTGGACCTTTTGAGATAGCCAATGGAAATCGAAGAAGAAAACAAAGACCCTGTGCAGGGTGAGTGCGTTGTTCATACGCACCCCGTGCCACCCGGCGAACTTGATCGCTACAGCATCAATAGTGATCCACATTCAGAAATGGACATTGCGACGTATGTGGAGGGCCAAGCAAGAGACGAAGACGTCCAGCACGTCGAACGAATCAAGCAGGAGATAGTCCTTGGAGATGCCTACGAAATATGGGACGTGACTACCGACAAAGATCGATATTGGGTAATCACGAATTTCACCAATCTATATTCGCAGAAGCACTTTCCCAGCCTCGATTACACATTGTCTTTCCACATCGGACTAATGATGCGGATAAGGAACCAATCAAATCGCGTCGACGCTGGCGATCCGAGCCCTTTTGATGAGGTGCTCAGGCGCGAGGAACAAGCTAAGGATAGACACGACAGCGCAGTAGAAGCTGAAGACTATCAGGCTGTCGGTATGCTTCTCAGAGAGAGCCTGATATCGCTAATCGCCGCGTTACGACGGCGAACCGAACTTCCCGATGAAGCTGAACGGCCTCAGGACTCAAACTTTCTTGGCTGGAGCGATGTCCTGATGAATCAGCTCTGTGGAGGCGGTAGCAACAAAGAACTTCGACAGCACTTGAAGAACACCGCCAAAGAAGCTTGGCAGCTTGTAAATTGGCTCACACACACAAGAAGTGCGAGCAAGACCGCATCATCAATTGCGATCCACTCCACCCAGACTGTGATTGGTCATTTCATACAGATTCTTGAAAAGAGCCGTTCAGATAAGACCGAACTATGCCCAGTGTGCAAATCACGGCATATACGAACACACTTCGACATTGCCATACCACCTGATGGTGATTACTACACGAGTTGCGGCGTTTGCGACTGGACAGACCATCCCGAAACGCAAGCGGAATAGCTATGCAACAGAGGCCCAACCCAACAGTCAAACGGACCTGCGCAAATAGCCGCGCCTGCCACCTAGCCAGCGCTATTCAGAACAGGCCAAATTTGTAATTCATGCGAAATAACTACATCCCCGATTGAACTTCCTGTTATCTCACATGTCATTAAGTCAGTGAGTGGGATCACGGCAGCCTGAGACTCGTAGGCGTTGATGGGGAGAAAACGTATGAAACGTACTCTGCTGGCCGCTATTGCGGCATTCGTCACCTTTGCCGCTGGCATCGGGATATTTCAGAACCAGCACCACAGCATCGGCGAGGCCTTCGCCGAGAATGCGCCAGCCAGCGCCGCGGCGCCCCCCGGAAAACCCGTTCCCGAAATGTCGGCCGTTGATCAGGACGCGCCGTACATGGAAGCCTGCGCCCGCGAAGGGCTCAACGAATCGGAATGCGTCGGGCGGCTGATCTGGTTCAAGGCGACGGGCGGCAACGAACGTTTCCACACCTACACCTTCCAGCAGCGCATCGGCGTGCTCGTCGACTGGTTCCGCGTCCTGCGCGCCGACCAGCGCGACGACCGGTTCTGGGCCTGGGGCATCATCAACGATCCGGCCTGCTGCAAGCCGGGCGATCCCGACTGCCCGGCCAAATCGGCCGACGAAACCTACGGTTTCGACTGGTGCCCTGGTGACGACGTGCTACTCAAATACGTCGGCAAACCCGGCTATGTCGATCCGGCCTGCGGCCTCAAGGATGCCGCGCTCGACCCGGACGACCCGCACAGCCAGGGCGGCAAGGCTGACCAGCGCCATTCGGCCTGCGACCTCAAGTTCGGCACCTCGACCGGCGCACTGGGCATCCGCAAGTTCCCCAATCCGCGCTTTGATGCCGCCAAGTGGCAGGCGCTCAACGGCGGCAACGCCAGCTGGGCCGGCTTCAATGCCACCAAGGTGGCGGCCACCGGCATCGAATCCGACACTCGGGTCAGCAAACTGGCTGACGCCTCGGTCGAGCCGCCCTTCCTGATCGGCACCTCCTGCGGCTCCTGCCACATTGCCTTCGACCCGCTCAATCCGCCGGCCGACCCGGCGCATCCGAAATGGGAAAACATCAAGGGCCTGATCGGCAACCAATACACGCGGATGTCCGAACTGCTCGGCTCCGGCATGCCGAAGAGCGCGCTCGAATACCAGATGTTCGCCCACGCCCGCCCCGGCGTCACCGACACCTCGGCCATTTCGCACGACCAGATCAACAACCCGGGCACCATCAACGCGTTGATCAATGTCGCCCAGCGCCCGGTATTCAAGGGCGAGGTAGTCAATAAATGGCGCAAGGCCACCACCTGCGGCGCCGAGAAGGACGAGGACAAATGCTGGTGCGAACCGGGCCGTAGCGGCAAGTGCTGGCTGAAGAGCACGCGCGACGACGACACGACCACCGTCTTCCTCGGCGGCCTGAAGGTTGCCCTGCCCGGCGTCCATCACATCCTGAAGGGTGGCGAGGACTCGACCGGCGCCCACGAGGCGATCCAGCGCGTCTATTTCAACATCGGCTCGTGTTCCGAACAGTGCTGGGTCAATCACTTCTCCGACATGCGCCAGGTCGATCCGGAGCAGCGTGGTTTCGGCCAGACCTCGTTCAACGTCGGCCAGTGCCGGCGTGACTGCCCGAACTTCCGGGCCGTCGAAGACCGGCTGCAGAACGTGCTCGATTTCTTCGCCTCGGCCGAATCGGACGAAACCAACCTGCAGGCTGCCCGCGCCAACAAGACGGGCGGAGCCTACGCGCTGGCCGACCTCACGGTCGATCTCGAAAAGGAATTCGGCAAGGGCGCCGTCGGCCGTGGCCAGACTGTCTTTGCGGAAACCTGCGCACGCTGCCATTCGAGCATCCCGGAAAGCACCGGCGGCGCCTTCAAGAACCGCGATTTCGCGGCGCCCAACGACGCCCACCCGCGCAAGGTGCGCGCTGATTTCCTGAGCAACGAGCAATCGACGCCGGTCACCGAAGTCGGCACCTTCCGTTGCCGCTCGCTGCACTCCAACCACCAGGCCGGCCACCTCTACATGGAATACGCCTCCGACACGCTGCGCAAACAGCAGGTGGTGGCCGACATTCCCGAACGAGCGGAACTCAAGGACGGTGGCCGCGGCTACATGCGCAACATCTCGCTGGTCAATGTCTGGGCGACAGCGCCTTTCATGCACAACAACGCCATCGGCCCCGAAATCTGCGGCAAGCCGGCCAACGCGGACAACGATTTCCATCGTGCCCGCTACGTCGACCGCGACGGCAAGCTGCTCGCCGCCCAGCCCGACTGCCTGCGCTACGACCCGACCGTCGAAGGCCGCTTCGAGCTCTACAAGCGCTCGATGCACGAACTGCTCAACCCGAAGGAGCGCGGCAGCAAGCGCACTTTGACCAACGCCGACCTGATCATCGACGTCGGCATTCGCCCGCTTGACGGCAAGACCGAGAAACCGCTGGGCGGCTTTGGCCAGGTCAAGATCCCGGCCGGGACCAGTGCCGGCTTCCTCAACGGCTTGCAGCACAAGCAGCTGGTCGGCGATCTCTTCCTCGCCAAGCGCCACCCGGACAAGCTCGAAGCCGCCGGCAAGAAGGCCCAGTTGGCGACCCTGCAGGCGATGGCTGACGACATCCTCAAGAGCCCCGCCCGCTTCGTCGACATCCTGCGCGAAAAACGCGATTTCCTCAGCGCGAATTACGAAACCTGCACGCAGGAGATCGAAAACGAAGGCCACCGCTTCGGCGAGGACCTTTCCGAAGCCGACAAGAAGGCGCTGACTGCCTTCCTGGCCACGATGTGAGCAAGGGGGAGATGATCATGACACCGACAAAAGCCGCTCTGCTCACCATCGCCGCCCTTGCCCTCGCCGCATGCAGCAAGCCGGAGCCGCCCAACATCGGCTACGCCCCCTACGACAAGGGCTACCAGTCAAAGATGGACCTCGCCCAGGTCGATTACAAATACCCGATTCCGCCGGCCGAACTGGCCAAGATCACCCCGGACTACCTGGCCAAACTCGATCAGGAACAGCTCGACCAGCTCTACGGCCGCCTCGCCGCCGGCCCCATCCCGGACGGTGCTTTCGACGGCCGCATCCTGTTGCCGCGCGGCGAAAGCGGCAAGTTCCGGCTGAGCGAACTGGTCGGCGGCTTTACCGGCACCCTGCTCCATCTCAAGGGCCTGGTCATCGAAGACGTCGGCGAAGCGCTGTGGCGCGGCAAGGTCTTCTTCCGCGACGAACGCGTGCTGCGCAACCGCATCGAAGACCTCTCGGTGCTCAAGAAGATCGGGCTGGTCGAAGGCGAGCCGAAGAAGATGCAGTATGGTGGCAAGGAGACCTGGCTGCTCTTCCCGGCCAAGCTCTACTGCGGCCAGAGTCTGCTCGATGCGCGGCGCGAGTCGATCATCATCGACTACTTTTTCACCGACGAAATCCCCGGCTATCAGGAAAGTCCGGACTATCTCGCCGGCCGCCGCGGCCTCAAGGTGCGCGACGAGATCCGCATGATCCGCCCCGGCCTCTACCTCGGCCGCGCCTACCTCGACAAGGCTTTCGCCCTCAACTTCACGCTCTACGACAAGGCCACCGACGACAAGGCGCGCGAGGAATTCATCAAGACCGGAGAGGTTCAGCAAGACTGCTGGCCGGGCACTCAGCGGCGACAATCTGCCGTCGCTGCCGCCAAACCGTGATCCGTGAGCTGGTCATGGAAGCCTGCCATGAACCTGCGCAACGCCCTGCTGGCCGGCCTGCTCGGCCTGGCCTGCGGGCCGGGAGCGGTGATGTGGGCGGCGGCTGAAACCCGCCCGGCACCGACCTGGGTCGTCGACCCGGCTGTGCCCGGCGACGATCTGCCCCCCGTCGGCCGCTCGCTGTTCGACCAGCTTTTTGCCGTGGCACGCAATGGCCAGAGCGCCATCGAGCTGCCTTTTCCCTTCACCGCACTGCTCGCTCGCCTCGACGCTGAGTTGATAGCCGATCCCGGCAGCGCCCTGCCGCCGACCAAGCGCGTCCTTATTCCCCTCGGTCGCTCGCTGCAGCGCACGGCGGCGGCGCCGGACTATTTCGCCTATCCCCGCGTCGTTGTTGCGGTCGACGCGGAAAACAGCCCGAATTCGAAATTTTTCCTCAAGGACCGCCTGTTCATCGGCTACCAGGAAAAATCGGCCGTCCTGGAAGTGATCAGCTACAACGAAGCGGCCGGCCGCTTCGAATTCCAGCTCGTCAAGGACTACCGGGCCGGCGGCCAGCCGCAGGTTTTCTACGCCAACCGCAACCTCTGCTTCGCCTGCCACCAGAACGGCTCGCCCATTTTCTCGCGCGCTCTGTGGGATGAAACCAATGCCAACCCGCAGGTTGCCGCCCTGCTCGCCGCCAGCGGACGACGCTTTTACGGCATACCGATCGAGCGCGGCATCGACATTCCCTACGCCATCGACAACGCCACCGAACGCGCCAATGGATTCGCCCTGAGCCAGAATCTGTGGCGTGAAGGCTGTGGCGACAACGACCTGCCCGCTCGCCGCTGCCGGGCCGGGCTGTTCACTGCCGCGCTGCGCCATGCCCTGTCCGGCGGCCAGAGCTGGGCGCCGGATGCGAATTTCAGCCAGAACGTCATGGCCCCGCTGCGCAGTGAAGCCCGGCGCCGCTGGCCCGGCGGGCTGGCCATCGGCAATCCGGAGATCCCGAACCGCAACCCGCTGCAGAATGTGATCGAGTGGCCGACCGATCCGGCGGCCCGCATCGCCCATTCCCACGTCGCGGCCCGTTTTGAACCGCTCAGCCCGCGCCCGCCCCGGGAAATCTGGCAAGCCGAGGCCCCGGGTGCGCTCACCACGCTGGTCGCCGGCCTGGCCGAATTTGTTTCTGCCCCTGAGCGCCGGCAGATCGAAGTCGCCCTCGCCCGGCTACCCGACATTGCCACGACGCAACTGAGCGCCCCCTGCCAGATCAGCGCCAACGCGCCGGCCTCGCGCTGGTCGATGAATTGCGCATCGAGAACAGGACCAAGCCTGGTCGGCACTTTGAACCTGACGGCAGGCCGACCGAACAGCGGACAACTGACCCGCCTCACCCTGCCCGGCGGCACCGCCCTGAGCAACCTCGATCTGGTACCGAGCGGCCCGGCGACGACGAACGAGGCAAGCTTCACGCTACGCCTCGGGCAGCAAAGCCCGCGCAGCGCCGATGGCCACGCCCTTGGCCGCCTGACAGTTCGCCGTAACCCCAGCGATCCCGCCGTCGGCAAAGCCGTGCTCGATATCCGCCAGGATTTCGCCGCCATCGAACGCGCCATGACGCGACTGGCCGACAGCCCGCAAGGCGAGTCACTGTTCGCCCCACGCGCCATCCCCCGGGAAAACCTGGCGGCCGCGCTGCTCGCCGAACTCGGCGCCCCAACGCCAAAACCTTGCTGCCAAGCCGCGCAGAACCTGCCCGCACCGCGTCTGGAAGTGCCCTCGGCTGCGCTGGGCAACCTCGTAACCGCCCCGGTCGAACCGGCGTTGCAGGCCTTCTACCCCTACTGCGCGACCTGCCACCAGACAGCCGAAACCTTCCCGCCCAATTTCCTGGCCGGCAACGGCGCGCAGGTGGCGGCCCGTCTGCGCCAGTGCGCACCGCGCCTTTATGTCCGGCTGGCCATGGCCGATCTGCCGCCGGAGCAGCGCGACAAGACGCCGATGCCGCCGGAAAGCATGCTGCCGGCCTTCGCCACCCACAGCGAGCGCTGGCGCAACAGCACGGCCCGCAAGACCCTGCTCGCCCAGGTCGGCGACTGGCTGCGGGCAGAAACCGGCCGTTCGCCCAACCTCAACGAATTGCTGGCCGGAGGCTACGAAGCCCTGCGCCCTTGTCTGCCCACTACGCGATAACGCCAACAAACCAAGGGGAGCACCATGAACGAAGAGCTAAAACAAACCCCCAGCCCCTGGAAGCGCCGCTTCCTGATTCTTCTGGTCATCACCGTCATCATCCCCGGCTTCATCGGCCTGCTCTTCCTCAAGCGCTTCACCGAGGACATTCCGGTCGATTACGCCAACCCAACCGAGCATTTCAAATACGGCTCGACCGGCGGCGAGCATGAGATGGGCTTTCCGTACTGGATCTGGAAGGCGCTGCCCGAGGTCTGCCCGCAATACCTGCCGGGCAAGGGCTACCAGTCGCTCGGCATGGTCTATGAAAAGAATCCCGACGGCAGCGACCGCGATCTGCCGGTCGGCACCTCGCAGCGCCGCTTTCAGGGCGTCGACCGCGTCTTCGTCAATTGCGCCGTCTGCCACGTCAGCACCGTCCGTACCGCAGCCGACCAGCCGGCCACCATCGTCCTCGGCATGCCGGCGGCGACCTTCAACATGAAGGCATTCGAGGAATTCTTCTTCCGCTGCGCCGCCGATCCGAAATTCTCCAAGGAATTCATCCTGCCCGAGATCGAGAAACAGGGCGCCAATCTCGACCTGCTCGACCGCTACCTGGTCTACCCCATCGCCATCGCCATCATGCGCGACCGCGTGCTGGCACTGGCCGGGCGTTTCGACTGGGTGTTCAAGCAGCACGACTGGGGGCCGGGCCGGGTCGATACCTTCAATTCGGCCAAGGTCATTTTCAACTGGCCCATGCATTTGCTCGACCCGAAGGAATTCGACGCGCCGGCCGATTTCCCGTCCATCTGGCGCCAGCGCCAACGCATGGAACCGAAGGAAATGCAGTTGCACTGGGATGGCAACAACACTACGGTCGAGGAGCGCAACAAGAGCGCCGCCTTCGGCACCGGGACGACGCCGCCGACCATCGACCTCCAGCGCATCAAGCGTGTCGAGGCGTGGATCAGGGAGGCCGAGCCACTTCCATTTTCGGCCTTTTTCCCGGTTGACCGTGACATGGCCGCCCAGGGTGCGCCGATCTACCAGAAGTACTGCGCATCCTGCCACGGCGCCTCGGGCAGCGACTTCACCGGCGAATACGTCGGCACCGTCGAACCGCTGGCCAGGATCGGCACCGACCGCCGCCGGCTGGATTCCTACACCTACACGCTGGCGGTGAACCAGGCCACGCTCTACGCCGGCTACCCGTGGCGCTTCACGCATTTCCAGAAAACCCACGGCTACGCCAACATGCCGCTCGACGGCCTCTGGCTGCGCGCGCCCTATCTGCACAACGGCTCGGTGCCCAGCCTGCGCGACCTGCTCGAACCGGCCGCCAAACGGCCGAAAGCCTTCTACCGCGGCAACGACGTCTATGACCCGGTGAAAGTCGGCTTCGTCTCGAACGTCACCGAAGCCGGTGGCAAGAAATTCTTCCGCCTCGACACCACCGTGCCCGGCAACGGCAACGGCGGCCACGAGGGCAAGGCCTACGGAACCGAACTGAGCGACGGCGAAAAGGCCGCGCTGGTCGAGTTCCTCAAGACATTCTGAGAGGCACCATCATGAGCAACTGCGCCTGCAAAACCTGGCTCAAATACGCCGCCCTCGGCCTCGCCACCCTCGCCGTCATCGGCGCCATGATGGGCTACGACCGCGGCTTGCGCGAATACCCACAGCCGGACTGGGTGACCGCCACGCCCGACATGCGCTTCAAGTACGGCTCGATCGGCGCCGAGCAGGATTCCGGCATTCCGTACTGGATTTTCTACGTGCTGCCAAGGGTCTTCCCCGAGAAATTCAAGGAAGACGGCAAGGTCGTCCCCGGCGGTTACGCGGCGCTCGGCGTGCCGTGGGAGATGGGCCGCGAACTGCCGGTCGGCTTCACCCAGAAGACCATCGGCTTCGCCCGCGTCGCCAACAACTGCGCCGTCTGCCACACCACGACCTATCGCATTTCACCGGATTCCAACCCGGTCTTCGTCGTCGGCGGCCCCGGCCACACCACCAACGTCCAGTCCTTCTTCCGGCTGCTCATCGACTGCGCCAAGGACCCGCGTTTCAACGCCGACATCCTGATGGCCGAGATCAACCGCGTCACGCACCTCGACTGGATCGACCAGCTGCTCTACCGCTTCCTGATCATCCCGATCACCAAGAAACGCCTGCTCGAACGCGAGGCGCAGTTCGCCTGGCTCTACCGTCCGGACTTCCCGGAATGGGGCCGTGGCCGCGACGACGGCATGAACCTGACCCGGTATTTCATGATCAAGGCGCCGATGGACGACTACTTTGGCCCGGCCGACATGCCCGCCGTGTGGAACCTCAAGAAATATGACCCGGCCAAGGGCAGCCGCCCGAACTACGCCGCCGACACCCACGATGTCCATTCCGTGGTCATCGATTCGGCCCTCGGCGTACTCGGCGCCCCACCCAAGAACAACGCCCGCTTCATGGAGCAGGTCGAGTGGCTCAAAGCCTACCTCTCCGAACTGCAGCCGCCGGCCTACCCCTTCCCCATCGACCAGGCCCGGGCGAGCAACGGCAAAGCGCTGTTCGCCACCCATTGCGCCGCCTGCCACGCCAGCGACAAAACCGGCACATCGCTGCCGCTCGCCGATGTCGGCACCGACCGCGGCCGCCTCGACACCTGGAACAAGGGCGCCGCGATCAAGGCCAACCAGGTCGTCAAGGAAATGGGGCTGGAACGCAAAGGCCTGGTCGAGGAGGATTTGCCGGGCTACCACATCCCCTTCCTCGACGGCCTCTGGCTGCGCGCCCCCTACCTGCACAACGGCTCGGTGCCCACCCTGCGCGACCTGCTCGAACCAGCCGCCAAGCGCCAGAAAGTGTTCTGGCGCGGCTACGACGTTTACGACCAGAAGAACGTCGGCTTCGTCACCGACACACCCGAAGCCCAACGCGTCGGCACCAAGTTCGACATCACCAGCAAGGGCAGCGGCAACCAGGGGCACGAGTTCGGTACCGGCTTGTCGGCCAGCGAAAAGGATGCCTTGGTCGAGTACCTTAAAACCCTGTAACCCTCGCCCAAGCAGCCCCTCCCCTGACAAGAGGAGGGTCGTGGCGTGGCTCGATTCACCCCGAGCCCCGACACCTTTGGCAACCCACCCAGTTCGCCTCCCACGGTCAACCGGAAATTTCGCCCAAAATTGAAACTACCCAGACGCTGACTTGCGCCGGAAAGCCCTTCGCAAGTTAGCCCCACACGTTTTGTCGTTGCTCTCTGACTGACGACGCAGTCAATTCTTGGTGCGCTATTTGCATTCTCGTTGGTAACAGCGTTCAAACGGGCGATTCTTGTCGTGTTCCCATCAATTCACCCCACATCCCTTGCCACCTCGCGCACCGCGCCGGACAGCCGGCGCCCGCGGCCCTGTCGAAACCGCGCCCCACACGCCCGGGAGGCAAGGCATGCATGACACCTACTCCGCTGCAGGAGACGACGAATGGGTCATCTGGAACGGTGGGCTCGGCGTGGTCACCACGGCCACGCTCGGCCGGGTCGAAGTCGGCCCCGGTGGCCGAACAGCATGGCTGGAAGAACCCTTTGACATGGTCGGGCCATTTGATTTCGACGAACTCCAAACCCGCGGCCGAATCAGCTTTGCCGCCTGCATCGTCATGTCACGCCAGCGCTGGCAGGAAGACCAGGCGGCCTTGAAGCGGGAATCAATCAACCTGCGCCGTGCCGCCCAGGAGCGAATGCACGAGGAATTTGCCCGCTTCTTCGGCCGGCAAAGCAGACACCACAGCAAGCGCCAACCCGTGGACGAACGCGAACATCGCGAGGCACTGAACCTGCCGGCCAGCGGAAAGCTCGAACGACGCCAGGTCAACACCGCCTACAGACGGCTCGCCCAGAAAGCGCATCCCGACGTCGGGGGCAGTCATGAACAGTTCGTACGCATCACCAAAGCGCGCACTGTCCTGCTCGAAACGATTTCGTGACTGGCCTGCATGATGTCCAGAGGCCTTTTTCTTGAATCAATGAATAGGTGAATTTACCCATGACCCGGATTATCGATTTTCCCGTTCAGAACAATCAGCGAAACCATGACTACGATGGCGACATTGAAGACATATTGGCATCCATCCCGCTGAGACCCCGAGAAAAGCTCAGGTTCGAACTGATCAAGACGATTGACAGCTATGACGCTTATTTCACCCAATGGTCCTTGAGCTTTCCTGAAGCCAGTGACGAAACAGTCAAAAAGCAAATCTACGATCTGGCGCATCAGGAACATGGCCGAAAAATACGCATGCTGAAAGACATCATGCTGCTCAAGGCAAAAGTCCTGGTTTCGGAGTTCCATCGATCAAGGTGATCTGTTTCCAACATGGCCATCCGACTTGTTGCGCGCCGGGCAATCTGAAAGACAAGCGGAGTCTCTCTTTTCGGTGAAATCAAACCTCCGAATCGCCAAGAGCCGGCTCAATTCATTTCACGATCCAAAACCAAAAAATCCAGCCAAGGCTGGATTTTTTGTTTATCTGATTTGCCACGATCAGGCGGAAAATCCGCCATCGATCAACAGGCTGGCGCCGGTGATATAGGCAGCCTCGGGGCCGGCCAAATAAGCAGCGAAACTCGCCACTTCCTCTTTCGTGCCATAGCGCGGCAGAGCCATCAGGCCTTTCAATGTCTGCGCAAAATCACCGCTGTCCGGATTCATCTCGGTGTCGATCGGGCCGGGTTGAATGTTATTGACGGTAATGCCGAGCGGCCCGAGATCGCGCGCCAGGCCCTTGGTCAGACCGATGATGGCGGATTTGCTCATGGCGTAAACCGAGCCTCCCTGGAAAGGCATGCGGTCGGAGTTGGTGCTGCCGATGGTGATGATGCGTCCGCCCTTGTCCATGTGCTTGACCACCGCCTGCGAGGCGACGATCACGCTGCGCACATTCACAGCCAGGGTGCGATCGATGTCTGCGAGCGGGATCTCCGCTTCGGCAACATTGCCCAAGGCCAACACGCCGGCGTTGTTCACCAGGATATCGATCTTCCCGTAGGTGTCGGCGGTGAGCTGCACAGCGGCCTTGATCTGCACGGGATCGGCGCTGTCGGCCTTGATCGCAATGGCGCGACCGCCAGCGGCTTCAATCTCCCTGACAACCTCCTGTGCCTTATCGGCCGAACTGGAATAGGTCAGCGCCACGGCGGCGCCATCATGAGCCAGCCGCTTGGCAATGGCCGCGCCAATGCCGCGCGAACCGCCCTGAACCAGGGCGACCTTGCCGGCCAGATGATTGATTTGAGCTTGTACGTTTTGAACTTGGTTCGACATGATGTTTCTCCTTGTATGGTTTGGCTTCGCAATATCGCTACACCATGGAGCAAACTATCCGCCGATCATTGCATTGCGATAAGCCATGAATGTCTTTATTCTTTTTAAACCAATGGTTTTAAATAGGCAGGCCAAATTTGGTCTGAAGAGAGCATGGAAACATTAGGCAGTATCGAATGCTTCGTCCGCAGTGCTGAAGCTGGCAGCTTCTCGGAAGCGGCGCGGCGCCTGGGTTTGACCTCGGCCGCCGTGGGCAAAAATGTAGCCCGGCTGGAGGCCAGCTTGGGCATACGCCTGTTTCAGCGCAGCACGCGTAGCCTGCGCCTGACCGAAGCCGGCACGCGCTTCCTGGCGGAGGTCAGCAGTAGCCTGGCAACCATCCAGAGCGCAGTCGCCAATCTGGCCGATGCCGAAGGGCAAGCGGCCGGTACGCTTAAGGTCAGCATGGGCAATGCCTTCGGGCGCGAGCACATCGTGCCTCTGCTCGGCGACTTTCTCACCCAGCATCCGGCCATCGTGCCCGACTGGCACTTTGACAATCGCCAGGTCGATCTGATCGCCGAAGGCTTTGATGCCGCCATTGGCGGTGGCTTCGAGCTCCCGCCCGGGCTGGTCGCACGCGAACTGGCACCGGCACACATCGTTCTGGTCGCCTCCGTAGCCTACCTCGCTGATCGATCGGCGATCACGCACCCGGATCAACTCAAGCAGCATGCCGGTATTTTCATTCGCTCGCCGCAAACCGGGCGGATCCGTCCGTGGGCACTGATAAATAGCAGGGATGCGCAGCGCAAGGAGCAAATGCCGATAGACATGCAAATTCGCATGACCATGAGCGACCCAGCAGCCTCGCTCGAAGCGGCCGAGCAGGGGCTGGGCATTGCCGTCGCGAGCATGCCCAACGCCCAACCCTATCTTGCCAGCAAGCGGCTCGTCCGCGTCCTGCCTGACTGGTATGCCGATGCCGGCGCCCTCTCGCTTTACTTCTCCGGGCAAAAACTACTACCGGCCAAGACCCGGGCGTTCATCGATTTCGTCGTGGCCCATTTTCGCGAGCACAAGCTGGCGCAGCGCTTCAGTGCATACTGAATCGTCCAGACTTGAGACAGTCAGACAGCCCCTCGGCATTTTCGATTACGCAGTGCTCTTGAACAAACACGCCCCTAACGCCTCCCCTCCTTTTAATTGAACGGAATATTATTTCCGCGGTCGACTAGCTGAGGTTAGCCGGTTTGCTGGCGTCGAGTCCTTGGCTACCCGCCGATTGAGCGGCGTTGCGAATCGACGGGTTTTCCGGTTTTTCTGGCCTCATCGGGGAGAAGGAATGACCGATATATTCCTGAGCTATACCGAGCGTGACCGGGAGACGGCGCGGCGGGTTGCCGAGGCGCTTGGTTCGGCCGGCTGGAGCGTCTGGTGGGACCGGCGGATTCCGGCCGGGGAAACCTGGCGCAGCGTGCTTGAGCATGCGCTGGAAGACATGCGCTGCATGGTGGTCTTGTGGTCGGCCAAATCAATCGAAAGCGAATGGGTTTACGAGGAGGCCACCGAGGGGCGCCGGCACGGCAAGCTGGTGCCGGTGATGATCGAAGCGGTTCGCCCGCCGGCCGGTTTCCGCGAAATTCAGGCAGCCGATCTGACGGGCTGGGATGGCTCGCCGGATTTCGACGGCCTGCGCATGTTGCTCGGCGATCTGGAAAACCTGCTGGGCAAACCCGTTGGCGCGGCACCGGAACGGCCGTTGAAGCCAATCGATGCGAAGCCCGGAGAAGCTGGCCCGGCCTATGACCCGGCCGATCTGGCCAGCATCAATACCAAGCCGCCTGTTTGGTGGCGAAACAACTTGGCGGGTGTCGCCGTTGCCGGTGCTCTGGTGTTGGCGGGGGCCGGCTACCTGGCTTTGTCCGGGCGTGAGCCGGCAGCGGTTCCGCCGCAGGCGCGCCAACCGGAGCAGCCGGATTCGCGCCCCGGCCTGGTGGTGCCGAAGCCGGCGCCCGTGGCCGACGCCTTGACGCCGAAGAAACCAGCGGTGGTATCAGTGACCGCAGATGCGCCGATCCGGACCGAAAAACTGGCGCAGAAGCCGGCCGCGCAGCAGCTCGACGAGAAAGTGAAAACAACGCGGGCGCCGGCGATCAAGGCGCGCTGCGCCGATCTTCTCTCGCGGGTTCAGTTGGGCGAATCGCTGCCCTACGAGGCGCAGGCCACATTTCAGAAGGAGTGTCAGCAATGACCACCATTTTCCGTAAAACGGGCGCCGTTGCGGCCTCCATAACGGCGCTATGCATCGCCCTGCTTGCCACGGGCTGCGACAGCCTGCGCGAGAAACCGGCATCGCCGGCCGCCCCGGCCACCAGTTCCCAGCCCTCTTCTTCGACGCCACCCGCCGCCCCGCCGCCGACCCAGGCCTACGACAAGGCCGTGTTGAGCGCGGCCACCGCCTTGTTCAAAAATGCCAAGTTGCCGGCCGAGGGCATGCCGGCGCAGGCCAAATACGCTGTGGTTATCGACCCGCTGATCGACGGCATGACCGGAGCGCAATCGGTGGCTACGCAGGCGATGGGCGTCCGGCTGGCCAACATGATGCGCGAGCAGTATCCGCAGTTCGACGTGAAGGCGTTTTCGGCCGCCAACGTGGCCAAGAGCCCGCTCGTGCTGATCGGCACTTTCACCGGCGTCAACGCCGAGCGCAAGACGGCCGGGCCGCGCGAGGCTTACCGGATTTGCCTGGCGCTGGCCGATCTGCGCAGCGGCAAGCTGGTCAGCAAGGGCCTGGCTTTCGCCTTGCCGGATGGCGTCGACCCGACGCCGCTGGCCTTCTTCCGCGATGCCCCGGCCTGGTCGGAAGACCCTGCCACCGAGGGCTACATCAAGACCTGTCAGGGCACCAAGGCCGGCGACCCGATCAACCCGCTTTACCTCGACCGCATCATCGCCGCCGCGCTGGTCGCCGAAGCCATCAATGCCTACGATGCCGGCCGCTATCAGGATGCGCTTGAGCTCTACGGCAACGCCCTGGCCACGCCGGCCGGCAACCAGTTTCGCGTCCATAACGGCATCTACCTCGCCCACTGGAAACTGGGGCACCGGCAACAGGCGGCGACGGCGTTTGGGAAGATAGTCGATTACGGCCTTGAGCACCGGCGCCTGGCCGTCAAATTCCTGTTCCGGCCCGGCTCGACGGCTTTCGTCACTGATCCCAAGCTGAGCGGCCCCTACCCGGTCTGGCTGAAGACCATCGCCCAGCGCACATCGGGCGTCGGCAGTTGCCTGGAAGTGACCGGCCACACCAGCCCGACCGGCCCCGAACCCTTGAACGAACGGCTGTCGCTGTTGCGGGCAGAATTCGTCAAGGCGCGCCTGGAAGGAACAGCGCCGAAACTGGCCAAACGGATGATTGCCAACGGTGTCGGCTCGCGGCAAACGATGGTCGGCACCGGCCGCGACGATGCCAGCGATGCGCTGGATCGGCGGGTGGAGTTCAAGGTGATTGGGTGCTGATGATCCGCCAGGCAACAGTTGCCACGGTCAACCGGAAATATTGGCCAAAATTGAAATACCGAGGATGCCTAGCGCGCAGCGATCACGCCGCAGGCGATGCGTTTTCCCCGGGTGCCAGCCGGCTTTTTGTTGATGCAGTTTTGTTCAACAGTATGACTGCTACTGGCTGCGGCGATCCGAATTCATTCGGCGTTCCGCACCGAGCCTTTGGTCCGCCTGCCCTGCGGGCGGGCCGTAGTTGATGGATCGTCTGTCGTTACTGCGCCGGAGAGCATGGTGATTGCGCTGCTCCGGACACAGACCAGGCAAATATTGGAGCTCGCCAACGCCCTCCGCATGCCCGGCATAGCGCAAGGCCCTTTCGTATTGATCCAGGGCATATTCGGCGATGCTGGCCGCCCGCCCGTCATTCCCTCGAAGATATGAAATCGTGGTCAGGGCTTCGAGCAGGATTGTGAGTATTTTCTCGCCCGGGTTTTCTGCTTCCATCATCAACTTCTCGCCTCCAGTTCGCTACCATCCTCGACTGCTACAAAGCCGGTTCGGAACACTTAGCAAACATGATGCCTGCGTCTGGAAAACCCACCAGCACAACGGAAAACGATGCTGGCAATTTTAGCCGTGTAAGTATTTTCGACACATTTCACAGCCATTAGCGCGTACTCAGCAAGCAACTGGCAGCGCGGGTCACTGTGAACACGCCCCAACGCCCGGCACTGGCCGCGATGCATTACCGGCCGATCCACTGCCTGTATCCGGTCATTACGGTCAACCGGAAATTTTTGCCAAATTTGAAATTTTCAGCATCCGTCAGCGCACCGCGATCACCCCGCAGGCGACCCGCTTGCCAGAATTGCCGGCCGGCTGCGACTTGTAGTCGTCCGGATCAGCATGGATCACGACGCTGCGCCCGACCACGCCGGTCGCACCGCTCAGGGTCAGGCCGCGAAGATCCGCCGCATATATGGCTTCACCCTGCGCGTTGGCGATCAGGTTGGGCATGTCGCCGCCGTGATGCTCTTCGTTGGTGAAGTGACCGTGCCCTTTGGCGCCCGGATTGAAATGGCCCTTGGCGCTGCTGGCGTCGGGTGCGCTGCAATCGCCCGCCTCGTGAACATGGAAACCATGCTCGCCCGGCGTCAGCCCGGCCACCTTGGCTTCAATGCGCAAACGACCCTCCATTTCGGAAAAACTGACCGTACCGCTGACCGTGCTACCCGAGCGTGGGAGCAGTTCGGCGCTGGCCGACGGGCCGGACATGGAAGTGGCACAGCCGCTCAGCACGGCAATGGACAAGGCACTCAAGGCGATAGCGGGGCGGAGCGACATGGTTTTCTCCTGAACGGAAACGGGTAATGTTGTCTGACCAATATGCAAAACGGATGTTCAATCAATATGCGCCCATCTTTATAACAATTTGAAATAACAAGATGCGCACTTGTTCTTAATCGAATATTAAGGACTTGCTACAATGGCGCTCATTCGACAATCCACGCGGATTACCCAAGCAATGACCCAACGCTCTACCCTCTCTCATCTCGACTGGCTCGAAGCCGAAGCCATCCACATCATGCGCGAAGTGGCCGGCCAGTGTTCCAACCCGGTGCTGCTGTTTTCCGGCGGCAAGGACTCGATCTGCATGCTGCGCCTGGCCGAAAAGGCCTTCCGCCCGGGCAAGTTCCCCTTCCCGCTCATGCACATCGACACCGGCCACAATTACAAGGAAGTCGTCGCCTTCCGCGACAAGCGCGCGGCCGAACTCGGCGAGCGGCTGATCGTCCGTTCGGTTGAAGACTCGATGAAGCGCGGCACCGTCGTCCTCAAGCATGAAGGCGAATCGCGCAACAAGCACCAGTCGGTGACCCTGCTCGAAGCCATCGAGGAATTCGGTTTCGACGCCTGCATCGGCGGCGCCCGTCGCGATGAGGAAAAGGCCCGCGCCAAGGAACGCATCTTCAGCTTCCGCGACGAATTCGGCCAGTGGGACCCGAAAAACCAGCGCCCGGAACTGTGGAGCCTGTATAACGCCCGCAGCCACAAGGGCGAGAACATCCGCGCCTTCCCGATCTCGAACTGGACGGAAATGGACGTCTGGCAATACATCGAGCGCGAAGGGCTCGAACTGCCAAGCATCTATTTCGCTCACAAGCGTCCGGTCGCCATGCGCCAAGGCGCCATCGTGCCGGTCAACGTACCGCTGGTCGGTGGCGGCGTCGCCAACCCGTCCAAGCCTGGTGAAGAGATCATCGACCTGCAGGTGCGTTTCCGCACCGTCGGCGACATCTCCTGCACGGCGCCGGTTGAATCGGATGCCGACGACGTCAGCAAGATCGTTTTCGAAACCGCCACCACCACCATCACCGAGCGCGGCGCTACCCGTCTGGACGACCAGACCAGCGACGCCTCCATGGAACAACGCAAGAAAGAGGGTTACTTCTAATGAGCGCCCATCAAGTTGAAGACCACGGCCTGCTGCGCTTTCTGACCTGCGGCAGCGTCGATGATGGCAAGAGCACCCTGATCGGCCGCCTGCTGTTCGACACCAAGACCATCCTCGCCGACACGCTGAGCGCCATCGCCAAGACGTCCGAAAAGCGCGGCATGGGCGCGGTCGACCTCTCCCTGCTCACCGACGGCCTGCAAGCCGAGCGCGAGCAAGGCATCACCATCGACGTCGCCTACCGCTACTTCTCGACCGGGACGCGCAAGTACATCATCGCCGACGCGCCGGGCCACGAGCAGTACACCCGCAACATGGTCACCGCCGCGTCGACCGCCAACCTCGCCATCATCCTGATCGATGCGCGCAAGGGCGTTTTGACCCAGACCCGCCGCCATTCCAAGCTGGCCTCGCTGGTCGGCATTCCGCACCTGATCGTCGCCATCAACAAGATGGACCTCGCCGATTACTCGCAGGAAACCTACGAGCGCATCAAGGGCGAATACCTTGAATTTGCGGCCAAGGTCGGCATCGAAGACATCCGCTTCATCCCGCTCTCGGCGCTCAACGGCGACATGATCGTCGACCGTGGCGACAACCTGAACTGGTACGACGGCCCGACCCTGCTCGAAATGCTGGAAGTGGCCCCGGCCGCGCACACCGAACACACCGAGAAATTCCGCTTCCCGGTCCAGTACGTCTGCCGTCCGCAGGATTCGGCCAACCCGGAACTGCACGACTACCGCGGCTTCATGGGCCGCGTCGAAGCCGGTTCGATCAAGGTCGGCGATGCCGTCACCGTCCTGCCCTCCGGCCGCGAATCGACCGTCAAAGCCGTGCAAATCGGCGGCGTCGATATCGGCGAAGCCTTCTGCGAACAATCCATCACCCTGCTGCTGGCCGACGAAATCGACACCTCGCGTGGCGACATGATCGTCAAATCGAGCGAAGTGCCGGCGGCAGTAAAGCAGATCGAAGCCACCGTCTGCTGGATGGCCGAAGCCCCCATGGACCGCGCCCGCACCTACCTTATCCGCCACACGACGCGCGACTCGAAAGCCAAACTGGCCGCCATCGATCACCGCCTCGATGTGAACACGCTGGAAAAAGTCCCGGCCGAAAAGCTGGCGATGAACGATATCGCGCAAGTGACCTTCAAGCTGGCCCAGCCGCTGTTCGCCGACCCCTACCTGGAAAACCGTGGAACCGGGGCTTTCATCATCATCGACGAAAGCAACAACAACACGGTTGGGGCGGGGATGATTCTGTAGGGGATTCCCACGGTCAACCGGAAAAAACGGCCAAAATTGAAAACGCCTCCACCCCGGAGGCGTTTTCGTTTAGGCACCGCGTTGATGTCACTCAACATCCAACAGCGCAAGCAAATTCGCTGCAAATAGGCCCGAACTAGGCAGGTGTTTTCTGACCCACTGTTTTCGCTCCTCTGCATTACACAGTGCAGGCGCAACCGATAGCGCTTCAATAGCTTTCGAAAAATATTGCTCAGGGCACTGCCAAAACAAGGTTTTCCGCACCGCCAACGAAATACTCGCCCCTTGGACAAGCAGACTTGCCGCCCGCTCGGCATTCCAGCGCCACAAACACTGAGCCGCAGCAAACCCCAAGATCTCATGTGCCAAATACGCCTCCAGTGCCGGCGCAGCATGAAAGCCAAATCGCTCAAAAGATGGAAATACCTCAGCGCAATCAACCAAGGATTGCAACAGCGGCGCTCGAACCTCTGGCGGCAATGATTCCGGGGTATGGCCGAGATAAATACGGTCGGCTTCACTTAAACCCATCAATATCTCAGTCGGTTTCAACTGCCGAAGCAACCAGAAACGAATGGGGGAAGATCTAAAACTCATATGGGGAAAATTGTACTTATCTTCTGCCTTCTTCTCTGACAGCACCTCTCGCTCTGCGGCGAGAAACGATGGCCACAAACGACGTGCGGCCTCCTCTCCAGATGTCTCGAAGGACTCAAGCAGCAAGCTCTCAGCCCATTTCAGGCCAATCAAAGCCTTCCACCAAACACTTTCAGGAGATAACACACCCTGCGCTGCCTTACCCAGGAAGGGAAGAAGGAGCATTGCCGGGCCATTCTCAATCGGAGCATCCAGTTCCTTTGTCCATTGATAAGCAACCTCAAGAAAGCGCCTTAATGCAGGAGATGCGTGTTCTTCCTCTTGATGGGGAACAAATCCCGTTAGCCAATACGGGGTTTCAGAGAACTCATTGGCCCAACCGGGAAAAAGCCAGGACGAGCCAATTTTTGCAGCCGCATCAGGAAGCAAACTCCACGACCAGCAAGCCCCCACCCAAGCCAACTGTTCGTCGACCGACGTTACGGAACGAGACCACGGCTCAGCCAAACACCAATCGTCTGACGTATCAAGTCGCTGAATAACCAGCTTCCCTATGAAATACAAGGCGGGAGGAATAGTTTCCTCATTCGCAATCCGCCTACCGATTGCCATGAATATCGCCTCGGAGGCAGCAATTACCTTGGCAGAATTTTCTGGCTCGGCCGCCAATCTCTCTGCCGCATTGACGAGACACCCCATTGAAACTGCATCCAATGCAGCATCGACAAGTAAACGTCGGTCAGGATCAAAGCAATTCATTGCCCATTCGGCCGGCGACTCCGTAGCAACTTCCTCCATCAAGCGATCACGAATTAGCAGCCCAGCAAAAGTCGGGTGCTGAAAGTCGAAAAGCCCCTGCCTGCTCTCGGTAAGCAATCCGCTGCTCAACAGCACTTCAGGGTCGCCGGCCTCCAGCATGTGCGCCACGCGATCTGCCGCCTTTTTTCGCTCACCAACGGTTGCCCCGGAAACAATCTCGTCTAACGCAGACCTGGAAACCGGGGCGGCCTCCGTAACCGAGATAGCCGACCAAGTATCGAGCGGCAGACTCCCCTGCCAAGGCACATCACTTCGTTGCCAACGGGCATTCGCCAACTGCTTGATCCGAAAAACACGCGACGAAGATTCGCGCGCGAACAGCAATTGGACCAAGCGACTGCCGGCATTGGAATCACTTGGATCGGGCAAGCGCTTTTCCGAGTCGAGATGTGCCAGCCTGCAGAGTTGCATGACATCGGAAGTTGTGCAAAACCATACTGCTAACGGATCAAAGCGTTTCAGCCAATCACCGACTGCTTGCGCACTAAAGAAGGTATCGCCACCTGCACGATTCAAGCGAACCTCGACCCACGCCAGTAATTGCTCGCGCCAATCCGGAATTTTCTTGAAGGTCCAGCGCCCCAGGCCTCTACCCATCAGATCGAACCTTCGTCCTTGTAATCCTCGGGTGGTTCTACTCTCCCAGCTACCCCACCGCTCCTCTGAACTGGTCTCCTCCCTTTGAGTCGAAGCAAAGGGGGCAATAACCAAGAGACCCGCGTCTTGTGGTCGACCGGCCAAAGCCAGCAAATCCTGATCTCCCCCATCGTGGCTCACGGAAACAATCAGCGGCTTCGGATTAGCGAGCCGAACTGCCGCATCAGCCAAGGAATCGACAAAAATCACCTCGTGACGCGCCGTTGCTTCCAGCATTCTCGATAAGAGTTGGCGATGCAATTCATCTGAAATACACAACCAGTCCATTTCATGCGGCGGATACCAATTACCAATTAGTGCTTTGCTAAACCACCGATCGAGACTGAACTTTCCAACATAACCAGGCGCCACCTGTGCTGGATCAAGCACCTCTTCTGCTAGCCCCCAAGACTCCTCACGCTTCAAATCGAGCGGGGGAAATTCGGGAAATTCCTGAAATCCAAATACTCCTTTCTGTGCCTTTCCATGCAAGCCAAGGTCTTCGAGTGAGACCTCAAGTAACTTGGCCAAACATTTGGCTTTCTCGGAGTTGTTCAACCACCAAGTAACTTTGCCTTTGTCCAGCTCACCAATTTTGTTTCCTAACGAACGGAAATCCTTCCCCCACTCCAGCCCAGGATAGGACTCCATCAACTCTCTAGCCAAGTGATTGTTCGATTTGAACTCTGAATATTTCTTTGCTGAACGCACCGTGCCTGACATCGAGATTCTCCGTTTTGCGACGACGAGAACTGTAACCTGAATCGAACACAACCAGCATCGCCACTGCACCGATGCAGCACCAATGCATCATGCATTGCAGTGCGTTTTTCTTCACCTCACACTCCACTCCATCGAATGCAACACCGCATTCGATCCAGTTCGGAATATTCCTCAACTCCGGACATGGATATATCAGAGGGCTTCTATCTGGAGAAAAACCATGAGCAACAACACCCCGAACTGGCCCAGCAAAACCGGCGAAAAATCCGGCGGCGGTCGCGATAACAACCCGCCCAAGAAGTAAGCAACCCTGACCACGGGCGCTCCAGCCGGAGCGCCCGTACCCAACACATCGCCAGAAAGCTCCAACCCATGTTCAAAAAACTCATCACCGCCCTGCTTACCCTGTCGCTACTCACCCTCAGCGCCTGCGGAAGCCCAGGCCCCAAATACCGCAACGCCCGCTCCTACAGCGAAGGGCTCGCCCCCGTTCAGACGCAAGGCGGACGCTGGGGATTTATCAATGAACGGCAGGACTGGGTTATCCAGCCGAGATTCGAGGATGCCCGTGAGTTTCAGGGTGGCAAGGCTGCGGTTCGCCAAAATGGCAAATGGGGCTTTATCAACAAGCGCGGGGAATGGCTGTGACTTTCTGCAACGCCCCATCCAGCGAATTGGTCATCAACTGGCACATGACGGAAGCGTGCAATTTCCGCTGTCGCTACTGCTATTCAAAATGGCAGGCGGGTGCGGGTAAGGAGCTGATTCATTCGCCGGAACGCAGTGCCGCGATGCTGACGGAAATTGCTCGCCATTTTTCGCCGGACAACCGGCGTAACCAGGCTCGCCTGGGCATGCAATGGGATTCGGTGCGTCTTAGCCTAGCGGGCGGCGAGCCTCTTTTGTATAGCCGGGAAGTTGTCGGTGTCGTCGCGTTGGCACGGAGTCTCGGCTTCGAGGTTTCGCTGATCACCAATGGCAGCCGCCTGACTCAGCCGTTAATGGCGGAACTGGCACCGCAGCTTTCAGTCCTTGGTCTGAGCCTCGATTCGGCGATGGCTTCGACCAACCGGGAAATCGGACGGGCTGACAAACATGAGCGGGTTCTCTCCCTGAGCAATCTGGCTGCCATCGTTGAGTCAGGACGACGCCTGAATCCCGACTTGCGCATGAAGCTCAACACCGTGGTCAATTCGCTTAATTTCACGGAGGACATGAGCCAAGCGATTCGGCAACTGGCACCGGACAAATGGAAAGTGCTGCGCATGTTGCCGACGATCACCAGCGACCTGTCCATTGCCGACCACGAGTTTGCCGAATTTGTTGGCCGTCACCAGCAGCTTGGCGGAATCATGGCGGCGGAAGACAACAACGACATGATCGAGTCATACATCATGATCGATCCGCATGGCCGCTTCTTTCAGAACGCCCTGAATGGAAACGGCTATCGCTACAGCAAGGAAATCCTGGCGGTGGGCGCCGAAACGGCATTTCGGCAAATTTGCTGGCAGGCGGAAAAATTCCAGTCCAGGTACCACTCAAAACCGAGCGAGAACTTCGCATGAAATATTGCTCTGCGAAAGAAATCGATCAGTTGGTCAGGCAGCTTGTTCGCCAAGGCTGGTCATTTCGCTGGGGCGGCAAACATGGCCGATTACGCTCGCCGGCGGGAAAAGTAACCCTCAGCGTACCGAGCACGCCGAGTGATCGAAGGGCTTTCCTGAATTTCAGACGGGATATTCGACATGCTGTCGGGCTGTAGCGTAGTGCATCGCCCGGATGATTCTGTAGGGACGCCCACGGTCAACCGGAAAAAATGGCCAAAATTGAAAACGCCTCCGACATGGAGGCGTTTTGATTTCTGCCTGTCCAATCTCCCCATTTCGCGGCTACCATAAGCGCTGCAAGCGATCTGACCGAATCACACCAAACCTGAATTCATGGAAACTGCTGGAAAGTTCTGAATGCGCGTTCTGATTGTTGATGACAATGCCTCGATGCGAGACCTGCTGACCACCCTGCTGTCGAGCCAGGGCTACGAGGTAGTGGGTGCGCTTGAAGATGGCAACGGCGTCATGGATGCCGTGCGCACGTTGTCGCCGCAGATTATCTGCCTCGACTACCAGTTGCCGGGTCGCGATGGCCTCGACATCCTGCGCGAAATCAACTCGTACCATCCGGAAATCGATGTGCTGTTCATCACCGCGACGGAAGGTCCGGGCATCGAGAGCCAGGCCGCCGATGCCGGCGCGGCCGGCTTTCTGCGCAAGCCGTTTGGCCAGAAACAGGTGATCGACGAGTTGCAACAGGTGTGCGAAACCCGCCGCCGCGCTTCGCCCGAAATCGAGCCGGAAGTTGCCGCCAAATCGCCGGCAGCTCAGCCAGTCCAGGCGATTCCTGCCAAAACCCTTGGCAAACGGCCGACAGCCGTCATTGCCGACGACAACAGTTCGATCCGCCTGCTGCTCAAAGGCCTGCTCACTGAACTGGGCCTGCAGGTCGTCGGTCAGGCGGTAAACGGCGAAGAAGCCATCCGGGTGGCGACGACCTACCAACCCTCGGTGCTGTTTCTCGACGTCAACATGCCCATCCTCGGCGGCCTCGATGCGCTGCCCAGAATTGTCGAGGCCAGCCCGAATACTTCCGTCGTCATGGTCACCGGCGACACCTCGCGCACCATCGTCCAGCAAGCGGCCGGACTCGGCGCTCGCGGCTATGTCGTCAAGCCGGTTCGCCCGGCCTATGTCGAGAATTTTCTGAAACAGCTGTTCAACGCCTGAGCGATGAAAGGTTTACTGCCATGACCTTGATGATCGATTTTCCCTTCTCGGGCGTCGGCCCCTGGGTCGATCACTTCAAGACCATCGAGGTCCCGGTCCTTCGCCACACTGCGCACCAGCTCGACGAGTTGCGGGCCACAGCCGAGACGATAAACACCCGCAAGCTGGCGACGATCATCGCCCATGACCCGCTGATGACCGTGCGCCTGTTTCAAACCATGCAGGCGCGTCGAACCAAAAGCCAATCGGCCGACATCACGACCATCGAGCGTTCGCTGGTGATGATCGGTACGGAGAATTTTTACAACAGCATCCAGAACCCGCCGATCGTCGAGCAGCAAATGAAAGGCTACCCGAAGGCCATGCTCGGCCTGCTCAAGGTCATCGCCCGCTCCCGTGTTGCATCGCAATGGGCCCGCGACTGGGCCCTGCAGCGGCAGAACGTCAGCTTCGACGAAATCGCCTTGGCGGCACTGCTTCACGATCTGGTCGAAATCCTCATGTGGTGCTTCGCCCCGAACCTCGCCATCCGCGCCAAGGAGCGGCTGGCCAGCGAGCCGGGACGGCGGAGCAGCCAGATTCAGCTAGAAGTCTTCGGCGCCTCGCTCGACGAAATCGCCGTTGAACTGATTGCCCACTGGGGGCTACCGTCACTGCTTTGTTCGCTGCTCAATCCGGCCGATGCGGAAACAGCCAACGTCAGGAACGTCAAGCTCGCCGTCGATCTCGCCCGACACTCAGCCAATGGCTGGAACGACCCCGCCTTGCCGGACGACTATCGGGCCATCGAAACCTTGCTGCACATCGGCCACAGCAATTTGCTCGAGCGCATCGGCGCCCCCGACGAACAGGTCCAGGCGGCCCGCCAGGCCGAGGCAGAAGGCGATCCGCTGGCCTCTTAGGACAGTCCAGCAGCGCTCACCCAGCAAGGGATGGGTTGACTGGCCGACACTGATTCGCCTCCCAGCCCCGTTTTGTCGATGAAGTCCCGGCCCTCAGGCCGCCTTGCGCAGCAGTTTCAGGCACGCCAGCGAGGCGGCCAGATCGAGCGCCGTCGAGTCGTCGAAATTCTTGAGTTTCGGGTTGGCGCCCTTTTCCAGCAGCAGTTTGACGAGGTCGGGCTTGCTGTTCGACGAGACGTACATCAGGGCGCTGGCGCCGTTGCCGTTTTGCTGGTCGATATTGACGCCGGCGGCGATCAGGCGCTCGATCAGTTCGTGGCTGCCGTTGTAGCAGGCCAGCCACAGGGCGTTACAGCCGTCGGTATTGAGGGCATTGAGATCGACGTCGAGGGCCAGCAGTTCGTCGACGATGTCGAGCCGGCCAAGCTTGGCGGCGCGCATGAGCGGCGTGAAGCGGCCGTCGGCTTGCGGGGCGTTGATGTTGTCGGGCTGAAAGCCGTGTTCGGCGAGGAAGGCTGAAAGTTCGGGGGTCATGGTTTCTCTTGTCGTTGGGGGTAAGGCGGGCCGGTTTCGATACGTGCGTCGGTGATCGGCGTGCCGACCGTGAAGTGATAGACGCTCTGGTAGCGCGGGCCGCTCAGGCCGACGAGCTGATGCACCGGATCGTCGAAGAAGCAGCCAATGCCGGTGCCGCGCACTTCGGCGGCTTCGGCTTCAAGGTAGAGCACCTGGCCGACCAGCCCGGCTTCGCGCAGCAGTTCGCGGTAGCCGTGGCCGGTAGCGGTGGCCACCTCGAATTCGCCGAGCATGCCGAGCGAGAAGGCGCTGGTCGAGGCGATGTCCTGGTGGCAGGACAGCGAGCGGGCCAGGCGCTGCATTTCCTGCAGGCCCATTTCGGCGAGCTGGATCAGGCCGAGGTGCGGCGGGCATTCGGGGTCGAATTCGGCGACCGGACGCCGGGCGGCGAAGCGTTCGTCAGTCGGCAGTAGCGCGGCGGGCAATTCGATGAAGGCGGCGGGCGTGCGCGGCAGCAGGTAGAGGCCGCTGGGCAGGCCATCGACGCGCAGAACGAAGAGCAGCAGGTGGATGCGCGGCGGCGTGGTCTGGGCCAACCACGGCAATTGCGGCCGGGGCAGTACGGCGTCGAGCATGCGGTAGAAGGCAGGCCGCAGAAGGGCGTAGTGCGGATCGAAACGCTGGCCGCTGCGGCGCTGGCGGATGATTTGGGCGGCGCCAGTTGTTGTCGGATGCGGAGCGAGCGGCGGCAGCGGTGCGAAATCGATGGCTTCCGGCGCGCTGAGCGCTTCGCGGCTGGCCGCTGCAACCTGATCGATGGCCGGCCAGCGGTAGCCCGGTGACGGGTCGATGCGGGTCGGTTTGCCTTGCCAGTCGGCGGTATCAAGCCAGGCGGCCAGAGCTTCGGCCGACGGCGGCGTGCCCAGGCCAGGCGCGCGGACGGCGAGCAGGATTTCCGGTTCTTCGGTTTCCGTGAAAGCGTAGCGCGAGGGCGGGAAATCGTCCGGCCGATCCAGCCCGAGGCAATGCTTCAGCGCTTCGGCGGTGGCGCCGAGCGGCACGACTTCCCAGCCAAGCAGCGCGGCGGCGTAGGCCAGGGCGCCGACGGCGTGACCGATGTCGAGCTGGCAATAGCGAAAGGCGCGTTCGCCGTATTTCCAGGCTTCGCGCCACATGACGCTGGACAGGCCGATGGCCAGCCATGCCTGGCCGGCCACTGGCGCCGTCAGGGCGCGGCCTTCGAGGGCGTGTTGTTCCGGGTCGTAGTGCTGCAGGCCGGCGCCGACACCGGGCAGGCCGGCGCTCAGCACCCAGGCTTCGACCGGATGCAGGTTGCCCGACGACGGATTGCAGCGCAGCGCCCAACGGCTCGGCCCCCAGGTTTTCCACGCCGACAGCCCGAACGACAATTCAAGCAGCGCGCCGAGGCTGTCGAGGTCCGGCGCTATTTCATTTTTGGGCTTTTTTTCCAGTTGACCGTAGCAACGCTCAAAACTGTCCGCCGCCAGCGGCAATTCCAGCACCGGCGCCCCCGGATAGTGGCGGAAGGCGGCCGGCTGAGCGTCCCAGTCCAATTGGCCGGGGCCTTCGGCATAGGCTTCGAAACGATGCTTGGTCCGCGCGTGGTAGGCGCGTACGACTTCTTGTGAGGTATCCGACACGATGATGGGTTTTCCTTGGCGTTGGGTGGACTTCAGCAAGCCCCATGCCCGCGTGAAATCAGGCAGTTAGCCCAGTTTCACTGGCTGGCACCATCTCTGCAAGGGAATTGGAAAAACCAAACCTAAATTTAAATCCCAACCCCAATCAAAAACGGAGAATGTCATGGAAGAAGCCAGAAAACCGCCGGTCACCCGCGAAGCCGCGCTACGCATCGCGCTGGCCTCACGGGCCATGCCCAACGCCAGCCTGCCGGCGCTGATCCAATTGTTGCAACGCCGGCTCGGCGAGGAGATCGACGAGGAAAAGCTGCGCCAGACGACAGTGACCATGCTCAAGACCGGCTTTGCCAGCGCCGATGGCGAGGAAGATGGCGAGGATATCGGCATCGGCCTTGAATCAATGAAACTGGCCGTGCGCATCCTGTGGGGCGAAACGCAGGGCGACGATTCGCTGCCGAAGATCGAGGCCTATGAAGACGGCGAAATGCCCGGCTCGGTGCGCATCGCCATCGCTTCCGACAAGGGCGACCTGCTCTCCGGCCACTTCGGCTCCTGCCTGCGCTTCCTTGTTTATCAGGTGTCGCCGACCGAAATCCGCCTGGTCGATATCCGCGACACCATGGACGCCGAGTTTTCCGACGACAAGAACCTCTGGCGCGCCAAGCTGATCGGCGATTGTCACGTCTGCTACGTCGTCTCGATTGGCGGCCCGGCTGCCGCCAAGGTCATCCGCGCCGACATCTATCCGATCAAGATTCCCGATGGCGGCCCGGCGCTCGACATCCTCCAGCCCTTCCAGGTGGCCATGGTCGAATCACCGCCGCCCTGGCTGCTCAAGATTCTCGGCGTCTCGGCCGAGAAGCGGCTGAAGAACTACAGCGCGGCGGAAATCGACGAATGAGTCGGTTAAAGGCGGCTCAGGCCGCCACCCTTTCCATCTGCCGCGGCGCCAGGCCAACCTGGGTCAGGATCGTGCCTTCGTCGCCGTTCCACCACAGCGCCACCCAGGCGGCGCCTTCGCCATCGATGCGCTCGATGTCGCAGACGGCGCCGACCATGTCGCGGAACATCTCCAGATCGTCCTCATCCAGCCCGGGATCGACGCTGACTTCGAGAACGCGGACCTTGTCGCCCATGCTGACGATCTGTCCCTTGCAATCAATGGTGGTGGCACTCATGGCGAACTCCGTTAGGGTTGGGTCTGCTGCCCTGTCGCAAAGTCGACGTCGGCAGCCTGCTTTCATCCATCTTCGCAACGGCCGTGCCAAGTCCGCACCTTTCAACTTTCAAACCCCATCCAGGAAAAACCATGAATAAAATCGGAATGTTTTTTGGCACCGAAACCGGCACCACCCGCCTGATCGCCAAGAAAATGCAGAAACAGCTCGGCGACGACGTCTGCGACAAGCCGGTCAACGTCAACCGCATCACGCCCGACGACATGCTCAAATACGACGCGCTGATCCTCGGCACGCCGAGCTACGGCATCGGCGAAATCCCCGGCAAGGGCGCATCGTCAGGCTGCTTCGAGCCGAACTGGGAAGAATTCCTTGCCCTTCTGCCGCCCGATGTGGACTTCACCGGCAAACGCATCGCCTTCTTCGGCCTCGGCGCCCAGGAACGCTACGCCGACCGCTTCTGCAGCTCGCTATTCGCGCTGGTCGAGAAATTCAAGGGCTGGGGCGCCGAAATCGTCGGCGACTGGCCAACCGACGGCTACACCTACGACCACTCCGCCGCCGAAGTCGATGGCCGTTTCATCGGCCTGCTCATCGACCAGCGCACGCAAGGCATGTTCACCGACGAGCGCATCACCACCTGGCTGGCGCTGGTCAAACCGCTGTTGCTGGAAAAGCTGACGGCGGAAGCTTGAACGCGGAATCTCACCCGAGTTGACCATCGTTTCTCATAGACGATGGTCAGGAAATATCTGGCCCATGACCAGTTCGGTACAGAGACACTGAAACAGTCATCGGGCAGAAGCAAACGTACAGGAAAGTTGCTTCAAAGCGGTCGTTGAACCACGAAACTGTCCAGTACGCTGTTCGTGATGATCGTATTGTAGGAGCTGATCGAAGCGCTTTTTTGTTGGACATGCAATGCTTGGCGCATAATGCGGAAAACCCTTAGACAATTAACAAAAATGGTGCGGATAGATGAATCAAAAATTAATCAGATACTGTTTCCTGTCTATTTGTGCGTTTTGCATTGTGAATTGCGACGCGCTTGCTGCTAAAAACGTTAAGGCGCCAAGCGGCTCCCCGGTTTTACACATGATCGCGGTCCATGAAGGGGAACCAAATAAAGACAACTTTGACAAGTATTGCCGGAAGGCCACCTCTGAAACAAAGGGCACTCCGGTTACTGAAGCCCCGCGGCCGTCATCAATTGAGATGACACGAATTAGCGGGGAATGCGTAGGCGTTAATCGATATAGGGAAGTCAAAGTCAATGTTAGCGATAAAAGTGCCCCTCTTGTACTAGCGCTTAATGCCTACAACTTCGTAACTTGGATTATCAAGGCTGATCGTGGGGTAGTGATCAAAAAGGTGATTCTGATGGGATACCACACCCAGAAAATTACAGGCCTCCCTAACGATGTGCCCGTGGAGGCCTATACCTATGAGCCGTCCCCTTGCCCGAAATGCTGGCAGGGAAATTGGCGAGAGGATATGGATTACTTTGACGCAAAAGAGCCACCTAAAGAGCTAAAAGGTATTAGCGATCTTCCAATAAGCACCTTTCAGGGGCGTTATACAGGAGGGGAGTTCTCAATCTATACAGGGATGAAGCGTAATTAAATGGTTGTGCGCTGAGCAAGCATCTTCGTTCAATAAAATCGGTCAGTGAAAGAATTTCAAGTCAATGAGCAAAGAGCACGAACCGTCTGGTCATCAAACTGCGTTATCACTGAACGAATCGCGTTGGGCGACGTATTTAGGGGTAACGATTGTAACGGGAGCAAGCGCTTTCCTGTCCTTTCTCATATCCGCCTTTTCCATAAGCAAGGTAGTCATCCAAATCTCAATTTGGACAAGCATTGTTTGTTTTGTTTTTGTGTTGACCTTGGTATCCAAAAATAGAGCTGGATTTGCATTTCTACTCTCATTGGCTATTACGCCTATCACTATTGGTCTGGCTGTTTTGTATTTCAATACAGAATCAATCCGGGCAGATGTGGCTCGGGAATCAGAGCAAATTGGACAGTCCATCGTCGCCAAGTTCGTCGACCCTCAACCCTCTCTTGATCGAGCCATTCAAGCGGGATCTATTCGCAAAGCCACGTTAGAAGACATAAAAGCGTTTCGAGATGCCTACCTAGAAAAGAAATACGCTAAAAACAGTCTGCCAGTACCGGAAAATGAAACCGCTTTATCTGTAACTCATGTGAATGTTTCCCGCGCATATGTGGTACTCAAGAAATTCACATATCCTTCTGGGTTGGTTAATGAGTACAGAGTAGTCTTCCTTGTTCCAATAGGAGTCCCTAATCCAAGTGGTGAGCTTGGTCATTCAGCGGTTTATGATTTCGCGACTCTGACCGTCGGATGTAACCTTGCTAGAACTGGCAGCATTAGTTGTTGATTCGGGCAAGAGATAGAATTTCAAGAAACAACAGGGGACAGACCCTGAGGTTTCCCCTCATATTTTTACTCCTTGAGTGGCAGCCAACGCTTGCTGAT
>VIKE01000120.1 GCA_008080565.1 Rhodocyclaceae bacterium | reverse complement strand
GCGAATGGCGGCTTCAGAATCGGAAAGTTGTCAGTGACCATGAGAGCATCATCAGGCAGGTCAGGGCACATTCCAGACCGAAAAATCAGGCTAAACACCGGCCACGCTTCAAAGAAAAAACCCGGCACGAGGCCGGGTTTATGTTGCATGCCTTTTGATCAGGCGGCGTTGAGTGCTTGATCCAGATCGGCGATCAGGTCGTCGATGTGCTCGATACCGACCGATAGTCGAATCATGTCTTCGGAGACGCCAGCCTTGATCAGTTCTTCCGGCGACAGCTGGCGGTGGGTGGTCGAGGCCGGGTGGCAGGCGAGGGTCTTGCAGTCGCCGATGTTGACGAGGCGGGTGACGAGTTGCAGGGCATCCTGGAACTTGCCGCCAGCGACGCTGCCGCCCTTGACGCCGAAGTTGAGGATGCCGGAGGCGCGGCCGCCCATGTATTTCTGGACCAGGGCGTGGTCCTTGTGGTCGGGCAGACCGGCGTAGTTGACCCAGCTGCACTTCGGGTGGCTCTTCAGGAAGTTGGCGATCTTGAGCGAGTTTTCGCAGATGCGGTCCATGCGCAGGGCGAGGGTTTCGATGCCTTGCAGGATCAGGAAGGCGTTGAACGGGCTGATGGCGGCGCCCATGTTGCGCAGCGGCACGACGCGGGCGCGGCCGATGTAGGCGGCGGGGCCGAGGGCTTCGGTGTAGACGACGCCGTGGTAGGAGACGTCCGGCTCGTTGAGGCGCTTGAACTTGGCCTTGTGTTCGGCCCACGGGAATTTGCCGCTATCGACGATGATGCCGCCGAGGCTGTTGCCGTGGCCGCCGAGGTACTTGGTCAGGGCGTGCACGACGATGTCGGCGCCGTGCTCGAAGGGGCGGCACAGGTAGGGCGAGGGGACGGTGTTGTCGACGATGACTGGCACGCCATGCTTGTGGGCGATTTCGGCGAGCTTTTCGAAATCGACGACATTGCCGAGCGGGTTGCCGACGGATTCGCAGAAGACGGCCTTGGTCTTGGCATCGATGAGCTTTTCAAAGGCAGCCGGATCGCGGTAGTCGGCGAAGCGGACGTCGATGCCGTATTGCGGCAGGGTGTGGGCGAACAGGTTGTAGGTGCCGCCGTACAGGGTGCTCGAGGTGACGATGTTGTCGCCGGCTTCGGCGATGGTCTGGATCGCGGCGGTGATGGCCGCCATGCCGGAGGCCAGGGCCAGCGCGGCAATGCCGCCTTCCATTTCAGCGACGCGCTTTTCGAGCACGTCCTGCGTCGGGTTCATGATGCGCGTGTAGATGTTGCCGGCGACCTTGAGGTCGAACAGGTCGGCACCGTGCTGGGTGCTGTCGAAGGCGTAGGAGGTCGTCTGGTAGATGGGGACGGCCACGGCCTTGGTGGTCGGGTCGGGCGAATAGCCGCCATGGACGGCGATGGTTTCGATCTTCATGCGTGTCTCTCTTGTTGTGTGAGTGAAAAAAGAAGTCTAGCAGGCCGGCTGATTTGCCGCATGGCCGGGGAGCTATGTCACTTTCCAGCCGGGCTAGCTGGATTCACCTTCCGCCTTGCCGATGCAGATGTGACCGTCGACAACGACGAGGGGGATGGGAACGAGCCCTTCGCCTGCGCACTCGCCTGATACGCATCGCCCATCCGTCCAGTTGTAACGTGCGTAATGGATGTTGCACTGAAAATGCTCATGTGGCTGATAACGCAAATGCTTCTGCTGATTGGCGAGGGGCACGCCGAAATGACTGCAGCGATTGAGGTAGCCAAACAGCGACGAGCCACTGCGCAGGACGAGCAGGTCAAAGGTGGGAGCGGCACTGCCCAGAGTCAGCATCAGCGCGGCCCCATCGTCGATCTCGGCCAGGGTACAGAGGCAGGTGCCAGTCTCGGGGGCGTTGGGCAATGCTTGCCAGTCCATGTTCATTCCTCTTCCGGGCTGCTGCGTTCAAGGGGGCGAATGACGAAACGGCCGGGGTCGAGTGCGTTGGTCAGGTCGTTTTCCAGGGGGAGCGGCTCGCCCTCCAGTCGGCTGACCAGCAGATCGGCCATCAGTGCCGACCACACGATGCCACGGGCGCCAAAGCCCTGGACACACCACAGGCCAGGCTGGCGCGGAACATTGTGCAGGCGGGTATTGGGCGTCGCGGCCAGGGTGTCAGGTACGGCGCCGACGATGGGCAGGCGGTCCGGCGACATCGGGCGAAAGCCGACGCGGCCGTGCAGGGCGGCCGGGTCGAGGCCGGCGGCGAAATCGGGCAGGGTCAGGCGCAGGCGGGCGAGGTTGTCGGCGTGGTCGGATTCGCGCTCGGCTGCTTCGTCGTCTTCGTAGGACAGCGAGGCGCCAATCAACTGCGTGCCGTCAACTTGCGGGATGGCGTAGCCGACCTGAAACAGCACGGCCTTGAGCGGCGTGCCGGCGGCGGCTGGCAGATGGCTGACCTGGCCGCGGCCGGAACGTTGCGGCAGCCAGGCGAATTGCTCGAAGCGCGGGGCGGCGGCGCCGCTGGCCATGATCAGAACCGGTGCTTCGGCCAGGATGTTGCCGGCTGCATCGAGCGCCTGCCATTCCGTTTTTGGCCTAAAAATCCGGTTGACCGTGGCATTGAAGCGGGTCGTGATTTTTTCGGGGAAAGCGGCCAGGGCAGCCTGGCAAACGGATGGCGGTTGCACCCAGCCGCCCTTCGGAAACCACCAGCCGCCGATATTCACCGGTTGGCCGAGCAATTGGCTGGCTTCTTCCCTGTCGACGAACCGGAGGAGTTCGGGCGGCAGGCCGAGTTGTTCGGCGGCGCGCTTTTGCTGTGCTTCGTGCTCCGGCTCACGGGCCAGATGCAGCACGCCGCAAGGCGACCAGCGGGCGTCGGGCAGGCCGGCGAGCAGGGCGCGGGTGGCGAGAAAGCCGGCGCGGGTCAGGCGCGACAGGCGGTTGTCGTCGGCGCTGGGCAGCGGGCGCAGCATGCCGGCCAGATTGCTCGAGGCGCCGGTCGCCGGGGCCTCTGCCTGCTCGAGCACGGTGACCTGCCAGCCGGCGGCAGCCAACGCGTAGGCTGTGGTGCAGCCGGCAATGCCGGCGCCGATGACGATGGCCCGGCGATCGGTCGGCGCGACATGACGATCCGGCCGGCGTGAACGGAAGCGGCCGACTAGCATCTGGCGCTTGCCGACCGGGCCGGGGCGCTTTTCGACGTCGAACTCGGCGTCTTTCAAAGCTTGGCGCACATGGCCGGCAACCGTCCACGTGGCCAGCGTTGCGCCGGGCGCAGTCAGTCGGGCGAGGCCCTTGCAGAACTGCGGCGACCACAGTTCGGGATTCTTTTGCGGTGAAAAGCCATCGAGGAAGAAGGCGTCGACCGAGGCGTCAATGGCCCGAAGTTGGGTCGCGGCATCGCCGAAAACCAGCGTCAGAATGACCTGCCCGCCGTCGAGATGCAGCCGGTGCATGCCCGGTACCAGCGGCGGCCAGCTTTTTTGCAGTTCCGCCGCCAGTTCGCCGAATTCCGGCCAGGCTTGCTGGCAGGTGGCGAGGTCTGCCACGGTCAACGGGAATTTTTCGCAAGAAACGAAATGCAGGCGCCGGCAGCGCTGCGGGTCGTCCCGCCAGGCCTGCCAGGCAGCGAGGAAATTCAGCCCGGTGCCGAAGCCGGTTTCGAGAATGACAAAGCGGTCGCGGCCCTGCCAGCGCTGCGGCAGCTCATTGCCGCCAAGAAAGACATGCCGCGCCTGCGTCGGGCCGCCGAGGGCGGAGTGATAGACGTCGTCGAAGGCGGCGGAGTAGGGCGTGCCGTAGGCGACGAATTCGATTTTGGCGGGCTGCAGCTTTTCCACTAGTGGAGGCGCGAAAGGTGTTCGCTGCGCGGTGCTGTGCCCGCTGTTGCAGGGGTGTCGTCGAGCGCCAGATTCCACTGTGCGTGCTCGGCACCGGCGCGCAGCATGGCGCACAGAGTCTGCAGCAAATCGGCATTGACGGCGAGCTGGAAACTGCGCTCCCGGCCTTCGCGGAAGATCAGGTTAAACGTGCCATCGCTCAGGGTGTCGACCTTGAGTTCGTTGCTCAGCAGTGGCGTCGAACCGAGTGGGTAGGTGGCGTTTTCGTCGGAAAAAGCCTGGTCGAAGTTGACTGCCTCGTCGGCCGGAGTCTCATCGACAATCGGCGTCACCGTCGTCTGTTTCCCGGCCAGCCGGGACAGGTGCGGCCACACTTCGCGCAGGAAACGCCGGGTCAGCCAGATCCGGTATTCCTCGTCGTCCTGCGTCGAGATGCGCAGAAGCAGACGATCCTGCACTTGGTCGCAAGCAACTTGAAGCTGACGAATTTGCATCAGAATTTACCGGGAAAGCTCGATGCGTGAGCGAGCGCAGCCAAATCAAGGCGCCGACGGCCGCCGCATAGCAAGCTATGCAAGGTCGTCGGCAACGCCGAGTTGGCAAGCGCAGCCACGCATCACTCGGGGCGCATGGAGGGGAAAAGGATTACATCGCGGATGGCGGCTGCATCGGTCAGCAGCATGATCAGCCGATCAATCCCGATCCCGCACCCGCCAGTCGGCGGCAGCCCGTATTCCAGCGCGCGAATGAAATCAGCGTCGTAATACATCGCCTCTTCATCGCCCGCATCCTTCGCCTTCATCTGTTCCTGGAAGCGCGCCGCCTGGTCTTCCGCATCGTTGAGTTCGGAGAACCCATTGGCAATCTCCCGCCCAACAATGAACAGCTCAAAGCGCTCGGTAATCTCTGGATTGGTATTCGAGGCGCGAGCCAGCGGAGACACTTCGACCGGATAGTCGATGATGAAGGTCGGCTCCCAGCACTGGGCTTCGGCGCAGGCTTCGAACAACTGGAGCTGCAGGCTGCCCAGACCGCCCGGCTTGAGCGGCTCGCCGAAATGCTTGATCTTGGCCTTGAGGAATTCGGGATCGGCCAGCTGCGCATCGGTGAAGTCCGGCTGCTGGCGCTGGATGGCCTGGTTGATGGTCAGGCGATGGAAAGGCTTGGAGAGGTCGAGTTCGCGGCCTTGATAGATGAAGACTTCCTTGCCCAGCGCTTCGCGCGCGGCGTGGCGGAGCAGGCCTTCGGTGAAGTCCATGAGCGTGTTGTAGTTCGCGTACGCCTCGTAGAACTCCATCATCGTGAATTCGGGATTGTGGCGCGGGCTCAGACCTTCGTTGCGGAAGTTGCGGTTGATCTCGAAAACCTTCTCGAAACCGCCGACCACCAGGCGCTTGAGGTAAAGCTCAGGGGCGATGCGCAGGAACTGCTGCATGTCGAGCGCGTTGTGGTGCGTGACAAACGGCTTGGCCGAGGCGCCGCCCGGGATCGGGTGCATCATCGGCGTTTCGACTTCCATGAAGCCGTGACCGGTCATGTAATTGCGGATCGACGAGACAATGGCCGAACGGGCGCGGAAGGTGAAGCGCGTTTCCTCGTTCATGATCAGGTCGACGTAGCGCTGGCGATACTTCATTTCCTGGTCGGCCAGGCCGTGGAACTTGTCCGGCAGCGGGCGCAGCGACTTGGTCAGCAGGCGGATTTCGGCGGCCTGGATGGACAGTTCGCCGGTCTTGGTCTTCATCAGGATGCCGCTGACGCCGATGATGTCGCCGAGGTCCCAGGTCTTGAAGTCGGCATAAACCTCTTCGCCGACGCGGTCGCGCGTCACGTAAATCTGGATGCGGCCCGACAGGTCCTGAATGGTGGCGAACGACGCCTTGCCCATGACGCGCTTGAGCATCATGCGGCCGGCGACCTTGACCTCGACCGGCAGACCTTCGAGTTCTTCCGCCGTCTTCTCGCCATAGCCTTCGAGGACTTTCGCGGCGGTGTTCTCGCGCTGGAAGTCGTTCGGGAAGGCTTTCCCGGTCTTTCGCCACTCGGCCAGTTTGGCGCGTCGCTCGGCGATGAGCTGGTTTTCGTCCTGCTGGACCGGGGCTTGCTGTTCGGGGTTGGACATGAAGAATCCTTGGGGAAATGGGGGGTGCTTCAGGCAAAAGCCTAGAACCGGTGATTTTCGCCGATTTTGGCACCTTGGGACAAGGTTGGGGGTAGATGTTTTGTGGCTTGAATCAGGGTTTTCCTGATTATTAGCTTGGGGTTCCGCCCTTGTGGGGCGTCTTACTTTCTTTTGCTTCGCCAAAAGAAAGTAAGCAAAGAAAAGGCGACCCTGGGTCGGTGCCGGCTGTGCCGGTTCCCTGCGCTCGCTACTCGGAAAGCCGGGCGGCTGCGGAACTCGGGGCTTTGCCCCTCAAACAGTCCTCGCCGAAGGCCCCCGGCCTTCCTGCGTTGCTCGGCACCTCTCAAGGGGCCCGGTGAAACGATCCGGGGTGAGGCAGTGGTGCCGTCATTCCCGCGCAGGCGGGAATCCAGCATCCTGGACTCCCGCTTTCGCGGGAGTGACGGGGTTTGGGCGAGTGAGCGCCTCCGGAGGATTTCATTTTTGGCCGTTTTTTCCGGTTGACCGTGGAAGGTCTGCTTTTCCGGCAAAACGGTCGAACCCGGACGCCTTTGGGGTCCCCGTGGAAGGCGCTGAGCAACGCAGGCGGGCCGGGGGCCTTCGGCTTGCGTTGTCTGAGCCGCAGGCGAGTTTAGCAAGCCGCCCGGCCTGCCGAGTAG
>VIKE01000119.1 GCA_008080565.1 Rhodocyclaceae bacterium | reverse complement strand
TCCTGTTCCGTCGCCGAGATCGTCTTGGCGGCGGCGATCCGCTTGACGTAGGCCTTGCGCCGCTCTTCGATTTCGAGCACCAGCCGGGTCAGGCTGGCGGCGGCTGAGGGCGTCGGGGCGAAGGGTGAGGCGTTGCGCAGCAGGATGTCGTAATAGCTGCGGATGTTCTCGACCAGAATGACCGCTTCGCCACCGCGGGCGCGGCCCGTCTTGACCATGCTGGCGTATTTTGGCTGGGCCAGTTTGGGCAGTACGCGTTTCATCTCGTACCACGAATCGGGGTCGGCTTTCAGGTGTTTGGCCAGCAACCGGGCGCCGTTGAAATGGCCGGGGCCGATGTTGTATGCAGCGAGCGCCAGCCAGGTGCGATCCGGCTCGCTGACTTCCTCCGGCAGCGCTTCCTTGAGCATGTTGATGTAGCGGGCACCGGCCAGGATGCTTTCGCTCGGATCGAGACGGTTGCTGACTTGCAGGTGATCGGCTGTCTCTTCGGTGAGCATCATGATGCCGCGCACATTGGTGTAACTGGTCGCGTTCGGGTCCCAGTTCGACTCGTGGTAGGCGACGGCGGCGAGCAGTCGCCAGTCGATGCCGGTCAGCGCCTGGGCCGCCTGGAAGGACTTGCGGAACTTGGGCAGCGTGGTCTCGACCTCACCGAGGAACTTGATCACGTCAGCCTGGGTCAGGCGCCGGACATGGCCAAGATAGCGGTCCTCCAGCCGGGCCAGCGTGCCGTCGTGCTGGATGCGTTCGATAAAGGCGTTGAGCCGTTCGCGCAGTTCCGGATTCGGATGCTTGCCCAGTTGCCAGACCACCGGCTGCGTCTGGCTGAGGGGCAGGGTGGTGCGCAAGTTGGGGACGAACTGATTGGCGATGTCTTCGAAGCTTTCGTCGATGGCGACGTATTGAATGCCCTGGCTGCCGAGCTTTTCGAGCAGTTCGAGGATGTCTCCCGTGCTGAATTCAACGACTCTGAGCCCGGGGATTTCCTTGGCCAGCCGATTCAGCGTGGCAGCCTGGCGCGAGCCAGCCATGACGTGGACGGTCTGGTCGGCCAGTTGCTGCAACTCGGTGAGCGGTAGCGAGGCATCGCTCTGGGCGAGGATGTCGCGGGTCAGAAAGATCGGCGGGGTGGCCTGTACATCGGAGTCGGTTCCCGGGGGCAACCAGGCGGCAGCAAGGTGATAGTCATTGCTGGCCAGACGGTCATCAAGCTGATCGGGTTCGACAACCTCGAATTTCACGGCGACGCCAAGTTCCTGGGCAAAGGTCTGGACCAGATCATATTCAAGTCCGGTCGGGTTGCCGTTGTCGTCGGTTGCATAGGTCAGCAGACCCGGCTGAATCAGGACCACCAGGTCGTGCTGGGCCGGCGTCGGAAAGGGCAGCGGCAGGCGTGACCCGACGTAGCCGCAGGTGGCGACAAAACTCGAAATCAGGCGTACTGCAAGGTACCGTGGGTTCGAATCCCACCCTCTCCGCCAGCGCCTATAATCAAGCGCCTTTCGGGGCGCTTTTTTATTGGTCCATCAAAACGAAATACGCATGATTGAAGCCCGGCGAGACGCGCACTTTACCGTTACGCCCCTGGTCTGCAAAGGCAAGAAAAATTAAGAAATGTAAAACGCATGGCACGGCCGGGCTGTGTCGCGGTATCCGGAAACCATTTCAGAATCACACTCATGGCTGAAAAACTGAACTTCACCGTCGATCTTGAAGATGGCGTCTTTGTCGCCCGCTGCATCGAACTGGACATTGTGACCGATGGCCTGACCAAGGCCGAAGCGGTCGAAAACCTCAAGGAAGCGCTGGATTGCTACTTCGCCAATCCTGACGAGCGACTCGAGCGGCGTCTGCAGGGCGCTGACGATGAGGATGACGCCGGGTAGACGGCCACGTCGGGCGATTTGCCCGGCCCTGCTTTGTCTTAGCACTTCTCGCCGGCTCTTGGCATAATCGGGTCAATGCTCGCTTACATCATCCGCCGCCTCCTCTACGCGCTCCCCATTTTGATCGGGGTAAACCTCGTCACCTTCGCGCTGTTCTTTGTCGTCAATACACCCGACGACATGGCGCGCATGCAGCTCGGCGTCAAGCGCGTGACGCCCGAGGCGATCCAGAAATGGAAGGTTGAGCGCGGTTACGACAAGCCGCTGCTGATCAATTCCGAGGCTGGCGGTTTGGCCAGCCTGACCAACACGATCTTTTTCGAGAAATCGGCCCGCATGTTCGTTGGCGATTTCGGCCGGGCCGAGGATGGCCGCGATATCGCCCGCGAAATTGGCAACCGGATGTTGCCCTCGCTGGCCATCGCGCTGCCGACATTCATTCTCGGCCTGTTCGTGACCATCACCTTCGCGCTGACGCTGGCTTTCTTCCGCGCCACCGCTTTCGATTTCTGGGGTGTCGTGCTGTGCGTCGCGGCGATGTCGATTTCCGGCTTGTTCTACATCATCGGTGGGCAATACCTGATCAGCAAGGTCTGGCGGCTGGTGCCGATTTCCGGCTTTGGCGATGGGCTGGAGGCGTGGCGGTTTCTGATTCTGCCGGTGCTGATTGGCGTCGTGTCCGGCATCGGTTCCTCGACGCGTTGGTACCGGACGATCTTTCTCGAAGAGGTCAGCAAGGATTACGTGCGCACCGCCCGCGCCAAGGGTTTGCCGGAAACGCTGGTCTTCTTCCGCCACATTTTGCGCAATGCGCTGATTCCGATCCTCACCGGCGTCGTCGTGGTCATCCCACTGCTCTTCATGGGCTCGCTGCTGACCGAATCCTTCTTCGGGATCCCTGGGCTGGGCAGTTACACCATCGACGCGATCAACGCGCAGGATTTCTCGGTGGTGCGTTCGATGGTCTTCATCGGCTCGGTGCTCTACATCGTCGGCCTGATCCTGACCGACATTTCCTACACGCTGGTTGATCCGCGGATACGCTTCGAATGATGGGCTTCCAGGTCGTCGTGCTCTGGTCGGATATCCTGATCTGGTTGCTCGTCGCGGCTGGCGTCGGTGTCGGCGTGCTGATCGCGAAAAATCCGCCGCTGCTTGCCGCGTGGCGCCGGGTCGGGGCCAACCGCGTTGGCATGGCCTCGGCGACTGTTCTGCTCGCCTTCATTCTGATCGGCCTGCTTGATTCGCTGCATTACCGGACGCAGCTCGAAAGCAAGCCGGGGCAGAAGGCGGTTTATGCGATCGAGGTGTTGTCGGTCCTCGATGCACTGGCCACGCCGCTACGTTCGCGCAACGAAAAAACCTATTCGGCACCATTTGCCACGCGGCTCTACGCCAAGGAAACCATCGACGTGCCGGGGCAGGGGACGGTGCGCGATTACCCGCGCCTCAAGCATGGTGGCAAGCACCTCGGCGAGCGCGAGGACGAAGTGGCCGAGGATGCCGCTTTCACGGCTTTCAAGGCCGGCATGCTGAGTTTTGTGGCATGGCTGGGCGTGTTCGGGGCGGTTGCCACGGTCAACCGGAAAAAAAGCCCGAATTTGAAATTGCGTGAAGCGGCCTTCGCCTGGGATGCCGTGCTGCTCACGCTGCTGCTCATTCTGGTTATTGCCGTCCCGCTGTTCTGGCTGTCCGGTTACTACCATGTCTTCGGTACCGACAAGGTCGGCCAGGACGTGCTCTACCAGATTCTAAAAAGCGTGCGCACCGGGCTCATCATCGGCCTCGTCACGACGCTCGTCATGCTGCCGATGGCCGTCCTGCTCGGCATCGTCGCCGGCTATTTCCGAGGCTGGGTCGATGACGTGATCCAGTACATCTACACCGTGCTCAATTCGATTCCCGGCGTGCTGCTCATCGCTGCCGCCGTGCTCATGATGCAGGTCGTCATCGACACCCATCCGCAATGGTTCTCGACCGCCGCCGAGCGCGCTGACCTGCGCCTGCTCGCCCTCTGCTTCATCCTCGGCATCACGAGCTGGACGGGGCTGTGCCGGCTGTTGCGCGGCGAGACGCTCAAGTTGCGCGAACTCGAATACATCCAGGCGGCGCAGGCCTTCGGCGTGTCGAGCTGGCGCATCATCGTCCGCCATATCCTGCCCAACCTCATGCACATCGTCATCATCGCGCTGGTCATGGACTTCTCCGGGCTCGTCCTGGCCGAAGCCGTGCTCTCCTACGTCGGTATCGGCGTCGATCCGACGATGACCAGCTTCGGCACGATGATCAACAACGCGCGCATGGAACTCGGCCGCGAGCCGGTCGTCTGGTGGTCGCTGGTCGCCGCCTTCGCGGCCATGTTCATTCTCGTCCTCGCCGCCAACCTGTTCGCCGACGCCGTGCGCGACGCATTCGACCCGAGGGCTGCGTAAATGTTGAAGGTCGACAACCTCCGCCTTGGCTTCATCGCCGGCAAGAAAACGCTGGCTGCGGTCGACGGCATTTCCTTCTCGATTGAAAAAGGCGAAACCTTCGCCCTGCTCGGCGAATCGGGCTGCGGCAAGTCGGCCACGGCGCAGGGCATCATGCGCCTGCTGCCCGCTGCCGGGCGCATTCTCGAAGGCCGCGTTGCCCTCGAAGGCGAGCCACTGCTCAGCCTCTCCGAAGCCGACATGCGCGCCTACCGTGGCGGCCGGATGGCGATGATCTTCCAGGAACCAGCGACCAGCCTCAACCCGGTGCTCACCGTCGGCCGGCAGATCGGCGAAGTGCTCGAACGCCACCTCGACCTGCGCGGTACGGCGGCGACCGAACGCATGGTCGACCTGCTGCGCCAGGTCGGCATCGCCGATCCCGAACGCCGCCTGACCGAGTACCCCTTCCAGCTTTCCGGCGGTATGAAGCAGCGCGTCATGATCGCCATCGCCCTGGCCGGCGAGCCGGAACTGCTCATCGCCGACGAGCCGACCACCGCCCTCGATGTCACCGTCCAGGCCCAGATTCTCGATTTATTGGCCAAAATTCAGGTTGACCGTGGCATGGGCATGCTGCTCATCACCCACGACCTCGGCGTCGTCGCACGCATGGCCCACCGCATCGGCGTCATGTATGCCGGCGAACTGGTCGAAGTGGCCAGCCGCGATGAATTTTTCACCCAGCCGCGCCACCCTTATACACAGGCGCTGTTCGAGGCGCTGCCAGAGATCTCGCGGCGCGGCCTGAAATTGACCACTATCCCCGGCCAGGTGCCATCGTTGGCCGCCATGCCCGCCGGCTGTCGCTTCGCCGACCGCTGCGCCCACGTCATGCCGGTCTGCCGTGAAGTTTCGCCGCCGTGGCGCGAGGTTGCCGACGGCCACACCGTCCGCTGCCACTGGCAGGGCGAGGCGGTAGCGGACGAAGGAACCCGCCATGCCGTCACCGAACTCGACATCGATCCCGGCAAGCCCTTCCTGCAGGTCGGCGAGCTCAAGGTCCATTTCCCGATTCGCAAGGGCTTCCTGCAACGCACCGTTGGCCACGTCCGTGCGGTCGACGGCGTCTCGCTGGCCATCTCCGCCGGACGGACGCTGGCACTGGTCGGCGAGTCTGGCTGCGGCAAGACGACAGTCGGCAAGGCGCTGCTCCAGCTGATCCAGCCGACCGCCGGCAGCGTAAAGCTGGGTGGCAGCGAACTGGTCGGCCTCAAGGGGCGGCGCTTGCGTGACGCCCGTCGCCACATGCAAATGATTTTCCAGGACCCGTTCGCCTCGCTCAACCCGCGCCTGCGCGTCGGCGAAATCATCGCCGAAGGCATGGGCGCGCTGGGTGTCGAGACGGATTCCGCGGTGCGGGCAGTCGCCGTCGCCGCGCTGCTCCAGCAAGTCGGTTTGGCGAGCGAAGCCATCGACCGCTATCCGCACGAATTTTCCGGTGGTCAGCGCCAGCGCATCGCCATCGCCCGCGCCCTGGCCGTGCAGCCGGAACTGCTTATTTGCGACGAACCGACTTCGGCGCTCGACGTCTCGGTGCAGGCGCAAATCCTCAACCTGCTCAAAAAGCTACAGACGGAACTTGGCGTCGCCTACCTGTTCATTACGCACAACTTCGCCGTGGTGGAATATCTGGCTCACGACGTTGCCGTCATGTATCTCGGCCGCATCGTCGAGCAGGGCAGGGCGGAGGAAGTCCTGCGTTCGCCGCAGCATCCCTACACGCGAGCGCTATTGTCGGCCGTTCCGGCGCCGCATCTGGACGGTCATCCCGAGGTCATTCGACTGCCCGGCGAAACGCCATCACCGGCCAATCCGCCGAATGGTTGCCACTTTCACCCGCGTTGTCCGCAGGCAACGGATGTCTGCCGGCTACGCTATCCAGCCGTTACCGGCATTTCCGGAACGCACACCGTCAGTTGCCATCTCGCCGGCTGATTTAGCGGTGTTTGCCGTTCGCTGGCTTGGTCGGCTTCGCTGCGCCACCTGTGGCTGGTTTGGCGCTGCCGGCTTTCGCCTTGCCAGTGCCCGCGGCCCTGCTCGCTGACTTTCCTGTCTTGCCCTGTCTGACGCCAGCTCCTCGTTGCTTCCCGCCATCCATCGGCGAGACTTTGGCGCTCGATTCAGCCTTGCCGCACTTCTTCATGACGCGCTTGCCCTTGCCCGCCTTGCCGCAGCGCGCCGAGGGTTCCGGCTCGATGATGTGCTGTGGCGTTGATGTGTTGAGAAGGGTAGTGAGGCTGGCTGTGCTGCCGCTGCCCGGGACCAGCAGGGTCGAACCGGCGCCGAGACGGACTCTTTCCGAAAGGCCGTTGGCGCGGGCAAGTTCGCCGGCCGTTGTGTCGAAATTGGCGGCAATACGGTCCAGTCTTTCCGGTGCCGTCAGCGTGTAAGCCTGCCATTGCGTCAGCGGTGCCTGGGTGTTCTGCAGATTGCTCCGGAAAGCGTCCAGCTTGTCGGCGGGGATCACGACGGGGGTCGCCGCCTTGATGACCGGGCGGTTGTGCGACGGGTTGAGGCGCTGGAATTCCTCCTCCGTCATGTTGGCCAGGCGGGCCACCGTCTTGACGTCCATCGGGCGCCGGGTTTCCAGCGTCGCGAAATAAGGCTCGTTGGGGATCATCGGCAGATCAAGGCGGGCCATCAGCGCAGGGTTGCCGAGGATGTTCTTGAGCGCCTGCAGCTTCGGCACGTAATGCCGGGTTTCGTTCGGCATCGTCAAGTTCGGGTAGTCGGTCGGCAGGCCGCGCGACTCGTTCTTGCCGATAGCCCGCTTGACGGCGCCTTCGCCCCAATTATACGAGGCCAGGGCCAGATGCCAGTCGCCGTGCATCTCGTAGATGGTCTGCAGATAGTCGAGCGCGGCACCGGTCGACGAAACGATATCGCGCCGCTCGTCGCGCCACCAGTTCTGCTCGAGATTGAAACGCTTGCCGGTCGCCGGAATGAACTGCCACAGGCCGGCCGCGTGCGCCGGCGAGTAGGCGTTCGGGTTGAACGAACTTTCCACCATCGGCAGCAGGGCCAGTTCCGTCGGCATGCCGCGCGCCTCGAGTTCCTCGACGATGTAGTGCAGGTAGGGGCGGCTGCGCGTGACCATCCGGCGCAATGCATCGGGACGATTCTGGTACCACTGCTGGTAATAAAGGACCAGATCATCGTTGAGGTCGGTCATCGCGAATCCGTTGCGGATGCGCTCCCACAGGTTGGTCGAATGAGCCGTCAGGTCGATGCTGCCCGGTAACTGTGGCGCCATGTGTATTTCGTGCACGGTCAATACGTCGTCGGCTACCAGACCCGGTTCGGCCAGTGACGGCATGCTCAGCGAGGGGAAGCTCGCTCCCTCCATGTCTTCGGCCAGCACAGGAGCAGAAAGCGTCAACAGTGCTGCGCCAAGCGTTGCGGCAAAGATTTGGCGGACAAGCGACAGGACGCTGCGATGCTGCATGAATTGGGCTCCTGGCACTGACGAGTCGACTAAGCCGGCGATTATACCCCGGTGGGGAAAGTCCATTTTTCGCAGGTTAACTGAAAAGACCAGCCTGGGCTGGTCTTCAAGAAGTTGGCGGAGTGGACGGGACTCGAACCCGCGACCCCCGGCGTGACAGGCCGGTATTCT
>VIKE01000118.1 GCA_008080565.1 Rhodocyclaceae bacterium | reverse complement strand
CATGGCGCAGCCGGGGAACTCAAGCAGGGCATCTTCCAGCGCGCGCAGGGTTTCGACGTCGAGGTCGTTCGACGGTTCGTCGAGCAGCAGGACGTTGCCGCCGGTCATCAGCGTCTTGGCCAGGTGCAAACGGCCGCGTTCGCCGCCGGACAGATTGCCGACCTGCTTGCCCTGGTCGGCGCCCTTGAAGTTGAAGCGGCCGATATAGGCGCGCGACGGCATTTCGAACTTGCCGATCTGCAGGATGTCGCTGCCTTGAGCCAGTTCTTCGAAAACCGTCTTCGAGCCGTCCAGGCAATCGCGTGACTGGTCGACGTAGGCCATCTTGACCGTCGGGCCGACGACGACTTCGCCGGAATCCGGCTGTTGCTGGCCGGTGATCATCTTGAACAGCGTCGATTTACCGGCGCCGTTCGGGCCGATGATGCCGACGATGGCGCCGGGCGGGATATTGAAGCTGACGTTGTCCATGAGCAGCTTGTCGCCAAACGACTTGGTGACGCCGTTGAACTCGATGACCTTGTCGCCCAGGCGCTCGCCGACCGGAATGAAGATTTCCTGGGTTTCGTTGCGCTTCTGGTATTCCTGGCTGGACAGCTCCTCGAAGCGGGCCAGGCGGGACTTGGACTTGGCCTGACGGGCCTTTCCAGTTCCTGCTTCATCGCCTTCATGTGGGCGTCGATCTGCTTGTTTTCCGTTTCCAGGCGGGCTTCCTTCTGTTCCAGCCAGGACGAGTAGTTGCCCTTGTACGGAATGCCGTGGCCACGGTCGAGTTCGAGAATCCACTCGGCCGCGTTGTCGAGGAAGTAGCGGTCGTGAGTGACGGCGACGACGGTGCCCGGGAAGCGGACAAGGAACTGCTCGAGCCATTCGACGGATTCAGCATCGAGGTGGTTGGTTGGTTCATCGAGCAGCAGCATGTCGGGCTTGGCGAGCAGCAGCTTGCACAGCGCGACGCGGCGCTTTTCACCGCCGGAGAGATTGCCGATCACGGCCTCCCAGGGCGGCAGGCGCAGGGCGTCGGCGGCCAGTTCCATCTGCGCTTCGGTGTCGGAACCAGCGGTGGAGATGATCGCTTCGAGGCGGGCCTGTTCTTCGGCCAGTTTGTCGAAATCGGCTTCCGGATCGGCGTAGGCGGCATAGACCTCGTCGAGCTTGGCCTGGGCCTGCATGACTTCACCGAGCGCCGACTCGACTTCTTCCTTGACCGTCTTGGCCGGGTCGAGCTGCGGTTCCTGCGGCAGGTAGCCGATCGAGACGCCGGCCAGGTGCTGGACTTCGCCGTCGTATTCCTTGTCCACACCGGCCATGATCTTGAGCACGGTCGATTTGCCCGAGCCGTTCAGGCCGAGCAGGCCGATCTTGGCGCCGGGGAAGAAGGAGAGGGAAATATCCTTGATGATCTGCCGCTTGGGCGGGACGATCTTGCTGACGCGCAGCATGGACATTACGTATTGAGCCATTGAGCCTACCTGTAGTCGTAAATATTAATGATGCGCGAGTCTACGGCCCTTCAAGGCAAATGGCCAGCCTCCCGAAGCTCGGGGGCTGGCCATTTGGGTTGAGGAAGGCGGAAACTAGATGTGAAGATTGCCGAGCGGACGATGCAGCAGCACGGCCGGCGCATCAACCCGGGGGCAGGTACGTACCGTGCCGATCTGCGAGAACCCGAACTCCCGGCGGTAATACGAAGCATGGCGCGGATTGACTTCGATCACCACGTCGGTCACCCCGAAAATCGCCCGGGCATATTGGTAACTTGACCGGAAAAGCGACTTAAGAATTTCCGGGTCGTGGCAGTCCGTATCGACAGCCAGTCGGGTGACTTCGCTGATGACACGGGAGGGCTTGCGCAGGGCGGCCAACTCTTCGGCGTAGAGATTGTCGGCGAGCAGTCCGGTCGTGGAATCCCGGGAGGCGGTCAGTGTCGCTACCAGTTCGCCATCCATCCAGGCACCCAGCGTGGCGTGATTCGGGTCTTCGATCAGTTGCCGCGGTGGCGAAACCCGGTAGCCGCGCCAGGCGTACATGCGGCGTACCAGAGCGCTGCAGGCACGATGCTGATGGTAAGTGACAGCCGGGGCAACCTTGATCTCCGGCGGTTCAAAAGCCTCACCAGAGCCCAGCGACGTGCCAAGCTGGTCTGGCAGCATTGACGCTGACATGAAACCGGGAAGGAGCCTCGAGCTCGAAGGTATGACGTTCTGCATAGATGACATTCTATGATCAATAAATAATGGAATCAACCGCCAATGGCGCTAAGCGCTTTGACCGGTTCGTCACGGAGGTGAAACGGTGTCGGCTTTTCGGCCGACAGGGCGTTGATGTCGCCGCACAACTCGCCGCCTTCGTCGATGACCAGCTTGCCGTAGCGGATCTTGCCGGTGACCTTGCCGGTGGCGTGGATGATCAGTTGCGAGCGGGCGGTCAGCTCGCCTTCAAAGCTGCCGTGAATTTCGGCGATATCGATGCTGACCTTGCCCGAGAACGAACCATTTTCGGCGATGCGGATAACCCGGCTATCCATCGTGGCCTCGACGCGCCCTTCGACGACCAGCGTGTCGCAATCGAGAATTTCTGCGCCTTTCAGTTTGACGTCGGGGCCGACGATCAGGCGGGCGCCCATGACGTTTTCAGCCATCGATTCGGTTTTTTCCGGCTGGGCGACCGGCGCGGCAGCGGCTGAAGTTGGCGCTGCGCTGGTTTCCGTTGCCGGAGACTTGAGGGGGGCGCTGGTGCTGCCCAGAATGTTATTGACCTCCTTGCGGGTGATGGCGTCATTTCGGTTGTTGAGGATCGGTTTGTTGAACATGGTGACTCCCGTTCTGAGGTTGCGATGAGTGCTTGACCAGAACTCCATTGCGATAAGCGTGCCATGTAATTAAATATTCGTTAAATCAGTGTATTGCGGTTATGTTTTAAAGTTGGATCGTGATTTGGAATCGCAATCTGTCGTGAAATTGCGACAGGTATTTTTGGTTTTGCCGCGAAAGGCAGTTAATCTAGTCGATATGCTTGTCGTTAAATTGCGACAACTTTATAAGTTATTGATATTAATAAAATAAAATGTGTATTTCGGGTGCTGTGAAGCGCGTTTTTGAGCAGGGTCTTCGTTCTTGCTCGCTGACATGGCGGTTTAAACTTCAGTTTTTAGACATAGGGCGCCGATGAATCGAATTTCCTTTCGCCAGGGGATGTTGCTTGGCTTTGCCCTGATCGTTTTGCTGCTCGGCGGCGCGGCGGTGCAAAGCTGGCTGGTTGTCGAGCGGCTGGTCGATCAGAGCCGGCGGAGCAGCGAGCAAGCCATTCAATTGACGGCGTCGATTCAGGAGCTTGGCGAGCGCACAGTCGATATCGAACGCAGCGCGCGGCAATATCTGGTGCTCGACAATCCGGTTTTTCGCCAGCGCTTTGACGAACACCTCAGCCAGTCGCTGGCCGTTGTCGATCGGCTCGATACGCTGGCCGCCGAACCGCTCCTGCCTCTGCTTGGCGGCTGGCGGATGGTGGCCGAGGCGTTGCGCAGCGGTCTTGATCAGAATATTCCGCAAGCCGAGATCATTCCCCTGCTGGCTCGCATGGCCGAGCTCGACGGGCTGTTGAAGCAGGCCGGGCAACGCTGGGTCGAGGCGCAGAATCGCAAGTCGCTGGAAGATCTCGAAACCAACCGGCTGCGCCTTGGCGGGCGCATCGCCCTGGCCCTCTGTGGCGCACTGCTCGTCGCCCTGGCCATGGGTTGGTGGCTGGTCAGGCCGGTGCGCCATCTGGAGCAGGCGATCATCCGGCTGGGGGCCAGCCGCTTCGACGAAGCGATCACGGTCGGCGGCCCGGCCGATTTGCGCCAGCTTGGCAAGCGCCTGGACTGGTTGCGCCAGCGGCTGGGTGAGCTGGAGGCGGACCGCGAGCGGGCCTTGCGCCATGTTTCGCACGAACTCAAAACCCCGCTGACGGCGCTGAAGGAGGGCGTTTCGCTATTGCGCGAGGAAGTCCCCGGGCCGCTCGCGGCAGGGCAGCGCGAGGTGGTCGATATCCTTCAGCACAACGTGATCAGCTTGCAGCAGCAGATCGAGAGCCTGCTGACGCTCAATGCCGCCGCCTTCGAGGCGCGCCGCCTGCAAATTGCCCCGACCCGGCTGCGTAAACTGCTGAGCAACGTCGCCCAGCGCCGCGAACTGCACAGCCAGTCGCGGCAGTTGAAGATCATCATCGAGTCCTCCCAGGAAACGGCCATGCTCGATGCCGAGAAAATGACGGTGGTGCTCGACAACCTGTTATCCAACGCCATTGATTTCAGCCCCGAGAACGGCGAAATCCGCCTCTCGGTCAGCCACGTAGAAGGTCTCTGGCGCTTTGAGTGTATCGATCAGGGGCCGGGCATCGCCGAAGAGGATCGGCAACGCATCTTCGAGCCCTTTGTCCAGGGCCAGCGTTCGCCACCGGCGCCACGCCAGGGCAGCGGCGTCGGTCTCTCCATCGTGCGCGAGCTGGTGCGGGCGATGGGCGGCACGGTGTATCTCCTCCCGCAAGCTGCGGGCGCCCATTTTTGTGTGGAAATACCTGATGAGCAGTAGATTCCCGACGTGTTCCCGCCGCCTGGCGGTTTTCATTTTTGGCCTTTTTTTCGGGTTGACCGTAGCAGGCTGCGCCTCCGGCCCGTTGGCCAGGAAAATGCATCTGGAGGAGACCACGCCGGAAGCTGCGCTGCTCTATAACCAGAGCCTGTCGCGCATGACGCCGGCCGAGCTTGGACGCGAACGCTCGGTGCTGGCTACCGTGCCGCAGACGACCTTCACGCAGGTCAGGATGGCCTTGCTGCTCGGCCATCCGCGCGTCCAGCTTGATCTCGGCAAGGGGCTGGCGCTACTCGAAGGCGTGCTCAAGTCGACTGAACCGGCGGCGGTTTCTTTCCACCCTCTGGCCCGGCAGCTTGCCGACAACTATCAGGAACGCATGAAGCTCGAAAGCCAGCTGGAAAAACAGGGCTTGTTATTGAACCAACAACTGAAAGATAGCCAGCGCAAGACCGCCGAGCTGCAGGAAAAACTCGACAGCCTGGCCAATATCGAACAAACGCTGATTCCGCGTCCCCGCGTGATCAGCCCGAATGGAGGCAAACGGTGATGGCCGGCGCACACGTACTGGTGGTCGATGACGACGAAGATATCCTCAAGCTGCTGACCATGCGCCTGCGCGCCAAGGGATTCCGCATTACCGCCGTCGGCTCGGCCGAGCAGGCGCTGGGCCAGATTGCCGTCGATCCGCCACGCGTTGTCGTCAGCGATGTTCGCCTGCCCGGGCTGGACGGCCTGGCCTTGTTCGAAGAAATCCGCCGGACCAGGCCAACGCTGCCGGTCATCCTGCTTACCGCCCACGGCAATATTCCCGATGCCGTCGCCGCCACCTCGCGCGGCGTTTTCGGCTACCTGACCAAGCCTTTCGACAGCCAGATCCTGCTCGAAAAGATCGACCGCGCCCTGCAACTCTCGGCGCCCACCTCGCACCCGGGTGACGAACCGCGCGCCGCGGGGAAGGGCGACGACGCCTGGATGGAGGGCGTGGTTTTTCGCAGCAGCAAGATGGCCGAACTGATGGCCGAAGCGCGCATGGTCGCCGCCTCCGACGCCAGCGTGCTGATCCGTGGCGAAAGCGGCACCGGCAAGGAGGTCCTGGCTCGCGCCATCCACCGCGCCAGTCCACGCGCCAAGGGGCCGTTCGTCGCCATCAACTGCGGCGCCATTCCCGAACAACTGCTCGAATCCGAACTCTTCGGCCACGCCAAGGGCGCCTTCACCGGTGCCGGCGCCAGTCGTGTCGGCCTGTTCCAGACCGCCAACGGCGGTACGCTGTTCCTCGACGAAATCGGCGACATGCCGCTCGCCCTCCAGGTCAAGCTGCTGCGCGTGCTGCAGGAACGCGTCGTCCGGCCGGTCGGCACGACCAAGGCCGAGGCGGTCGACGTCCGCCTGCTCTCGGCGACCCATCGCGACCTCGATCTTGCCATGGCTCAGGGCCAGTTCCGCGAAGACCTTTATTACCGCCTCGACGTTGTGTCGCTCAACCTGCCGCGTCTCGACGAGCGGCGGGAGGACATTCCGCTGCTCGCCCTGCATTTTGTCCAGCTCCTCGCCGGCAAATACGGCAAGCCGGTCAATGGTTTCGCCCCCGAAGCACTTGAGGCGCTGGCCACGGCTGCCTGGCCGGGCAATGTGCGGCAACTGTTCAACGTCGTCGAACAAAGCTGCGCGCTGACCTCGACGCCGCTTATCCCGCTCACCCTCGTCCAGCGCGCCCTGCGCGTGCCGGTCATGGATGCCCTCAACTACGCCGAAGCCAAGCAGCGTTTCGAGCGCAACTATCTCGTCCAGCTCCTCAAGCTGACCGACGGCAACGTCGCCGACGCCGCCCGCCTGGCCGAACGCAACCGGACCGAGTTCTACCGCCTGTTGCAGAAACACGATCTGACGCCAGCCATGTTCCGCAGCGAAGGGGATGGCCCGCCGTCAGGTGGAGAAAAGGCAGTAGCCCCCTAGAAAATAGCGCTGACATTCCTGGTGATTGCAGCACGAGTCAAAAATACTGTCGTTCCCGCACGACGGAGTGCCAGTCGCCACCAACGCAAATAAATCGTAAGCAATTGATTAAAATAAACAATAATTTATTGGCACGGACTTCGCATTAGGCTAATGGCAATCAACAATAAAAGGGAATAGCCATGTTCAAACGTCACCTTATGGTCGCCTGCCTGACCGCCGCCGCTACCTTTGCCGGCCTTGGCCTTTCTGCCTTTGCCACCGATGATCCGCAAGTGCTGGCCGCCATGCTCGCCAATACCGAAGCACAGGATGCGGCGCTCGTGGACAAGGTCGAAACCCTATTGCGCACTGATATCGGCCTGGCCGGCTCGCAGTTCCGCATCCTCGCCAAATCCGCCGTCGTTACCATCGGCGGCTCCGTGCCCGACGAACATGCGCTGCGCCGGGCCCTGGACCTCGCCAGCGGGGTGCGCGGCGTGCGCGAAGTACGCAACGCCATGGAGGTCGATCTCCCAAAGTAAGGGGAGGGGGCGATTCCAGCTTCCCGAGGGCGCTGCTCAAACTGATTCCAGAGTTACCAGTAGGGCCCCTTCGGCGACTGTATCGCCCTCTATGACGTGAATTTGAACCACCCGGCCGGCGTGCGGGCTGGGTATATCCAGCGCCACCTTGCCGGTTTCCAGCGTCAGAATATTGTCGTCACGTTCGACCATGTCGCCAATCTTGACCAGCAACTC
>VIKE01000117.1 GCA_008080565.1 Rhodocyclaceae bacterium | reverse complement strand
AAACGCTCGGGCTTTGGGTTTAAGCAACATTCTCCTCACCGAAGCAGCCGACGCCGGCACCCTCGCCGGCTTAGTTGCTTATAATTGGCCGGCATGATGCCCGAAAACGAAAATCCCTCCCCGACGACGATGACCTACCTCCCGGCGCCGCGCGCTAAGCGGACCAGCCCGTGGCTGTTCGTGGCCATTGCTGCGCTGGCGCTGGCTGGCTGGCAGTGGTTCGAAACCCGCCAGCGGCTGGTCGATGTCCAGCAGGAACTCAGCCAGAAACTGGCCGAGTTCGACACCGCCAACAAGGAAGATCGCGGTGCCCAGAAACTGTCGCGCGAGCAGGTTGAAGCACTGCAGGCCCGCCTCGGCGCGGTCGATGGCAAGATCGCTGAATTCCAGGCCCAGTCGGCGACCCTGCAGGCTCTGTATCAGGACATCGCGCGCAGCCGCGAAGAACTTGCCCTGATTGAAGTCGAACAGGCCATCGTTCTGGCCGGGCAGCAGTTGCAACTGGCCGGCAATCTGCCGGTTGCCGTGCTCGCGCTGCAGACTGCCGATGCCCAACTGGCCCGCCTCGATCGTCCGGCTCACCTGGCACTGCGCAAGGCGCTAGCCAAGGATCTGGCCCGCCTCAATGCCCTGCCTTTCGTCGATATGCCGGGCATCAGCCTGCGTCTGGAACAAGTGCTGGTCGGCGTCGACAAGCTGCCGCTGGTTTCCCACGGTCGACCGGAAAAAACGGCCGAAAATGAAAAGGCTGCCGAGTCGACAACCTGGTGGCAGCGTACCGGTGGCGCCATCTGGCAGGAAATGAAAGGCCTGATTCGTATCCAGCGCTTTGACCGCGAGGATGTGGCACTGCTGGCGCCCGGCCAAGGCTACTTGCTCCGTGAGAATCTCAAGCTGCGCTTGCTCAATGCCCGCCTCGCCCTGTTTGCGCGCGATCAATGGACCTTCCGCAACGAACTCAAAGTCGCCCAGGACATGCTGAACCGCCATTTCGAAGCGAACGACAAGGCCGTCCAGACGGCGCAGACCACGCTGCGCCAGATGACGGCGAGCGAAATCAATGTCGAGCTGCCGACCCTCAACGATAGCCAGGCGGCCTTGCGCAACCTGCGTCCGGGCAAGGAAAAGCGGTGAGAGGACTGTTCTGGATTGTCGCCCTGTGCGGGCTGGCCGTTGCCGTCGCGCTCGGCGCCCGCTATAACGATGGCTACGTGCTGGTGGTTTTCCCGCCGTGGCGGGCCGAGGTTTCGCTCAATCTCTTCATCATCGCGCTGCTCGCCCTGTTCTTCGTGCTTTACGCCGGCACGCGGGCGTTGGCGGTAACCTTTGGCTTGCCCAAACGCGTCCGTGAATACCGCGCCCAGCGCCAGCGTGAAAGCGCCGGGCTGGTTTTTCAGGACGCTGTTCGTCTGCTCTTTGAAGGCCGTTTCGGCCAGGCGCTGAAAAAAGCCAGCGAAGCCCACGGCGCCGGAACGGCCCCCGGCCTCTCGGCCCTGATCGCCGCCCGCGCCGCCCAGCGCATGCGCGAGCCGGAAAAGCAGCAATATTGGCTGGAACACGCCAAGACCGACGACCCGCGTACCGAGGCGGCGACCCTGATGCTTGATGCCGAAATGGCCAACGAAGCCCGCCGATTTGATGTCGCATTGGCCGCCCTCGAAAAACTGCAGGGCAAGCAGGGTCGCCACATCGCGGCGCTGCGTCTCGAGTTGCGCGCCCGTCAGGGTGTCGGCGACTGGGATGGCGTGCTCAAGCTGGCCCGGCAACTGGTCAAGCGCGATGCGCTGCCGGTTGAAGTCGTCCGCGAAATCCGCACGCAGGCCCATCTGGGCAACATTGCCAAACGCGTCGCCGATCAGGGCAAGCTGACGGCCTATTTGCGCACGGTGCCCGAAGACGAACGCGGTCGTCGCGTCGCCCTCGCTGCGGCGCGGGCGCTGGTTGGGCAGGGCGCCGAGGTCGAGGCGCAGAAATTGATCGAGTCGGTGCTCGATGCCGTCGACAACGAAGAGTGGCAACCCGAGCTGGTGGCCATTTACGGACGCCTGACCCACAGCGAGCAGACCGCCCGCATCGCCAAGGCCGAAGGCTGGTTACGGCAGCATCCCGACGATGCCCGCCTGCTCAAGGCGCTGGGCCGCATGTGCATCCGCCAGCGACTGTGGGGCAAGGCGCAAAGTTATCTGGAGGCCTCGCTGTCGGTCGAGCCGTCGCAGCAGGGACACCTCGAACTGGCCCGGCTGTTCGACCAGCTCGACCGGGCCGAAGAAGCCAACAAACACTACCGGGCCAGCGCGCTGCTCGACGCCAGGTAGAAATCAGGATCGAGTTTTAGCTAACAACTCGATCCTCAATCTCGACCCTAAACAGCCCAGTCCTGCGGTTTGAGGAAGACTTCGTAGAGCTCGGCCTCTGGCGTGCCGGCTTCCGGTTGCCAGTCGTAGCGCCATTTTACGATCGGTGGCAGCGACATCAGGATCGACTCGGTACGGCCGCCCGATTGCAGGCCGAACAGCGTGCCGCGGTCCCAGACCAGATTGAACTCAACGTAGCGTCCTCGGCGGTAGGCCTGGAAATCGCGTTCGCGCTCACCGTAGGGCGTGTCGCGACGTTTGGCCAATACCGGCAGATAGGCCTTGGTGAAAGCATTGCCGACCGACTGGGTGAGGTTGAAACAGCGTTCGAAGCCGCCTTCGTTGAGGTCGTCGAAAAACACCCCGCCGACGCCGCGCGGCTCGTTGCGGTGCTTGAGGAAGAAATACTCGTCACACCACTTCTTGTATTTCGGATAGACCTCGTCGCCGAAGGGTGCCAGCGCATCCTTGCAGGTCTGGTGGAAATGGACTACATCCTCCATTTGACCGTAATAAGGCGTCATGTCCATGCCGCCGCCAAACCACCAGACATCCTCTTCGCCTTCCTTGCGGGCGACGAAGCAGCGCACGTTCATGTGCGCCGTCGGGCAGTACGGATTGCGCGGGTGGAGAACGAGCGAAACGCCCATCGCCTCCCAGGCCCGCCCGGCCAATTGCGGGCGGACGGCGGTGGCCGAAGCGGGCAGCGATTGGCCGGTGACGTGCGAGAAATTGACGCCGCCGCGCTCGAAGAAACCACCTTCCTCGATCAGCCGCGAAATGCCGCCGCCGCCTTCCGGGCGCTCCCATGAATCGGTGCGGAAGGCCTGGCCGTCGAAAGCTTCGAGTTCGGCGACGATACTGGCTTGCAGGCCGGTGAAAAAGGTTTTCAGCTGGGCGGTGTCGATGCTCATTTTTGTGTTTTCAGGAATCTGTTGGAGGGTTGGCCGGCAACTGCAGTTCGTAGCGGTTTCGACCTGCCGCCTTGGCCCGGTACATCGCGTTATCGGCCTGGCTGACCAGTTGTTTGACGGTCGTCGTCACGGCCTGTTCGGCGCTGCAGGTGGCAATGCCGATCGAAACGCCGACATGAATCAACAGGTCGTTGATGACGATGGCTTCGGACAGGGCAGCGATGCATTTCTGGGCAACCCGCTCAGCAGCTTTTTGTGGCTTTTCCGTATCGGTGAGCAGGATCAGGAATTCATCACCGCCGAGGCGGGCGACAGTGTCTACATCGCGAACGATGGCCTGCAGGCGGCGGGCAATTTCGGCCAGCACGCGGTCGCCGATGCCATGGCCATGCGTGTCGTTAACCGGCTTGAAGCCATCAAGGTCAAGGAAAAGCAGGGCCAGGCCCAGGTGGTTGCGCTGAATCCGGTGCAGCTCGTTTTCCAGTCGTTCGTCAATCAGCCGGCGATTCGGCAGGCCGGTCAGCATGTCATGGTGGGCCATTTCAGCGAGACGCTGTTCCTGCTCCTGCAAGCGGTCCTGCAGCCGATTGAAGCTGTGTCCGACGTCGGCTACTTCGTCGGCGGTATGGGTCGCCACCGGTTGCATCGGGCGCTTGCCTTCGGCCATTTCGTGGAGTTCGCGGGCGAGCAGGGCGATTGGCCTGAGGAGTCGATTGAGTACGGCGAGCAGGACAATGATGCTTGGCAACGAGAGCAGGGCGGTGATCAGAAGCGTATTACGCAACGTGTTGGAGACTGGCTCGAAGGCATCGTCGGTCGGTTGTCGGGCGACCAGCAGCCAGTTGGTGCGCGGCACTTCGGCGGCGGCGACCAGTTCGTCCTGGCTGGCTGCGTTGCGAATGATTTTGATGCCGCGCAGGCCGTTGACCGCAGCATCCAGCACCAGGTCATCGCCGGTGTTGGGCATCGGCGTTACGGCTTGATTGACCTCCGAGGCCAGCACAAAGAGCCGGTGTTGCGGATCAATGAGCTGATAGCTGCCATTTTTCCCGGGGTTGGTGCCAAGAATCAGGTCGAGAAAGCCCGGTGCGGCGAGCGGGGCAATGCCGGCGAGAATCCCGAGCAGTTTTTGTTGGTTGTTGAAAACCGGAATGGCCATGACCAGTGCCGGTTCTCCGGTTGCCCGGGTGGTCAGGGGTCTGCTGATGAAGGGCTGGCGGGTGGTCGTCGCCCCGATAAACCAGTCACGGTCGCCAAAGGATTTCGGCCGGGTTTTCAGGCGCGGGGCCTCGCCGATTGTTGGCCCGCCATCGGGCGGGATTACCATCAAGCCGATCGGAAACAGGGTGTGGATGGCTTTGCGGTCTTCCAGCCATGTCTGCATCGCCGGTGGGTCGCTGAACAGTTCTTCCGGCATGTTCAGCGCGACCCGCTTCAGGCTTTCCAGTCGTAACGTCAGCTTGGCATCGATATCCCGGGCAATGTAATTGACCGCGGTCAGTTGCTGGTTGGACAGAACTTCCTGCATGTCGTCATGCAGGATGCGGGTGGCGAAAAAGGTAATCAGGCTGATGCCGGCTAGAAACAGCAGAACCGATACGACGGCAATCCGCATTTTCAGACTGCTGCCGAACCATGGCGTCATCGCCCTGATGCCTTAGCGGGAGATTGCCCGGTAGCCGATATCCTTGCGGAACTGCATGCCATCGAAGCTGATCTGGACAGCGGCCTCGTAGGCACGTTTCTGGGCCAGCTTGACGTTTTCGCCGAGCGCTGTGACGCACAGTACGCGACCGCCATTGGTGACCACCTTGCCATCCTGCTCAGCAGTGCCGGCGTGGAAAACGTGTGCATCGTCGCCGAAGCTGTTGCCCGCCGGCAGGCCCTGAATGACGTCGCCCTTCTTCGGGGTGTCCGGATAGTTCGCTGCAGCCAGCACGACGCCCAGCGCAATGCGGCGATCCCACTCGGCTTCGACCTGATCCAGCGTGCCGTCGATGCCGTGTTCAAGAAGGTCGACGAAATCGGACTTCAGGCGCATCAGGATCGGCTGTGTTTCCGGGTCACCCATGCGGCAGTTGAATTCGAGTGTCTTCAGTGAGCCGTCCTTGCCGATCATCAGGCCGGCGTAGAGGAAGCCGGTGAACGGGATGCCGTCGGCGGCCATGCCGCGCACGGTCGGCAGAATGATTTCGCGCATGGCACGGGCGTGTATTTCCGGCGTGACGCACGGCGCCGGGGAATAGGCACCCATGCCACCTGTGTTTGGGCCCTGGTCACCGTCGAAAATGCGTTTGTGGTCCTGGCTGGAGGCCAGGGCCAGCACATTCTTGCCGTCGACCATGACGATGAAGCTGGCTTCCTCGCCATCAAGGAAATCCTCGATCACGACGCGGGCGCTAGCATCGCCGAGCTTGTTGCCGGACAGCATGTCGTCGATGGCGGCGTGAGCTTCTTCAAGGGTCATGGCGACAACGACACCCTTGCCGGCGGCCAGACCATCGGCCTTGATGACGATTGGTGCACCTTTTTTGTCGATGTAGGCGTGTGCTGCGGTCGACTCGGAAAAAGTCTCAAAACCAGCCGTCGGAATGTTGTGGCGGGCCATGAAGCGCTTGGCGAAGTCCTTGGACGATTCGAGCTGGGCAGCTTCCCTGGTCGGGCCAAAAATCTTCAGGCCACGGGCGCGGAAGATGTTGACGATGCCAGCGGCGAGCGGCGCTTCCGGGCCGACGACGGTGAGATGAACCTTGTTCTGCTCGACGAAATCAGCCAGAGCTTCCGGATCGGTGATGTTCAAGTTTTCCAGCTCATGTTCGCGTGCCGTGCCGGCATTGCCCGGGGCAACGAACACCTTCTGCATGCCTTGGGTCTGGGCCAGGCGCCAGGCCATGGCGTGCTCGCGGCCGCCGGAACCGATTACCAGTAGTTTCATGGGGAGATCCTAGTTCCTAGTTATAAGTTATTAGTCGGGAGCGGTCTGTGATGAGCGGTTTTGCTAGCGACTCGCTACTAACGACTCCCGACTGCCTTTCAGTGGCGGAAGTGGCGAGCGCCGGTGAACACCATGGCCAAGCCATGCTCGTCCGCGGCGGCGATGACTTCCTCGTCGCGCATCGAACCACCCGGCTGGATGACAGCCTTGGCGCCGGCCGCAGCCAGCACCTCGACGCCATCACGGAACGGGAAGAAGGCATCCGAGGCGACGACCGAACCGTTGAGGTCGAGGCCGGCGTGCTGGGCCTTGATGCTGGCGATCTTGGTCGAATCGACGCGGCTCATCTGTCCTGCCCCGACGCCGAGCGTCATGCCGTTGCCGCAGAAGACGATGGCGTTGGACTTGACGAACTTGGCGACGCGCTCGGCGAAGAGCAGG
>VIKE01000011.1 GCA_008080565.1 Rhodocyclaceae bacterium | reverse complement strand
ATGACTGATCGCAAGGCTCGCGCCAGCAAGGTCGGCGGCGAAGTTCTTTGCATCGTGGCGTAAGGGGATATCTATGTCGCGTATTGGTAAAAATCCCATCGTTCTGCCGGCCGGTGTTGAAGTCTCGGTTGGTGAGCAAATTACCGTCAAGGGCCCGCTGGGTACCTTGAAAGCAATTACTCATCCTGCTGTCACGATTTCCGTTGAAGGTCAGAACGTTCAGGTTTCCAAGGTTGATGGTGCTGCTAATGCTGCTGCCATGTGGGGCACCATGCGTGCCAACCTCAACAACATGGTCACCGGTGTTTCCAAAGGTTTCGAGCGCAAGCTTCAGCTGGTTGGCGTGGGTTACCGCGCCCAGGCTCAGGGCGATGTTCTGAATCTGTCGTTGGGCTTTTCGCACCCCGTCGCGCACAAGATGCCGGCTGGTGTGAAAGTCGAGTGCCCGACTCAGACCGAAATCCTGATCAAGGGGGCCGACAAGCAACAGGTTGGCCAGGTCGCTGCCGAAGTTCGTGCATACCGCAAGCCGGAGCCCTACAAGGGCAAGGGCGTTCGGTACTCGGACGAAGTGGTGGTTATCAAGGAAACCAAGAAGAAGTAAGGGTGGCATATGTTTAATAAGAAACAAGCGCGTTTGCGCCGTTCCCGCCAAACCCGGGCCAAAATCGCCGAACTCAAGGCTGTGCGTCTGTGCGTCAATCGCACGAATCAGCATATCTATGCCCAGATCATCTCGCCCTGTGGCGGTAAGGTCCTGGCTTCGGCTTCCACGCTGGACAAGGACGTTCGCAACGACGTCCCGAACGGCGGTAACAAGGCTGCTGCCACTTCGGTGGGTAAGCTGATTGCCGAGCGCGCAAAGGCCGCCGGCATCGAGCAAGTGGGCGCGTGAAGCCGGTCTGAAGTTCTGATCGCTGCGAAAGGATAAGGTTAGAAAATGGCTAAACCTGAAAGAAACAAGAAGCCGCAGCAAGCTGAAGAGCGTGATGACGGCATGCGCGAAAAGATGGTCGCGGTCAATCGCGTTACCAAGGTGGTTAAGGGCGGCCGAATCCTCGGTTTCGCAGCCCTGACTGTCGTTGGTGACGGCGATGGCGGCATCGGCATGGGCAAGGGCAAGTCCCGCGAAGTGCCCGTGGCTGCTCAGAAGGCAATGGAAGAGGCCCGTCGCAAGATGGCCAAGGTCAGCCTGAAGAACGGCACCGTGCATCACACCGTCATGGGCCGTCACGGCGCCACCACCGTGATGATCCAGCCGGCTCCGGAAGGTACGGGCATCATCGCTGGCGGCGCCATGCGCGCTGTCTTCGAAGTCGTCGGCGTCACCAACGTGGTGGCCAAGGCGCACGGCTCGACCAATCCTTACAACATCGTGCGTGCCACCATCGACGGTCTGTCGAAGGTCAATACGCCATCGGAAATGGCTGACAAGAAAATCACAGTGAAGCTCGTCAAGAGCATCATCGGCACCAAGCAGGACCACCGCGCCACGGTGCGTGGTCTGGGTCTGCGCAAGCTGAACAGCACCTCTGAACTGGTGGATACGCCGTGCGTGCGCGGCATGATCCAGAAGGTTCAGTATCTCGTCAAGGTTGAGGGTTAAGCCATGCGTCTGAATACCATCAAGCCGGGTGAAGGCTCCAAGAAGGCCGCCAAGCGCGTCGGTCGTGGCATCGGTTCCGGCCTCGGCAAGACCTGCGGCCGTGGCCACAAGGGTCAGAAGTCCCGTTCGGGCGGTTTCCACAAGGTTGGCTTCGAAGGCGGTCAAATGCCTTTGCAGCGTCGCCTGCCGAAGCGTGGTTTCAACTCGCTGACCCGTGCCCGTAACTACGAAGTTCGCCTGACCGACCTCGAGCGTCTGCCGGTTGAAGAGATTGATCTCCTCGCCCTGCAGGTTGCCGGTATCGTTCCGGGTGACGCTCTCTCCGCCAAGGTTATCCTATCTGGCGCCATCGCCCGCAAGGTCGTCCTTAAGGGTGTGGGCGCTACCAAGGGTGCCAAGGCTGCTATCGAAGCTGCCGGCGGCTCGGTCGTCGCAGAGTAAGACAGGGAAAGGTTAGAACGTTGGCAGCAAATCCCAATACCGTTGGCAAGGGTGGCAAGTTCGGCGATCTCAAGCGCCGGCTCTGGTTCCTGCTTGGTGCGCTGGTCGTGTACCGCATTGGCGCCCATATTCCGGTTCCTGGGATTGACCCGAACGCGCTGGCCGATCTCTTCAATTCGCAACAGGGCGGCATCCTGGGCATGTTCAACATGTTCTCGGGTGGTGCCTTGTCGCGATTCACCATTTTTGCACTTGGGATCATGCCGTACATTTCGGCCTCGATCATCATGCAACTGATGAGTGTTGCCAGTCCGCAACTCGAAGCCCTGAAAAAAGAGGGTGAAGCCGGACGTCGCAAGATTACGCAATATACCCGCTATGGCACCGTGATTCTCGCCCTCTTTCAGGGGCTGGGTATCGCTGTCGCGCTCGAGGCGCAGGCTGGGCTGGTTAACGATCCTGGGTTCATGTTCCGTCTGACCACGGTGTCGACGCTACTGACCGGTACGATGTTCCTGATGTGGCTGGGTGAGCAGATTACCGAGCGCGGTCTTGGGAACGGGATTTCGATCATCATTTTCGCAGGTATCGCTGCCGGCTTGCCAAACGCCATTGGCGGACTGCTTGAACTGGTTCGTACCGGTGCCATGCATCCGCTGACCGCACTGATCATCTGTGTTCTGGTTGTGGTGGTGACGGGCTTCGTAGTGTTTGTAGAGCGCGGTCAACGCAAGATTCTGGTCAATTATGCCAAGCGCCAGGTTGGCAACAAGATTTACGGTGGTCAGAGCTCGCATCTACCGCTCAAACTGAATATGTCTGGCGTTATCCCACCGATTTTCGCCTCGTCGATCATCCTGTTCCCCGCCACAGTCGCCAACTGGTTTGGCGCTAGCGAGTCGATGCACTGGTTGAAGGATGTTGCTGGTACTTTGTCGCCAGGACAGCCGATTTACGTCATGCTGTATGCCTCGGCGATCGTCTTCTTCTGTTTTTTCTACACCGCCTTGGTGTTCAACTCCAAGGAAACTGCGGATAACCTGAAGAAAAGCGGTGCGTTCGTTCCCGGTATTCGCCCGGGTGAGCAGACAGCGCGCTACATTGACAAGATATTGATGCGTTTGACCCTGATCGGCGCCGCCTACATCACTGTCGTTTGTCTGCTTCCGGAATTTTTGATCCTGAAATGGAACGTACCGTTCTATTTTGGTGGCACTTCGCTGTTGATTATCGTAGTCGTGACCATGGACTTTATGTCGCAGGTTCAGGCCTACGTGATGTCGCACCAGTATGAAAGCTTGCTGAAGAAGGCAAATTTCAAAGGCGCACCGATGATCAAGTAATTGCTCATGGCAAAAGAGGATTACATAGAAATGCAAGGGGAGGTTGTTGAAAATCTCCCAAATGCGACCTTCAAGGTCAAGTTGGAAAACGGCCATATTGTGCTTGGGTTCATCTCCGGAAAGATGCGAATGCATTACATACGCATTCTTCCCGGTGACAAAGTGACCGTACAGTTGACGCCATATGATTTAAGCAAGGCCCGGATCGTTTTCCGGGTCAAGTAAAAGAGTTCTCTACGCAATAAACCGCAGGGCAAGGAATCACGGCTGCTTCCAAGCCCTCGCAGACGAGGAGTTAAACATGAAAGTGCATCCTTCAGTTAAGCGCGTGTGTCGCAATTGCAAAGTCATCCGTCGCAAGGGTGTCGTTCGCGTCATTTGCAAGGACCCGCGTCACAAGCAGCGCCAAGGCTAATGGCTTTGGCGTCGGCATTTGTTAATTTTGAAATAGTGGAGTGATTCGATGGCCCGTATCGCAGGGGTAAACATTCCGAACCATCAGCATGCAGAGATCGCGTTGACCGCGATTTTCGGCATCGGCCGTACCCGCGCACAGAAGATTTGTGACGCGGCCGGTATCGTTCGTTCTACCAAAATGAAAGACCTGTCCGATGCGGACATGGATCGTCTGCGTGACGAAGTCGGCAAATTCACCGTAGAAGGTGATCTGCGTCGCGAAGTCACAATGAACATCAAGCGTCTGATGGACCTCGGTTGCTACCGTGGCCTTCGCCATCGCAAGGGCTTGCCTTGCCGCGGTCAGCGCACCCGTACCAATGCTCGCACTCGCAAGGGTCCGCGCAAGGCCATTGCTGGCAAGAAGTGATAGGGACAGAACATGGCAAAGACTGCTACCAAAGTTCGCAAAAAGGTAAAAAAGAACGTTGCTGAGGGCATCGCCCATATTCACGCATCGTTTAATAACACCATCATCACCATTACCGATCGTCAGGGCAATGCGTTGTCTTGGGCTACTTCCGGTGGTGCCGGCTTCCGCGGTTCGCGCAAGTCCACCCCGTTTGCTGCTCAGGTTGCTGCTGAAGCCGCTGGCAAGGCTGCTCAGGAATGTGGCGTTAAGAATCTGGAAGTTCGCATCAAGGGCCCTGGTCCTGGTCGTGAATCTTCGGTCCGCGCTCTGAACGCGTTGGGCATGAAGATCACCGCGATTTCCGACGTGACGCCGGTGCCGCATAACGGTTGCCGTCCGCCCAAAAAGCGCCGCATCTAAGGAGAAAGACAAGTGGCTCGTAATCTCGATCCGAAATGCCGTCAGTGCCGCCGCGAAGGCGAAAAGTTGTTCCTGAAGGGCGAAAAGTGTTTTACCGACAAGTGTGCCATTGAGCGTCGTTCGTATGCTCCTGGCCAACACGGCCAAAAATCAGGCGCTCGTTTGTCTGACTATGGTGTTCACCTCCGTGCCAAGCAGAAGATCCGTCGTGTCTACGGCGTCCTCGAAGGCCAGTTCCGCAAGACGTTTGCCGAAGCTGACCGTCGCAAGGGCCAGACCGGTGAAAACCTCCTGCAATTGCTCGAAGCACGCCTCGACTCCGTCGCCTACCGTATGGGTTTTGGTGCTTCCCGCACCGAGTCCCGTCAGATCGTTCGTCACAATGGCGTTCTGGTCAACGGCAAGCGCTGCAATATTCCTTCCTTTATCGTCAAGCCGGGTGATGTTGTCCAGCTGACCGATCGTGCCCGCGCTTCCCTGCGTTGCAAGGCTGCGCTGGAAGCTGCAGAGTCCCGCGGTTTCCCCGAGTGGATTTCGGTGGATGTCAAGGAAGGCAAGGGCACATTCAAGGCCATGCCGCAGCGCTCTGAACTGCCGGCGACCCTGAATGAAGGTCTCGTCATCGAACTTTACTCGAAGTAAGCACTGAGCAGAGGATCTAGCCCATGCAAAGCAGTGGACTTCTTAAACCCCGTATCATCGACGTGCAGAGCGTTTCGCCCGTGCAGGCCAAGGTGGTCATGGAGCCGTTTGAGCGCGGTTATGGCCATACTCTTGGCAACGCGCTGCGTCGTATCCTGCTTTCCTCAATGGTTGGTTATGCACCGACCGAGGTTGGTATTGATGGTGTTCTTCATGAGTACTCGACCATTGATGGCGTGCAGGAAGATGTCGTCGACATTCTCCTCAACCTCAAGGGTATCGTGTTCAAGCTGCACAATCGCGATGTCGTTAACCTGAAGCTGGCCAAGGAAGGTGAAGGTCCAGTTCGTGCTGGCGATATCGAATTGCCGCACGACGTGGAAATCATCAATCCGGAACACGTAATCGCTCACCTCTCCACGGGCGGCAAGCTGTCCATGGAGATCAAGGTCGAGAAGGGCCGTGGTTACGTACCCGGCAATATGCGCAATCTCGGCGATGCCAAGTCAATTGGCAAGCTGGTTCTTGACGCATCGTTCAGCCCGATTCGTCGCGTTGCTTACGCTGTCGAAAGCGCTCGCGTTGAACAGCGTACCGACCTGGACAAGTTGATTGTCGATATTGAAACCAACGGCGTTGTCGAGCCGGAAGAAGCCATTCGCTACGCTGCTCGCGTATTGATGGAACAGCTTTCGGTTTTTGCTGATCTGGAGGGTACCGCACCTGTGGCCGAGGCTTCAAAGCCAGCTCAGGTTGATCCGGTTCTGCTCCGTCCGGTGGATGATCTCGAATTGACGGTTCGTTCTGCGAACTGCCTCAAGGCTGAGAATATCTACTACATCGGCGATCTGATCCAGCGTACCGAGAATGAACTTCTCAAGACTCCGAATCTGGGTCGCAAGTCGCTGAATGAGATCAAGGAAGTGTTGGCCGCTCGCGGTCTGACGCTCGGCATGAAACTGGAAAACTGGCCGCCCGCCGGTCTGGAAAAGGCGTAAGCCTTTTCCTCCCGGGCAGTCAAGGGACGCCTGCAGAATATAGAAAGGATTAACCATGCGTCACCGCAATGGACTTCGCAAACTAAACCGTACCAGCAGCCATCGTTTGGCGATGCTGCGCAACATGACCGTTTCCCTTCTCAAGCACGAGGCCATCAAGACCACCGTGCCGAAAGCAAAGGAACTGCGCCGTGTTGTTGAACCGATGATCACCCTCGGCAAGACCCCGACGCTGGCCAATAAGCGTCTGGCCTTCGACCGCCTGCGCGACCGCGATATCGTGGTCAAGCTGTTCGCCGAAATCGGCCCGCGTTATGCAACCCGTCCGGGCGGCTACCTTCGTATTCTGAAGTGTGGTTTCCGTGTTGGCGATAATGCTCCGATGGCATTTGTTGAACTGGTCGACCGTCCGGAGCCCACCGAGGCTGTGGAAATCGAAGAATCCGCTGCCTAAATGCAGCGGTAGTTAAAAAGGCCGGAATTTCCGGCCTTTTTTTTGTCCGTATTTTTTGCTGATGCTTACGGGCAGTCGATAAGCATTAGCGATATGTCGTCGCTAGCGACGCCGTTATTGTGGTGGCTCGCCAGCGCGGCCTCAATTTTGGCAAAGCGGTCAGTCGGCGAGGTATTGGCGGTAGCGGTTATCAGCCCCTCGACACCAAATTGAATGCCTTCTGGGTTGGTCGCCTCAAGCAAGCCGTCCGAGCAGAGTACTAACTGGCTCTCTCCAGCCCAATCGAAATGTTGGGGATTGCCGCCGAGTTCGTCATTGCCGACGATCCCCAATGGAAGATTAGCCGATGGGAAGGTGCGGGATATCCTTCCCCATCGGTCGAACAGGAAGGCTTCGGGGGTGCCGCCAACCCAGATGTCGCCCTGTTTTTTCGTTTCGTCGAGGCAAACCAGTGTAACGGCGACGAAGCGCCCAACAGGCATGGACTCCTTTAGTTGGTAGTTCAGTTCAAGAACAATCTCGCGTATTGGCCGATTGAGCTTTGTCATTCTGTAGAACAGCGCGAGCACGGGCAACACGCTGATGGCTGCAGTCAGGCCGTGCCCGGTGGCGTCGGCGAGCAAGGCGTAGAAAAGTCCATCTGGTGAGCGATTGGCGGCAACGATGTCGCCACTGAAGTTCTCGGCCGGGATGACTGTATAGCGTAGACGGCTGTCCTGGAGGCCCTTGCGATGGAGTTGCTTCTCCATCAGGCCCAAGGCGAGATGTTGTTCAGCTTGGGTCTGGTCGTAATAGTCCTGCAACTGGCGGGCATTTTCGCGGAGTTTTTGCTCCGTTTGCTTGCGCTCAGAAATATCGCGGATGACGCCGACCATCATTCGCTGATTGTCGAGCACCATTTCCGTGATGGTCATTGTCGCAGCAAACCGGTGACCATCCTTGTGTTGAGCTTCGAGTTCCCGCTCTAGGCCGATGGGCTTTGGCGAACTGTCCGTGGCGTGATCTCTGATTCGGACCTCATGCGCCGACCGTTCCTGCTCCGGCATTAGCATGGAAACGTTTTTGCCTACCATTTCATCGGAAGTCCAGCCAAAGATACGCTCGGTGGACTTGTTGACGGATACCATGGTGCCGTATTCGTCGCTGGTGATAATGGCATCGAGCACGTTGTCTGAAATGGTTTGTACGCGCCGAAGTGAGTCGATGGACTCCTGTTGCATGGCCAGCGAACGCTGCATCGAGCGAAGCTTGGCTTCGAGGACAACGAAATTGATCGGTTTGGTCAGGTAGTCGTCGGCGCCGGCATCAAGGCCTTCAACCAGATTTTCATCGCGATTCAACGCTGAGAGGAAGATGACCGGCGTCCAGCGGTCGCGCGGCATTGCCTTGATTCTGCGTGCCGCCTCGAACCCATCCATCACCGGCATCATGATGTCGAGCAACACCAGATCCGGGGACTCGGCTGCAAAGCGGCGGACGGCCTCTTCACCGTTCTCGGCCAGCAGTACGTCGTGCCCCAGTTTCTTCAGGAAAACCTGAAGAATGTGCAGATTGGTGCGGTTGTCATCGACGGCCAGTACCTTCATCTTGCTTGAAATCGAAGTCATGTTTGATGCTCACCATTGTTTCCATTGCCACAGCGAATGGTGGCGACGGCAATATTGCCGCTGCCCTCATAGGTGATGCTGCTGAAGCTCAGCATGCGGGCCATTGCTATACCGCGACCATTGGGATCAAAGGCGCGCTCAGGGTCCATTTCGAGATAGTTTTGCCATGGAAATCCACTGCCTTGGTCGCAGATGCGAAGGGTGATGGCTTCAGGCTGACGGTGATAGCTCAGGCGGACTTCCTTGGCTGCATTTTCCGGCAGGGCGGCGCGTCGGATGATCTCTTCGTGCCAGCGATCCTCTTGTTTCAAAATGCTTTTCTCGGCATAGGCCAAGCCGAGATTGCCGTGCTCCACCCCGTTGATCAGCAACTCGGAAATTCCCATCACAGCAGCTTCGGGATTCGGGCAGGCGTGCGCAATAAACGAGGCCAATTGGGCTGCTTCATCGACGGTCCGGATTGAAAATTCAGCGCGGTCGAGAAACTGCAGCGAGTTGATGTGCTGGTGCAACTGCCGGCTAAGCGAGTTACGTGCCTCGGCATCACTCAGCGCCGCGTGAACGATGGCGAGCAGACTGTCTCGACGGTAGGGCTTGGTCAGGTAGTAGTAAGCGCCGGCTTCGAGACCTTCGCGAATCTGCTCGGGGGAATTGGCGGCCGTCTGCATGATGACGGGGATGCCGGAGAGGCGCGGGTCGCCCTTCATCCTTTTGAGTAGGGCGATGCCGTCCAGCCCTGGCATCATCCGGTCCAGCAGGATAAGTTTGAAATCGCTTTCCGGATGTTGTAGCAGTTGCCACGCGGCTTCGCCGCTGTCTGCTGTTTGCAGGACGAAGGGATCTTCCCCTTCGAAATACTCGACCAGAATTTCCAGGTTGAGTTCTTCGTCGTCCACCAGCAAGACACGTTTCTTAGTCATGTTGTCCCGATTTTTCCATCCAGCAGTTCAATGGCAGGGTGACGACGAAACAGGCGCCTGGCCCTGGATTGTTGTGGGCTGCAATCGTACCACGGTGCTGGGCAACAATTGCCCGGCAAATAGCCAGCCCGAGTCCCGTTCCACCCGCCCCGTTCTTGGTGGCGCTACTTTGCACGAACTTTTCGAAAATGTGCTCCAGTTCATCGCTTGGTATGCCGATTCCCTGATCAATGAAGCTGATGGCCAGTGCCGTTTGCAAACCGCTGTCCTCGACGCGCCGGCCCGCCGGGAGTTTGGCTTCCGATATTTCGATGCGAATACATCCGCCTTCCGGTGAAAATTTGATGGCGTTGGAGAGCAGGTTGCAGATGACCTGGGTTATCCGGCCTTCGTCGGCGGTGAGGCGAGTGCTCGCCGCCAGGTTGCTGATATCGAGTTGCAACTTGCGATCGATCAGCAGCGATTCGAGCTGTGCCCCGACCTGCTTGACCAAGGCAAGCACGTCGAAAGTGATCGGGTGCAAGGCCATTTGCCCGGCATCCAGTTTCGAGAGATCGAGCAATTCATCGATCAGGGTGAGCAGGCGTTGCCCGCTTTGGTCGATACGCTGGAAGTACTGGGTGATTCTGGGGTCGTTGGCATTCGCGGCGCGTCGGTTGCCGAGTTCGACAAAGCCGAGGATGGCATGCATCGGCGTGCGTAGCTCATGCGACATGTTGGCCAGAAACTCCGATTTTGCCTGGCTGGCGGCGCGCGCCTGCTGCAAGGCGCTTTCGAGACTGGCTGTTCGCTCGTGGACGAGTTCCTGCAAATGGTCGCGGTGCTCGCTCAGCTCTCGTGTCAGGGAGAGTGCATAGCGTTCAGCGCGTTCTCGATGGGTGGCAAGGTGGTGAACGAGGAGCGCCAGCAGCAGGCTACCCAGAAGTCCGCCGTAGAGAACCAATGCCGGGGTGTCGAGTCCTTTGTTGGCATGGCTGTTCAAATAAAAGTGAAGAATCCAGTTGCGGCCGCCAAAATCGATTTCGTGATGCAGCAAAGGTGCATCGCCAATGCTGTGGCTGGGGTCCGAGTTGTAGATCAGGGTCGGGACCGAAGCCTCGGCGCTGTCTCCGGCCAGTGATTCGTCAAAGATTTGCAGCACGAAGCGGCTGCCGAGGGGAAGCTTGAAGGACGACATGAACTCGTCGAAGCGATAAGCCGTCAGGACGACGCCGGCGAAAGCGCGCTTGTTCGTGTCGAGGCGGCTGGTCAAGGTGCGGTCGTGGAAGATGGCCTGGACCATCTGGAAGCCCGGACGTTTTTTTCCTTTGTCGGGCTGAAGTTCGATGGGTGCCGTCATCGCGATTTTGCCGGTAAGGATGGCGCGGTTGATCGCTTCGCGGCGAGTTGGCTCGGACAACAGGTCAAAACCGATCACGGCTTGAAGGGCTGGCGACTCCGGTGCGATAAAGACAAGCGGCAAGACCAGCCGGGAGTCGGTTTTAGGGAAAATTCGCAGCCTGCTACGGTCAACCGGAATTTTGCTCGATTTTTGAAATGACTCTGCGGCGTCGCCATGCACAACCGGGGCATAGGCGAAGGCAAACATCCCGGTCAGGCTGCCCTCGGTTTCCATGGCCTTGGCAAAACGTCGCCACGTTGCCAGATCCTGCATCGGCGCCGCAGTGGCAAAGGCCTGCAGCGAGCGGAGGAACTGGCCGTGCAGATTCAGGCGGTCGCGAATCTCGGCCGTAATCGCCGCGCTTTCCTGATTGTTGGCCAGTTCCTCGGCGTGAGTCTCCAGGCGCAGCTGCCAGTGCCAAGTCGCGAGCGTCACCAAGGCCAGCAACAAGAAAGTCACCAGTGGCAACAACCAGTTGCCACGGTTTCGCCTCAATGTTGTGCCGCGCATTGCATTCACGGCGTGATCGGCTCCATGTCGCGATCTTCCTGCTGTTGCAGCGTCCACATCCGGGCGTAAGTGCCGTCGGCGGCCAGCAGAGCGGTATGGCTGCCGCGCTCGACGATCCGCCCCTCGTTCATGACCAGGATTTCGTCGGCATTCATGACCGTAGACAATCGGTGGGCAATAACCAGTGTCGTATGGCCAATGGCGACTTGTTCCAGTTGCGTTTGAATGGCCCGTTCGGTCGCCGAGTCGAGCGCCGAAGTGGCTTCGTCGAAGATCAGGATCGGCGGATTCTTGAGCAGGGCCCGGGCAATGGCGACACGTTGCTTTTCGCCGCCGGATAATTTGAGTCCGCGCTCGCCGACGCGTGTCTCGTACTTGAGCGGCAAGGATTCAATGAAGTCGTGCAACTGGGCGGCCCGCGCCGCGGCGAAAACCTCGTCGCGACTGGCTTCCGGGCGGCCGTAATTGATGTTGTAGAAAATGGTGTCGTTGAACAGCACCGTGTCCTGCGGGACGATGCCGATGGCGGCACGCAGGCTGGTTTGCTTCAAGGCGCGCAGATCGTGGCCGTTGATCTGGACGGCACCGCCCGTGACGTCGTAGAAACGGTAAAGCAGTCGAGACAGCGTCGACTTGCCGGCCCCGGAATGACCGACGACGGCCACCGTCTTGCCGGGAGGAATGGCAAAACTCAGGTTTTTCAGAATTTGCCGGTTCGACTCGTAGGCGAACTCGACGGCGTCGAAATTGACCTGCAGGGGGCCGGTTGGCAGGTCGCGGGCATCCGGCGCATCGGCGATTTCGCGGTTCTCGTTGAGCAGTTTGAACATCCGTTCGATATCTGTCAGCGCCTGGCGAATTTCGCGGTAAACGATGCCGAGGAAATTGAGCGGCATGTAGAGCTGGATCAGGAAGGCATTGACCAGCACGAGGTCGCCGATGGTCATCCGGCCATCGACAACGCCGCTCGCTGCGCGCCACATCATGGCCGTGACACCCAGCGCGATGATCGCCTGCTGGCCGAGATTGAGAAAAGCCAGCGTCGTCTGGCTGCGCGTTGCCGCCTCTTCCCATTTGATCAGTTGTTCGTCGTAACGGCGGGCTTCCCAAGCTTCGTTGTTGAAATACTTGACCGTCTCGTAGTTGAGCAGGCTATCGACCGCACGCGTGTTGGCCGCCGAGTCGTTTTCATTGACGGCGCGGCGGATGTCGATGCGCCAGTTGCTGACCTTGATGGTGAAAACAACGTAGGTGACCAGGGAAATCAGCGTGATGACGACATAACCGATGTCGTATTTGACGAGCAGGATGCCAAGAACCAGGCCGATTTCGACCAGTGTCGGCAGGATCGAATAAAGCGTGTAGGAAATCAGGCTGGAGATCGACCGGCTGCCCCGTTCGATATCGCGCGACACGCCGCCGGTCTGCCGTTCGAGATGAAAACGCAGCGACAGCGCGTGCAGATGGCGGAAGACTTCCAGCGACACCTGCCGGACGGCGCGTTGCGTGACCCGGGCGAAGAGGATTTCGCGCAGTTCCTGAAACAGCGAGGTGGAAAAGCGCAGCGTGCCGTAAAGAACGAGCAGCAGAATCGGCAAGGCAAGCAGTTGCTCGCCGCCCGACAGCCCGTCGATCATCTCCTTGAAAACCAGTGGCACCCCGACATTGGCCACCTTGGCGCTGATCAGGCAAGCCATCGCGGCAAGAACGCGCAGACGGTATTGCCAAAGGTAGGGGAAGAGCGTGCGCAAGGTCAGCCACACATGGGTTTCCGGCAGAGGTTGTCCGGCGGGCGGTTTGGGAAGGGCGGTGCTACGGCGCATGGAGGGGCCTGACGGAGATTGGCGGGTGAGGTGACTTCTGCGAGTATATGAAAACTGCCCGCTTTCCGGGAAAATCCCGACATACATAGCGTTTTGGACAACAAATGGCCCTCGACCAGATCACCCTTCCCGGCAAGCACTCCACCTTGCGCGTCGTGCCCATGCCGGCGGATCTCAACCAGAACGGCGATGTCTTCGGCGGCTGGGTCATGGCCCAGGTTGACGTGGCTGGCGCCATTCCCGCCATGCGCCGGGCGCGTGGCCGGGTGGCTACCGTTTCGGTCAATTCCTTCCTGTTCAAACAGCCCGTTTCAGTCGGCGACATCGTCAGCCTCTACGCCGACATCGTGCGTGTCGGCACGACATCGATCACGGTCAAGGTCGAGGTCTATGCCGAACGCAATTACGCCGCGCCGATCATCGTCAAGGTCACCGAAGCCGAACTGACTTACGTGGCCATTGATGGCGACGGAATGAAGCGCAAGGTTCCACCCGAAAACTCGCCGAAAATGGATTAAAATCCGTCAGTTATCCAATTACCCCTCCTGTTAGGGAGCAAGCCAATGAATAAAATGACCCTGCGTATCGTTCCGGCTCTGTTGCTGGTTGCGTTTTCCGGCGCCGCTTCGGCGGCTGCTTTTCAGCTTCTGGAACAAAATGCAAGCGGTCTGGGTAACGCCTACGCCGGCTCGGCTGCGGTTGCCGACAACGCCAGCACGATATTCTACAACCCGGCTGGTATGACCCAGCTTGGCAACGGAATCCAGCTTTCAGCCGGGGTCGCAGGTGTCGGCCCGAGCTACGAATACCGCGATCAGTTCGGCGTAAAGTCGGGCGGTGACGCTGGCGGCTGGGCTGCCGTACCGAATGCCTATCTCTCGGGGCAACTGACCAAAGACCTCTTCCTTGGTTTGGGGATTTCGGCGCCGTTCGGGTTGGCCACGGAATATGACAGCAACTGGGCCGGCAAGTCGCTGGCAATCAAGTCGGAAATTACGACAATCAACATCAATCCCTCCCTGGCCTATCGTGTCAGCGACAAGGTGTCGCTTGGCTTTGGCCTGAACTACCAGAGCATCGAAGGTGAGTTGACGCGGAATCCGGGGGCGCTGGTTACCCTCAAGGCCGACGATACATCTTGGGGCTGGAATGCCGGTGCATTGTTCACCCTGTCCCCCGCCATGCGAGTTGGTATTTCCTACCGCTCCGCAGTCAAGCACAAGCTTGAAGGTACGGTTAACGGAGCATTGCCGGTCTATGCCGACGTCAAGCTGCCTGATACTTTCATCCTGTCGGTCTGGCAGCAGGTATCGGATCGCTGGGAGGCAATGGGCGATCTCTCCTACACCCGCTGGAGTTCAATGAAGGCGCTGAATGTCATGAGCAGCGCCAGCGGAGGGCTGGTGAGCAGCGAAACCTTCAATTACGAAAACTCCTGGCGTTTTGCCTGGGGTGCCGGCTACAAGGCGACCGATAAAGCCAAGCTGAAGTTCGGCATCGCCTTCGACCGCACGCCGGTTCGTGACGAATATCGCTCGCCCCGTGTGCCGGACAACAATCGTCTGTGGTTGTCACTCGGCGGCCAGTGGAATGCGGGGCCCGTCGGAAAGTTCGATCTGGGCTACACCTACCTTTATGTTATCGATCCGACCATTTCCCAAGGGGCAGTGCAGGGCAAGTACGACGCCAGTGCCCATATCGTCGGCGTGCAATATTCGGTGGGTTTCTAAGCTGTCGCGGCCGAGGCCAAATTGCCGGCGCTTGAACTGGGTGGCATGACGCTGGGGCTGCGCGAAGGCGTGATCGGCTTGATCGCGCTGGTCGCAGCCTACATGCTGTTCGTCTTGCTGCGCATGCTTCTGCCACGCAATCGCCAGGCCGTTAAAGAAAAAACTGTTCCGTCGGTCGTGCCTGGCGACGAAGCGGATGAGAAGCAGCCTGAGGCCTCCGCCAATGTCGACGACAGCTGGGCGCTGGCCTCGGCGGGTTTGGCCGGAGACACCTTGCGCAACGGTCTTGAGCAGGAACTGGCCCAGATGCGCGACGAAGTCGACGCCATTCGCGGCGAACTGGCCGCCTTGCGCCAGGACATGCATCAAGAGCTGGCCCATCTGCGCGCTGGCCAGACGGTTTCCCCCATTTATGGTGACGCGATGCAGATGGCTGTTTCGGGTTACGATCCGGCGGCGATCGCCGAACGCTGCGGCATCGCCCGCGCCGAAGCCGAACTGGTCGTGGCGCTGGCCAAAAGTCAGGAACGTTGAGGGTGGCAATGGCAGAAGAACCGGAAGTTTCCGAAAGCGAGGCGGGGGCCGGCGAGATTCGCAGCAAACTCCTCGCGCGCCTGGCCGTGGCCGGCGTGCTGGTCGCTGTTCTGCTCGGCGTGCTGGCATTCTTTGATTATCTGGCTACGGCGCCGGACGAATCGGAAGAGCAGGTATTCACCCAGCCCGTGCCGGTTGCACCAAAAAAAGAAGCATCGCAGCCAGTGACCCCGGCCGAAAACCTGCCCGCGCCACCGGAGCCTGAAAAGTCAGGGCCGGCTGAACCGCCTCCTCCACCGCAGGTTGAGACACATACGCCGGCCGTGGTCGAGGCCAAGCCGGAGGCGGTTGTCGAAAATCGGCCAAAATCCCCGTCGACCGTGGAATCCACCAAAAAGCCGCAAGCGCCATCGCCGGTCGCTGTTCAGCCGCCAGCACCGGTGCCGGAGGCGACTACCGCTCCATCAAATATCCTGCCGCCACCACGCGCCGCAGTTCCAGTTGAGCCAACGCCGCCCAAGCCCGCTGCGCGGATCGTTGACGTACGCCCGGCGCCGGCGGTTACGCCGCCGGCCGTGTCTCGACTGTTCTCTGGGTTCCTGTTGCAGGCCGGCGTTTTCTCGAGCGTCCAGCGTGCCGAGGAACTGCATGCCCGGCTAACCCTGAGCGGCGTTCCGTCAACGCTGGAAACCCGAGTTCAGGTTGGGCCATTCAAGACCAGGCAAGAGGCCGAGGCGGCACAGGCCAAGCTCAAGGAATTGGGCGTCGAGACCATCCTCGTTCCGCCCAAGGGTAAAAACTAAGCCGTTCAGGGCATGCCCGGCAGGCGCGGCAAACCTAGGCTGCGCCGAACATCGCGGTGCAACTGCAGCGGGGGCGGCAACGGCGCAGCCTGGCGACGAGGCTCTTCATAACGACGGTCATCGTAATAGCGGCCACCGCGATCATCGAAATACCTGCCGCCACGGTCGTTGTAATGCCGATACCCGGAGTTGTAGTAAATGGTCCCGCTTGGTTGGCCATAGCCCGGATAGGTTTCGACATAAGCCGGCGGTGGCCGGTGATAGCCCACCGGATAAGGTGCCACTGCGCAGGCACCCAGGCTGCCGATCAGTGCGGTAGCGAGGCCAAGGCGAAGAAGCTTTTGCGAGATGTTCATTGAGGAATGTGTCCGGGGGTCATGTGAGCAAATAACGCGGACACCCCCCGCCCGGCATACATGGATGCCGGGCTTGTTTGTAACAAATCGTTAGAGGTTCAACAGTGCGATTGCCCTGAGGCCTTGCGAGATATTGCTACGGGTTGCCGCTTCGACAGCCATTCGCAGCCTGGTTACGCCAGCAAAGGCGTCGCTCATGGTGGCGGTGCCACTTGATTTTACCGATTTGCGCATGACCACGGAGCGATCGGATAGTTTGGTCAGCGACCAGGCTGTTTCAAGCTCAACGGTGAATGTGCCGCCAAACACTGGTTTCGACAGGCTGGTGACACTGACGCTGAGCGCGTAGTCGCCATCGTTCCCCTGGACGATGGTATTGAACAGCTTGCTCTTGACGACGGCTTCTTCAATGGCGGCTTTTAGGTCCTCGTCAGCGATATTGCTGCTGTCCATGGCGCCGGTCTGAGCGCCGCCACCTGTCTGGACCTTCAGGCTATATGGAAAATGTTTGCTGACGGTCAGATCTTTCGGGGTCATAGCCGCGCGGTCCGCCGGCGAGGCGCATCCACCCAGGATCAGAGAGATTGCTGCAATGGCCAGCCAGTTCAGTACTACGGCTCTCATTTATTTTGCTCCCTTGTAAATGTTTTCTACGACCTCTTCGACCATTTCCTTGGGTGACAGGCGGGTTAGTGATGTATGGAATGAGTTGCCGGTAGCCAACGGGAAATCGGTTTTCGGGTCACGAATCGTAATGGTCAGTTCAAGCATGTACATGGTGATGTCCCACATCCATTTGTCGATGTAGGTGACCACGGCATCAACGTTGCCGGCCGGGGCATCGGTGCCGGTGGTGACAGTGACACCCTTGGTGCGGAGCTTGTCGGCTATCAGGTTATAAGTGTTGTCATCCTCGGCAACTCTCTTGACGTACATCGTCTTGAGCGCGGAGAGGTTGGTTGAAGGATCGACGCTTCCGGTAGCACGGTTGACCGCGCAGCCGGTGCTAAGCGTAGCGACAAGTCCAAGCAAGGCCACCAATTTCATGGCTTTTCTCATATACCACCCCCTGTTATCAATGAAAGAGGGCGATATTATGCCAAACGGAAATGCTGATTGTTGACCTAGCGCAGGTCCTGGGTGATTTTGGCCCTACGGGGATTGCGCGCTATTCAGCTAACGCCGTGCGAATCCGCCGGGCAAACACGGTCATTTCCTTTGCAGCCTGAATGTCACCCTTCGATTCGGCAACGAGGATGCCGCGTTCGTAGGCTGCCAGGGCTGCGGGATGGTCGCCGGCTTCGGCCAGGGCCTTGCCGAGTGCTTTCCATGCAGCTGAGTAGTTGGCGTCGCGGTCGACGGCATGCCGGAAGCAATCGGCCGCCTTGGCCGGGTCGCCGGCCTTCAGGTATTCGTTGCCGAGCGAGAAGCGGAGCAGGGCGCCGTCGCGCGGGCCGTCGAGCATTTTTTCCAGGGATTCGATACGTGGGTTCATGGGCTACCAAGGCTAAAATAGGGTTTTGCAATCCGGATACAGGAAGCTTATTCATGGCCAAGACCATCATCGCCACCCCGAACGCCCCGGCCGCCATCGGCACCTATTCGCAAGCCGTGCGCGTCGGCGACACCGTGTACATGTCCGGGCAGATCGGGCTCGACCCGGCTTCCATGCAAATGGTAGACGGGATCGATGCGCAAATCGTTCGCGTTTTCGACAATCTGAAGGCTGTGGCCGAAGCAGCCGGTGGTTCGCTGGCCGATGTGGTCAAGCTCAACGTCTTTTTGACCGATCTGGCCAACTTCGCCAAGGTCAATGAAACGATGGCCAAGTATTTCAGCGAGCCGTTCCCGGCCCGTGCTGCCGTCGGCGTCAAGGAACTGCCGCGCGGCGCGCTGGTCGAGGCCGATGCGGTGATGTGCCTGGGCAACTGATTTACGCCTGATGACGACAAGCGGGGCGCCAGCCCCGACTTCTCCGCCCATTCGCGCCTCCGAGGCGTTGCAGAAGAAGCTCGCCAAGATCGGCCTCCATAGCGAGGCCGATTTGCTGGTGCACCTGCCACTGCGCTACGAGGACGAAACGCGCATCACGTCGGTCAATCGGAGTTTTGGCAACGAACCGGTACAAATCGAGGTCGTTGTTCAAAGCAATGAAATCCAGTTCCGCCCACGCCGGCAGATGATCGTGCGGGCGGCGGACGAGAGCGGCGAGATCACGCTGCGCTTTTTCAGTTTTTATCCGAACCAGCAGGCGGCGCTCAGCGAAGGTTCGCGCATCCGGGCTTTTGGCGAAGTGCGCGGCGGCTTCTTTGGTGCCGAGATGGTGCACCCGCGTTTCCGCAAGGTCGGCGACGACGAGCCGCTGCCTTCGGAATTGACGCCGATTTACCCGACGACCGCCGGCCTGGCCAATTCGGCCCTGCAAAAACTCATCGGCAAGGCGCTGGCGGTCGGCGACCTGTCTGAAACCTTGCCCGAAGAGCTGCGCCAGCGCCTCAAATTGCCGGGGCTGGCGCGCAGCCTGCGCTTTTTGCACACGCCGCCACCCGGCACCGATCTCGACACCCTGCACGCGCGCAACCATCCGGCCTGGCGGCGGGTCAAATTCGACGAGGTGCTGGCTCAGCAACTGTCGCTGCGCCGTGCCTATCTGGCCCGTCGCGAGCAGGGGGCGCCGGTGCTGGTGGCGCGGGACGATCTTGGGGCGCGGCTGCTTGATCAACTCCCGTTCGGTCTGACCGGCGCGCAATTGCGGGCGATGGCCGAAATCGCCGATGATCTCGCCCAGCCGTATCCGATGCAGCGTCTGCTGCAGGGCGACGTCGGCGCCGGCAAGACCATCGTTGCCGCGCTGGCCGCGTGTCAGGCTATTTCGGCTGGCTGGCAGGCGGCCTTCATGGCGCCGACGGAAATCCTCGCCGAGCAGCATTATTTGAAATTGAAGGACTGGCTGGAACCGCTCGGGGTCAAGGTGGCGTGGCTGTCCGGCAGCCTGAAATCCAAGGCCAAACGGGAGCAACTGGCGGCGACGGCGGCCGAAGCGCAACTGGTCGTTGGCACGCACGCGCTGATTCAGGACGGCGTCGATTTCGCCAAGCTCGGGCTGGCCATTGTCGACGAGCAGCACCGTTTCGGCGTCGCCCAGCGCCTCGCCCTGCGTAAGAAGGGCGACAACCCGCATCAGCTCATGATGTCGGCGACGCCGATTCCGCGCACGCTGGCCATGAGCTATTACGCTGATCTCGACGTCACCGTGCTCGACGAACTGCCGCCCGGCCGGACACCGATCAAGACGCGGCTGGTCGCCGATAACCGGCGCGACGATGTGGTCGGTTTTGTGAAAAAGGCGGTCGAGGAAGGCCGGCAGGCGTACTGGGTTTGCCCGTTGATCGAAGAGTCCGAGGCGCTGCAATTGCAGACGGCGCAGGAAACCTACGATTTCCTTTTTGAGCAATTTTCCGGGTTGACCGTGGGATTGGTGCATGGCCGCCTGAAAGCCGATGAAAAGCAGGCGGTGATGGCCGCCTTCGCAGCCGGCGACATCGATGTGCTGGTGGCGACGACGGTCATCGAAGTCGGCGTCGATGTGCCGAATGCCAGCCTGATGGTCATCGAGCACGCCGAACGTTTTGGCCTGTCGCAACTGCACCAGTTGCGCGGCCGGGTCGGCCGCGGCAAATATGAGTCGAGTTGCGTGCTGATCTATGCCGGGCCGCTCGGCGAGATTGCCCGCCAGCGCCTGAAGATCATTTTCGAAAATACCGACGGCTTCGAGATCGCCCGCCAGGATCTGCAGATTCGCGGACCGGGCGAGTTCGTCGGCGCCCGGCAGAGCGGGGTGCCGTTACTGCGCTACGCCGATCTCGAAATGGATGCCGATCTGGTCGAAATGGCCCGCGACGTGGCTGAGGAAATGCTGACCGAGCACCTCGAACTGGCCGAACGCCACCTCAAACGCTGGCTCGGTTCGCGCGAAGAGCTGCTTAAATCCTGACGCGATTGGCCGAGGCGATGATGCCGTCGCTTAGCGTCTTCAGCGCTGCCATCGCCCGCGCTTCGCGCAGATAGATCATGCCGGTCGGAACCAGACTGAATTCGTCGGGCACCGTTTCGATGACGAGGTCGGCAGCATGGCTCGATTGCTCGACGACGCGGCGCGGCATCAGCGTCCAGCCGAGGCCGACGGCAATGCAGCCGAGGATGCCTTCGAGCGTACCGAATTCCATGGCATCCGAAACGGCATGGCCCTGGGCGCGTTGCCAGGCGACGGCGCGGGTCCGGTAGGCGCAGCCTTCGCGGAAGAGGATGAGCGGCAACAGGACCGGATCGGTGCCGGCGGCGTGCACCTGGACCAGTTCCTCGACGACCAGTTCGTCGAAGCGCAGATCGGGATGGATGACCGGGCCGGCGACGAAGGCGCAGTCCAGCTTGTGGTCGAGGACTTTGCCGGTCAACGTGCTGGTCGTGTCGGTCGTCACCCGCAGTTCAAGGCCCGGGTGTTCGGCCCGCACGGCTTTGAGGGCGCTTGGCAGATGCAGGGCGGCGAAGGTTTCCATGGCGCCGATGCGCAGTTCGCCGGCGCTTTCGCCGACCTGCCGCACGGCGCTGGCCGTCTGGCGTTCGAGCATGAGCATCCGGCGCGCGTAGTCGAGCAGCACCTTGCCCGATGGAGCGAGTTCGAGGCCGCGACCCTTGCGGAAGAACAGTTCGGCGCCGAGTTCTTCTTCGAGCCGCCGGATGCGGCCGGTGACGTTCGATTGCACGGTGTTCAGCTTGCGTGAGGCGGCGAGGATGCCGCCTTCTTCGACGACGGCCTGAAAGGTGCGGAGGGCGACGAGTTCCATTGTGTATCTCTAAATAAGAATGGTTCGTTCAAAACAAATCATTTGAGTTGATACTTTACTCTGTTTATTGTTCGGGTATCAATAACAAAGGGAACATCCCATGAACTCACAGAGAGAACGCTTCAAGGTGCTGGGTGCCGGGATTTTCAGCTTGCTGCTGACCTTCGGTGTTGCCCGTTTCGCCTACACGCCGCTGCTGCCGATCATGCAACAGCAGGCTGGCCTTGGCCTGGCGGAAGCCGGCTGGCTGGCGGCGTTCAATTACGCCGGCTACCTGAGCGGGGCGCTGATTGCGTCGCTGATCAGCGATCTGGTGCTCAAGGACCGGCTGTACCGGATCGGTCTGGTCGTCGCCATCGTGAGCACGATCATGATGGGGCTGACCGCCGATCCATGGCTGTGGATGGCCTCGCGCTTCATCGCCGGGCTGTCCAGCGCGGCCGGCATGCTGCTCGGCACCGGGCTCATTCTCAACTGGCTGATTCGCCACAACCATCGGCCGGAACTGGGCATTCATTTCGGCGGCATCGGCCTCGGCATCGCCGGCTGTTCGATTGCCGTGTGGTTGACCAACGGCTGGCTGGACTGGCGCGAACAGTGGTTCGCCTTTTCGGCCATTGCCTGCGTGCTCATCGTGCCGGCGCTCGCCTGGTTGCCGGCGCCCGATACCAGCACGGTGACCAAGAGCGGTGCGCCGATGCGCGACAACCCGCCCAGCCCGCTGTTCCTGCGCATCTTCATGGCAGCGTATTTTTGCGCCGGTTTCGGTTATGTGATCAGCGCCACCTTCATCGTTGCCATCGTCGACGGTTTGCCTGGGCTATCCGGGCAGGGCGCGCTCGCCTTCCTGGCCATCGGTCTGGCGGCGACACCGGCCGCCTTCAATTGGGACCTGATCGCGCGCTATACGGGCGACATCAATGCCCTCATCCTCGCCGCCGTGCTGCAGATTGTCGGCATCATCATGCCCGTTGCGGTGGGCGGGCTCTACGCCACCCTGTTCGGCGCCCTGCTTTTTGGCGGCACCTTCATCGGCATGGTCAGTCTGGTGCTGACCATGGCCGGGCGCTATTACCCGACCAAGCCGGCCAAGATGATGGGCAAGATGACGCTTTCCTACGGCGTCGCGCAGATCATCGGCCCGGCCATCGTTGGCTGGCTGGCGACGCGGCTCGGCAACTATTCGATCGGCCTGACCATCGCGGCCGGCGTCATGGTGGTTGGCGTTGTCCTCTTGGCTATACTGAAACTTGTCGAAAAGCGGGACGCCACCCTGGCGCTCGAACCCAGCTTGCAGAACTAAACGGAGACCAGACATGTTCAAGGGAATTCTGATTGAGAAGGATGACGCCGGTTACCGCGCGTCGGTACAGGACATCGATGAAAGCCAGTTGCCGGAAGGCGACGTGACGGTGCGCGTCGACTATTCGTCGCTCAATTACAAGGACGGCCTGGCGATTACCGGCAAAGGGCCGGTCGTTCGCAAGTTCCCGATGGTGCCGGGCATCGACATCGCCGGCACGGTCGAAAGCAGCAGCCACGCCGACGTCAAGGCCGGCGACCGAGTCGTGCTCAACGGCTGGGGCGTCGGCGAAACGCACTGGGGCGGGCTAGCCCAGAAGGCGCGGCTCAAGGGCGACTGGCTGGTGCCGCTACCCGCCGCTTTCAGCGAGAAACAGGCCGTTTCGATTGGTACCGCCGGCTACACGGCCATGCTCTGCGTCCTGGCGCTCGAGCGCCAAGGCGTCAAGCCGGCCGATGGCGAAATCGTCGTTACCGGCGCGGCGGGTGGCGTTGGCAGCGTGGCGATCGCCGTGCTGGCCAAGCTCGGTTACACGGTCGTTGCCGTCAGCGGCCGGCCGGAAGAAACGGATTACCTCAAGCAGCTCGGCGCGGCCGAAGTGCTTGACCGCAGCCTTTTCTCGGCGCCCGGCAAGCCGCTCGGCAAGGAACGCTGGGCGGGGGCGGTCGATGTCGTCGGTTCGCACACGCTGGCCAACATCTGCGCGACGACCAAATATCGCGGCGTCGTGACCGCCTGCGGGCTGGCTGGCGGCATGGATTTCCCGTCGTCGGTGGCACCTTTCATCCTGCGCGGCGTGACGCTGGTCGGCATCGACAGCGTGATGTGCCCGCGGCCCGAGCGGCTTGTTGCTTGGCAGCGGTTGGGGACTGACCTCGATGTCGCCAAGCTCGGCCTGATCACCCATGAAGTCTCGCTGGCCGAAGCCATTCCGACGGCCGCGCAGCTCATGGACGGCAAGGTGCGCGGTCGCGTGGTTGTGGATGTGAATCGCTGATGCCCTACGTCAATATCAAGATCACCCGCGAAGGGGCGACGCCGGAACAGAAGGCGCGCCTGATCGCCGGGGCGACCCAACTGCTCGTTGATGTGCTCGGCAAGAACCCGAAAACCACGGTCGTCGTCATTGATGAAGTCGATACCGACAACTGGGGCGTGGCCGGCGAGTCGATCACCGTTCGCCGGGCGCGCGGCGAGTAAATCCGCCTGTTTTTCAGCCTTCCACGGTCAACCGGAATTTTTGCCCAAAATTGAAATCATGAGCCACTTGTTCGAACCCCTCAAACTGCGCGACATCACCCTCAAGAACCGCATCGGCATCCCGCCGATGTGCCAGTACTCGGCCACCGACGGCATGGCCGGCGAATGGCATTTCATTCACTACGGCAGCCGCGCCATCGGGGGCGCCGGCCTGATGATCCTCGAAGCGACAGCCGTCACGGCCGCCGGCCGGATCAGTCCGGGCGACCTTGGCCTGTGGAACGACGAACAGATTGTGCCGCTGGCCAAAATCGCCCACCTGGCTCGCGAGCATGGCTGCGTGCCGGCCATCCAGCTTGCCCACGCCGGGCGCAAGGCCAGTGTCGGGCTGGGCTGGGGCGAACAGCGGACCTTGCGCGCCGATGAAGGCGGCTGGCAGGCGGTGGCGCCGTCGGCCGTGTCGTTCGGCGAAGGCTACGCCCAGCCGCATGAACTGAGCCTCGCCGAGATTGCCGAAGTCGTCACGGCCTTCGTTGCGGCCGCCAAGCGGGCTGTCGTGGCTGGCTTCCAGGCCATCGAACTGCACGCCGCCCACGGCTATTTGCTGCACCAGTTCCTGTCGCCGCTATCGAATCAGCGCACCGATGCCTATGGCGGCAGTTTCGACAACCGTACCCGCCTGCTGCGCGAGGTCGTGACCGCCGTGCGCGCCGTGTGGCCGGACAACCTGCCGCTGCTCATCCGCTTGTCGGCTACAGATTGGGTAGAAGGCGGCTGGACGGCTGACGAAACGGTCGAGCTATGCCGCGGCCTCAAGGCGCTCGGCGTCGATCTGGCTGACATCTCGACGGCTGGTCTGGTGCCGACCGCGAAGATTCCGGCTGGCCCCGGCTTCCAGACCGAATTCGCCGCCCGCGTCCGCAGCGAAGCCGGCTTGCCGACGGCTGCCGTCGGCCTGATCACCTCGGCCGTGCAGGCCGACCACATCGTGCGCAGCAGTCAGGCCGACATGGTGCTGATCGGCCGCGAAATCCTGCGCAATCCTTACTGGCCGCTGCAGGCCGCGCAGGAATTGCGACAGGTCGGCGTCTGGCCCAACCAATACTTGCGCGCGGCGCCGAGCGGGTCAGTCGGCCGCTGATTTTTCCAGCTGCAAAAACAGAAGGCCCGGTGTCGTCCACCGGGCCTTGTTGCGTTGCACAAAAAATTTTTCATCAATCGGGAACTTTTGCCGCGAGCCTTGTCTTACAGCCTGTTTTGCAAACTAACCCAACCTAAACAGAGGCATATAAAAATGGACGAACTCTCTTACGTCGGCATCACTTTCACCGTGGTTATTATCGGTCTGGCCTGCTTCATGGCCGCCAAGCTGGCCTCGAAGACCGCCTACCACTAAGAAGGTAAGGTTCGGCTGAAAGCCGGGTTTTCCCGGCTTTTTTCATTTTTGGCCCAAATTTCCGGTTGACCGTGGGATTCCCCCGAATCAGCCGATAAACGCCTCGACAATGCGCGCCACCTCGGCTGGCTGGTCATGGTGCAACATGTGGTCGGCCTGCTCGACCCATTCTTCGCGGACATTGGCAAAGCACGCCCGACGCGCCTCCCAGTCGCCCGGCCGCTGCCCGAAATCGCGAATGACCCACGATTCCCGGCCAGCCACCCAAAGCACCGGGCAGGCGATCTGCTTCCAGATCGCCATCGATTCCTCCAGTCGGAACAAATACGGCGCCGGCGCCTTGTGCCACGGGTCGCCGTTCCAGATGATGCCGTGATGACGCAGGCCGGCCCGGTTTTCGCCATCGCCGACGCGGGCCAGATGTTTGGCCAAAAACTCGGCGCGCTCGGCCGTCAAAAAGCGGTCGCTGTGCAACAGTCGGCGGGCAAAGGCCGCGCGGTCGGCGTAAGCGTGCATGCGCGGCGGCTTCTTGAGGGCGCCCAGCCACTGCTGGTAACGCTCCGGCGCCATCTCCGGCGTCGTCGGCGCAATGCCGAAACCCTCCAGCGACACGACGCTTTCGACGCGTTCGGGCCGGATGCCGGCATAGAGGCAGGACAAAATCCCGCCCATGCTGTGGCCGACCAGCCTGAGCTTGCCGTCCGGCGCATAGCGATCAACGATGGCCTCCATGTCGCCAAGGTGCTCGGCGAAGAAATATGGCCGATTGAGCCATTCCGATTGCCCAAAGCCACGCCAGTCCGGCGCCACGATATTCCAGTCCCTGGCCAGTTCATCGACAACAAACTGGAACGAGGCCGAAACATCCATCCAGCCATGCAGCAGGAAGAGCATCGGCGCGTCGGGACTGCCCCAGCGCCTGATGTGCAGGCGGACGTCAGGCAGATCGAGAAATTCGGAGCGTGAAAGTTTCATCATGGTTCGGCACGGCTTGCGGCATAAAGCGGCGCAAGCCTGCACTGGCAGTTGGGTATGGACCATTTTGACACGCTTTGACGCCATCCCGTTCGCCTTGCATCGAGCGTTAAAATGGCTTCCCCCGTTCGCTGGAGAGATCGATGTCAAAGCCCGGCCGCATTGCCAGCATGCTGCTCATGGCCAGTCTGCTCAGCGTTACCGTACTCGCCCGCGCCGACGCCGCGCTGCAAATCCAGCCTCTGGTGCCTTTCGCCTCGACAGAAGGCCTGGAACGTCTGGCGCGGAGCACGGCAAAAAGCGACTTCGCCCCGCTCGCCAACCAGTTCGAAGCCCAAGCCACCATCGCCTTCTGCGGCCCGACGACCGCCGCCATCGTCCTCAACACCCTGCGCCCATCGGCCATCGAAACGCCCCGCGACTGAAGCCGCCTGCGTCCGGAAGATGAACGCTACCTGCCCAAAAGCCTGGAACTGACCGTGCCTCGCTTTACGCAGGAAAGCGTCATCGCCACCGGCAAAAAAACGCGCGCCCAAGTCTTCGGCGAGCCATCGACCGTCAACGGGAAGCCCACGCGCGACGGTGGCTACCAGCTACGCCAACTCGACGAACTACTCAAGGCCCACAGCCTCGTCACCCGCCTCGTCATCGTCGATGCGCAGACTGCCGAAGCCGATATCCGCCGCGATCTGATCGACAACCTCAACCGCCCCGGCGACGTGGTCATCGTCAATTACCAACGCGCCGCCGTCGGTCAATCCGGCGGCGGCCACATCTCGCCCCTCGCCGCCTACGACGCCACGACCGACTCGGTACTCATCCTCGACGTCAATCCCAGCCATTACCCGTGGGTCTGGATGCCCGTTTCCACTTTGATCAAAGGAATGCGAACCAGGGATGTGTCCGAGAATCGTGGCTACATTCTGGTTCAGGGGCGCTGAGCGAATAGACGTATCTCAAAGGTAGTATGTGTTATCCATGTAATTCTGCGAGCCGTTGCTGCATGAGCGACAACACCTAAAAGTCTTCCCGGAAGGCGATGTCGACAAACTCACTTTCACCAACGTGGCGTGACCGATACATACTGATATTCTTTAGGCGCAGTCCCTTGGCTAGGAGGCGTAGATATTCGATATTCGGACTTGGCTCAATGAGTTCCTTTAGCTCCTTCCCTGCGGTGCTAAACACATACGACTCAAAAGTTAGGGGGATGCCTAGAGGTGCTTCAAGCACAATCGGAATCCCATTGTTGACTACTACGACCTGCTGCTTTGTCTCGTCGACGCGGTTTTCCTTTTTTGGAAAAGAGGTTGTCAACGCATCACCAGGAGCCAAGAGACCAGCTGACATGAGAGTTAGCAAATGGTCTAGCGTGAGGCCGAACTCCTTAAAATCGAGCGCACTACTACCTGGCCGCATCGCCTCAAATGTGTTCGTGGTAGGTATTAGCCTAGCCATCCAGCCGCGTGTAAATGCAAGCCCACAGGCACGCTGGAATACCTCGGCTTCATGCTTGGATAGATTTCGAAGAACATCGAGCGTTCGAAGACTAAAGCGACCAGGCCTAGCAACCTCACCTGCTAGAATTTTCCCCCAAAGGGTCTGCATCTCCGCATCAGTGATGTCTTCGGCTACATTAAAAAACCGAACCCGCCAATCATCCTCAACAGGCTCCTCTGATACTTCCTCTGGAAGTGCTGATAGAGCTATCTCGACGATGTTTTCAATGTTGCTTTGTCGCTGAATTTCACGAGTAATCAACCGCGCCTTAGCGCGGTGAAGTATTTCAATGTCCGTGTCGGCAACAAGAATATTCTGCTCCGCGTTAGCTAAGCCAACAATTCGAATCTTCGCCGCTTCTGCCTCCGCCGAAGCATTCCCAAGTAGGCGTATCTCATCCGCTTTGGCTGCTGCCTCTCGCCTTATACCAAGCGGGCGATAGAGTGTTCCGCAGGCGGCGCTAACCACATTGATTAGTTTTTCGCTGGCTTTGCCAAAGCCAAGTAAATCCTCAATTCCCACAACCCCTCCGGCCAGTGAATGACAATGAGTGAAGCATATCTCTTTCTCTTGGCCATGACTTATGCCTTGGCGTATCGGTGCTGAGCGGCGCCGCGAGAATATTTTCCTGAAAAATATTGACAACACATATCGACGTAACTAAGATCGTCGATATGAAAAACGACTACACCCAAACCATCCCGGCCGAATGGCAGGCGATGTCCAGGATTTTCGTGGCGCTGGGCGATGAGCATCGGCAGCGCATCCTGCTGCTTTTTGAGCCGGGTGAGCGGCTCAATGTCGGGCAGATTGCCGAGGTGTCGACGCTGGCCCGGTCGACGGTCTCGCATCATTTGAAAATCCTCCACGAGTCCGGTGTGCTGGCTTCCGAGAAGATCGGCAAGGAAGTCTGGTTCTGGATCAACCGCGATTCGCTCGAAACGACGTTCACCAACGTCCTGAATTACCTCAAGGAAAATTCTTGATGCGCAAATTGTTGCGGCCGCTGTTGCGCGGCCTGGCCCGGTTGCTTTTTCGCGTCGAAATTTCGGCGCAGCAGGCCAATTTCAATCATGAGCGACTGCTCATCGTTGCCAATCACCAGTCCTTTCTCGATGGCTTGCTGATCGGGTTGTTCCTGCCCGTCGACCCGGTTTTCGTCGTCCATACGACCATCGCCGAGAGTTTCTTTTTCCGCATCCTGCTTTCGCAGGTCGATTATCTGGCGGTCGATCCGACCAGCCCGATGGCCATGAAGAAGGTCATCCGCCTGATCGAATCCGGCCGGCCGGTGGTCATCTTCCCGGAAGGGCGGATCACGCTGACCGGGTCGCTCATGAAGGTCTACGACGGCCCGGCCTTCGTTGCCGCCAAGACCGGGGCGACGGTGGTGCCGGTGCGCCTCGATGGCGCTTCGCGCAGCTACTTCTCGCGCCTGTCGGGCAAACATCCGCGGACGCTGTTCCCGAAAATCCGCCTGAGCATTCTCGCCGAGCGCCATTTCCCGATGCCGGAAGGCGCCACCGCCAAGCTGCGTCGCCGCAAGTCGGGCGAAGCGATGCGCCGCTTGATGCAGGAAATGATCTTCGCCTCGCGCCCGCAGCAGACGCTGTTCTCCGCGCTGTGCGACGCCGCCGATATCTACGGCCCCGGCCGGCGCCTGCTCGAAGACGTCAAGCAGATCGAGTATTCGTACAACGACCTGTTCAAGATGGCGCTCATGCTCGGCCGCCAGATCGAGCGCATCTCGCAGCCCGGCGAGAAGGTCGGCCTGCTGCTGCCCAATCTGGTGCCGACAATTGGCCTGATTTTCGGGTTGACCGCAAGAAAGCGCATCCCGGCCATGCTCAACTATTCGGCCGGCACCGACGCCATGCAGGCGGCCGTCGATGCGGCGCAAATCCGCACGGTCGTCACCTCGCGCGCCTTCGTCGAGCAGGCCAAGCTGGGCGACAAACTGGCCGGGCTGAAGGGCGTGCAACTCGTCTATCTCGAAGACGTCCGCGAAAAGATTGGCCTCGGCGACAAGCTGTGGCTGATGGCCTATGGACTGCACTTCCCGCGTGCCTTCGAACTGCCGGCCTCGCCGGAGGATGCGGCCGTCGTCCTCTTCACCTCGGGGTCCGAAGGCAAGCCGAAGGGCGTCGTCCTGCCGCACCGCGCCATCCTCGCCAACGTCGCGCAGATCTGCTCGGTCATCGACTTCTCGGTTCATGACAAGGTGCTCAATGCGCTGCCCATCTTCCATTCCTTCGGCCTGACCGCCGGCGCGCTGCTGCCCGTGCTGAGCGGCGCCAGCCTCTTCCTCTACCCGTCGCCGCTGCATTACCGCGTGATTCCCGAGTTGGCCTACGACCGCGGCTGCACGGTGCTCTTTGGTACCTCGACCTTCCTCGCCAACTACGCCAAGTTCGCCAATCCCTACGATTTCTACCGCCTGCGCTACGTCGTGGCCGGGGCCGAGAAGCTCTCGGAATCGGTGCGCAGCCAGTGGTTCGAGAAATTCGGCCTGCGCATTTTTGAAGGCTACGGCGCGACCGAAACGGCGCCGGTGCTCGCCGTCAATACGCCGATGGCTTACCGCACGGGCACCGTCGGTAACCTGCTGCCGGGCGTCGAACACAAGCTCGTCCCGGTGCCCGGAATCGATGGCGGCGGCATCCTGCACGTCCGCGGTCCGAACGTCATGGCCGGCTACCTCAAGGCCGACCAGCCCGGCGTGCTGCAAGCGCCGGTGTCGGATGTCGGCGAAGGCTGGTATGAAACCGGCGACGTGGTCGAACTGGACGACGACGGCTTCGTGAAAATCGTCGGCCGGGTCAAACGTTTCGCCAAGATTGCCGGCGAAATGGTCAGCCTCGAAGTCGTCGAAAAACTCGCCACGGCGACCTCTCCGGCCTTGCCGCACGCGGCATCCAGTCAGCCCGACCCGGCCAAGGGCGAGGCGTTGGTGTTATTTACCACCGATGGTGAACTGACCCGCGAACTGCTCGCCGCCAAGGCCCGCGAAACCGGCATTCCTGAACTCGCTGTGCCGCGCAAGATCCACAAGGTCGATTCGCTGCCGCTGCTCGGCACCGGCAAGGTCGATTACGTGACGCTGAAACGCCTGGCGGAGGCGGTATGAACTCGAATTTCTGCGTTCCCACGGTCAACCGGATTAATTGCCCAAAAATGAAATCCTTTCCTTTGACGGCTATGCTGGTCAGTCATTTTATTGCTGCGAGCCACGCATGAGCGGTCAATTCGGACTCCTGAAAACCCGGCGTTTTGCGCCTTTCTTCGTCACGCAGTTTCTTGGTGCCTTCAACGACAACCTGTTCAAGAACGCGCTGGTCGTCCTGCTGACTTTCCAGGCGGCGCAATGGACGACGCTCAAGCCCGAACTGCTGGCCAACATGGCGGCGGGCGTGTTCATCCTGCCCTTTTTCCTGTTCTCGGCGACGGCCGGGCAGCTCGCCGACAAGTTCGACAAAGCGATGCTCGCCCGCCTCGTCAAAGTGCTGGAAATGGTCATCATGGGCGTCGCGGCGGCCGGTTTCTTCGCGCACAGCCTGCCCGTACTGATGGGGGCGCTGTTCCTGCTCGGTTGCCATTCGACGCTGTTCGGGCCGGTCAAGTACGCGATCATGCCGCAGCATCTGCACACCGATGAGCTGGTCGGCGGCAATGCGCTGATCGAGGCCGGGACGTTTGTCGCCATCCTGATCGGCACGCTGGCCGGCGGCCTTCTCGCCGGTTCGGTCGAACATCCCGCCTGGATCGCGGTCGGCGGCTTCGTCGTCGCGGCGGCCGGCTACTTGACCAGCCGGGGAATTCCGACCGCGCCGCCGCCGGCGCCGGAGCTGACGATCAACCTCAACCCGCTGTCCGAAACCTGGCGCAACATCGCCTTCGCCCGGCAGAACCGCACGGTTTTCCTGTCCATCCTCGGCATCTCGTGGTTCTGGCTCTACGGCGCGCTCTTCCTCGCCCAGTTCCCGGCCTACGCCAAGTTCGTGCTCGGTGGCGGCGAGTCGGCGGTGACCATGCTGCTGGCGATTTTCACGGTCGGCATCGGCATCGGCTCGATGCTCTGCGAGCGGATGTCGGGCAAGCATGTCGAAATCGGCCTGGTGCCTTTCGGCTCGATCGGCCTGACGCTGTTCGGCCTCGACCTCTACTTCGCTTCACCGGTCGGCCTGCCCGGCACGACGCCGCACGAACTGCTCGCCTTGCTCAGCATCCCGGCCATCTGGCGTGTGCTGTTCGACCTCATGATGCTTGGCGTTTTCGGTGGCTTCTTCATCGTGCCGCTCTACGCGCTGGTTCAACTGCGCAGTTCGCCCGAACACCGGGCGCGCATCATCGCTGCCAACAATATTCTCAACGCCCTGTTCATGGTCGTCGGGGCGCTCGGGGCGGCCAGCCTGCTGGGCGCCGGCCTGTCGATGCCGGCCTTGTTCGGCCTGGCGGCGCTACTCAATGCGCTGGTGGCGATCTATATCTACGGGCTGGTGCCGGAGTTTTTGCTGCGTTTCGTCGCCTGGCTGCTGGTCAAGGCGGTGTACCGGCTGCGTACCGAGGGCATCGAGCACATCCCGCAGGAAGGCGCTGCCGTACTTGTCGCCAACCATGTCAGTTTCGTCGATGCGGTGGTGATCATGGGCGCTTCGCCCCGGCCGGTGCGCTTCGTCATGGACCATCGTATTTTCAGGACGCCGCTGCTCGGATTCATCTTCCGCCATTGCGGCGCCATTCCCATCGCCTCGGCCAAGGACGACCCGGCGATGCTGGAAGCCGCTTTCGCCGAGGTCGGCAAGGCGCTGGCCAATGGCGATCTGGTCGGCATCTTCCCCGAAGGCCACATCAGCCGCGACGGCCAGTTGCAGACCTTCCGCCCGGGCGTCTCGCGCATTCTCGCTGCCAACCCGGTGCCGGTCGTGCCGATGGCGCTCGGCGGCCTGTGGGGCAGCTACTTTTCACGGATCGACGGCGAGGCGATGAAGACGCCGTTCCGGCGTGGCGTGTTTTCGTCGATCAGCCTCCATGTCGGGGCGCCGATTTCTCCGCAAGCGGCGACGCCGGAACATTTGCAGAACGTGGTGGCAGCGTTGCGCGGAGCGCGGTTGTGAGGGGAGCCTGAGCGAGTGAATCTGGTCGGCAAAAAAGTGCTGGTGGTCGATGACATGAGCGCGATTCGGCAGGTCATCATGGCCCATCTCAAAAGCGTCGGTTGCGAGCCGCTGGGCGTCAGCAACGGGCGTGTCGCGCTCGATTTGCTCGCCCGCCGTCCGTTCGATCTGGTCTTGTCCGACTGGAACATGCCGGGCATGGACGGAACGCAGCTGGTCACTGCGATCCGCGCCCGCAACAAGACCATTCCCATCGTCATGGTGACGGCCGAAGGCGACCCCAAACTGTTGGAAACCCTGCGTGAGCTTGGCATCAGTGGCTACATCATCAAGCCGTTCAAGCCGCAGGCTTTGCTCAAACTGTTGCAGAAGATCTTTCCGAAACGCTGAGCGGCCGGGCAAGCCGCGGGGCCGCTGCGCCGTCAGTAGAGCCGAATGGCCGAGTCGAAATACCAGGTCCGGCGAATCTCGACGACATCGAAGTCGCGGCCCAGCGCTGGCGAGAAGGTCTGATAGGGCGCAAGGCTGTGCACGATCTCCCGTATCGCGTTGTCGATGGCGGGCACGCCGCTGGACAGCACAAATGTCACGGACTCGACCGAGCCGTCGCTGCGAATGGCCACCGTGACCAGCGGCTTGGTGTGCGGCTGCCTGACCAGCTCGCGTATCGATTCGAAGGCCGGGCTGAAATGAATCTTCCGGCTCCAGGCTTCGGCATACATGATGAGTTCGGCGTTGGGGTCGGCGCGCCCGAAGAGCCGGCCACGGCGCAAGGAGCTGGCCGACGGTGAAAGGCGGTTTGCTGCCTCCGCCGCCTTGCGGCGGTCGGCTTCCTCGTCGAGTTGTCGTCCAATTGCCCGCAGCTTGGCGTCCCGTCTGGCAGCCTGCTCGCGCGCCTCACGCTGCTCTGCTTCCTGTCGTGCCGCTTCCTGTCGTGCCGCTTCCTGGCGAGCGGCTGCTTGTCGTTCGTTCTCCTGACGCTCGGCCGCCAGTCGCTCAGACTCTGCCCGGGCGGCTTCCTGACGTGCCGCCTCTCGGCGCGCTGCTTCCTGGCGGGCGGCAGCTTGCCGCTCGTTTTCCTGACGCTCGGCTGCCTGGCGTTCGGCCTCGGACCGGGCAGCTTCCTGACGAGCAGCCTCACGTCGCGCTGCTTCCTGGCGGGCGGCAGCTTGCCGCTCATTTTCCTGACGTTCGGCGGCCAAGCGTTCGGCCTCGGCCCGGGCGGCTTCCTGACGAGCAGCCTCACGTCGCGCTGCTTCCTGATGGGCGACAGCTTGCCGTTCGTTTTCCTGACGCTCGGCGGCGAGGCGCTCAGCTTCGGCCCGGGCGGCTTCCTGCCGTGTTGCCTCATGTCGCGCTGCTTCCTGGCGAGCGGCAGCTTGCCGTTCGTTTTCCTGACGCTCGGCGGCGAGGCGCTCGGCTTCGGCCCGGGCGGCTTCCTGGTGGGCGGCGGTTTGTCGTTCGTTCTCTAGGCGCTCGGTGGCGAGGCGTTCAGCGTTTGCTCGTGTTTTTTCCCGCTGCGCGGCTTCCAGTCGGGCCGTTTCCTGGCGCGCCAATTCTTGTCGGGCGGCTGCCTGTAGCGCGTTCTCGAGGCGTTCGGCCTCAAGTCGTTCCGTTTCCTGTCGTACGGCTTCCCGCTGCGCAGCCTCCAGCCGTGCGGTTTTTTCGCGCGCGGCGTTCTCGGCGACGGGTGTTGGCTCGACTGGCGCGGGAGGAACGATGAACTCGGGTTCCTTGGCGTGCTCCATGGCGATTACGCTTGGAAATGGCTTGGCCGGGGGCGGTGAAACGGCCGGTATGTTGGCCGGGGCCGCGTTGCTTGGTGGCGAGCTGACATTCGCCGTCGGCGTGATCGGCGCCAGGGTTGCAGTGGTGGGTTGCGCCGCGGCCGGCTCGGGAGTCTTGAGTGCCACGGGCTCGGCAGCGACGGTTGGCTCGATTACCCCGGACGGAGCAGGAGCAGGAGCAGGAGCAGGCGGCGGCGGGGGCGGCGTAATGGCGGGCTTCGCTACAGCGACCGGCTCACGTGCGAGTACGACGCGCAGATCTGGCACTTCGACTCGTCGAGCTTGCCAGGGGAAGGCGAAGCCGGGCAGCCCGAATTCGTCACCGCCGAAGGTCAGGCTCAACAGCAATGCATGAAAGAACAGTGAAACCAGCATCGGCAGATAGAGTTGCCGATCATCCTGAATCTGGCGCCGGCCCGGGTGGGCAGGATAGCTGTCGGGCGCCTGATGCGGTGAGGAGGTCGGTTCCGGCGCAGCGTCTGGCGTTGTCGAACTCAAGCGCACCCCGCCATCGTGGTCCGGGCGCGGGGCGGGTGGCGGGCTGTCCGCCGGGCCGGAGCACGCCAAGCTTGGTCGGTCGCTGACTTGGCGAGCGCTCTCTCGGTCGCGGCCGAGTTTTGGCAGATGCCAAGATCAGCAGGTGAGTTGATATTCATGCGCTGATTATGTGGTCAGAATCATGCCGCCTGCAACGATGCCATGGTGTTCCATTCGACTCGGCGGTGCTGGTGGCGATTTGGTTTAGCCCTTGATTACCCTTTCAATTTTGGCCAATTTTTCCGGTTGACCGTGGCATTCGGCTTCAGGGCATTGACGCCCCGTTAAAATAGCGCTTTTCCCCTCGATTCGATTCGCCATGACGACAGCCGCCCAGATTCCCGCCGATCAACTCGCCAAGCTGGCCAGCGCCGAGACCCAGCGGCTCGCTGCACGCATGGCACAGGACGTTTTTGCCGGGGCTTTTCGTCAGGCGGCGACCATCGATGCAGCGCCCGATGTGGTGGTGCTCGGCGAGGTGGCGGCGCACTGTTTCGACTGGTGTCAGGCTGCTGCCAGCGACGAGGCGCGGGCGCTGCGCCTGGCCATGCTGATCAGCGGCCTCGACCAGTGGGGGCTGGCCTACACGCAGGCCTTCAATCTCGAGGCGATTCACTCGCTGACGGCCTTGATCGGTGGCTTGCGGACCCGGCTCGATGCTCGTCAGGACACGCTCTTCCAGCAGTATTTCGAGCAGATTATCGACGTCGAGTCCGATGCCATCGACTTCAAGGTTGATCTGCGCCGCGGCATCCACCTCGCCTTGTGGCACGCCATGGCCGCTTGCGAAACGGACGAGCAGGTGCAGGGCATCGTCCTGCCGCTGGGCAGCATGATGGTTGCTCTCAACGAACAGATGCCGGAGCTGGGCTGGCGCCTGCTGGCCGATGCGCTGGCCAATATCCAGATTTCGCTGCTCTCCGATCTGGCGCCGAAATCGCCGCTGGCCGAGGACGGAACGCAGCAGCTTTTCGCCTCCCTGCGCCACGCCCTGCCCGCCGAACGCTACCAGGCCATCCTCGCCCATGCCGGGCAGGCGGTGGTGGCGTGGCAGCAAGCCAGTCGGCACAGCGCCACCTGAACTTTGCCACCAAGGTAAAATCGCCCGATGAACTGGCCTGCCCTCAAGGAAAAACTCGACCTCTACGAAAAGCTCATGCGGCTCGACAAGCCGATTGGGATCCTGCTGCTGCTTTGGCCGACGCTGTGGGCGTTGTGGCTGTCGGCGCTGGGGCGGCCGAACTGGTGGGTCGTCTGGATTTTTGTTCTGGGCACCGTGCTCATGCGTTCGGCCGGCTGCGTCATCAACGACTACGCCGACCGCGATTTCGACAAGCATGTCGAGCGGACCAAAGAGCGCCCGCTGACTGCCGGCAAGGTGACGACCAAGGAGGCATTGGCGCTTTTCGCCGGGCTGTCGCTGCTGTCCTTTGCGCTGGTTCTGCTGCTCGGCAACACGCTGGTCATCTGGCTGTCGGTGCCGGCGCTTTTCCTGGCTGCCAGCTATCCATTTACCAAACGCTTTCTGGCCATTCCGCAGGCTTATCTTGGCATTGCCTTCGGCTTTGGCATCCCGATGGCCTACGCGGCGCAGGTCGGCGGCGTGCCGGCCGAAGCCTGGTGGCTGTTGCTCGCCAACGTGTTCTGGGCGGTCGCCTACGACACCGAATACGCCATGGTCGACCGCGAGGACGACCTCAAAATCGGCATCAAGACCTCGGCCATCACCTTCGGTCGCTTCGATGTGGCGGCGGTCATGGTTTGTTATGCGGCAACGCTGGCGATCATCGGCGGGATCGGCTGGACGCTGCATCTCGGCCTCGCCTTCTACTCCGGTCTGGCCGTTGCCGCCGGCATCATGGGCGTGCACTACACCTGGATTCGTGGCCGCGAGCGGATGCCTTGCTTCAAGGCTTTCCTGCACAACAACTGGGTCGGCCTGGTGATTTTTGTCGGCATCGTCGTCGATTTTGTGGTTTCCGGGAGGAGCTTCGCATGAAGGCTTTCATTTTTGCCCTGTTTTTCCTGTCGACCGTGGCAGTGGCCGAAGACACCCGTCAACTGGCCAAATTGCCCGAACCGGCGCAGGAGTCGCTGCGTCAGGAGATGCTCGACAATCTCGTGGCGGTCAATGAAGTGCTGTCCTTGATGGCGGCCGGCAAGGTCAAGGAGGCCGGCGAGGTGGCCGAACGCGAACTGGGCCTGTCGGCCATGGGCAAACATCGCAGCAAGCCTTTTGACGCCCGGCCCGGCCCGCACATGCCGCCGGCCATGCACGGCATCGGCATGGATGGTCACAAGGCGGCCAGCGAATTCGCGGCAGCGGCCAAGACCGGCGATCGCGACAAGGCGCTGGCCCTGCTGCCCAACCTGACGGCAGCCTGCGTCGGCTGTCACTTTTCGTATCGCACGCGATGAAATCTGCCGCCGTCCTGTTCGGGCTGGCCTGCGTCGTGCTGGCGCCAGGGGCATTCGGCAAGACGGATACGGTCAAGAAGACGGTGATGGTCAACAAGACGGTTGCAGTAAAAAAGGCGCCGCCGGTCAAAAAGACCATGGCCGCAAAAAAGACGACGCATGCCCCGGCGCCGTCGAGCCCGAAGTCGGCGCAAGCGAAGAAAGTCCAGCCAGCGCCGGTGTCCGCCCCGGCAAAGCCCGACAATGCCAACGATGAACGCGAGCTGATCAGGATGCCGTCGCCGGCCCGGCTGGCCATGCGGGCCGAAATGCGCGACCGGATGGCGGCGCTCGATGGCGTGCTGCAACGGATGCGCGATGGCCAGGTGGTGGAAGCCGGCCAGATTGCCCAGATACGCCTCGGCGTGGCGCTTTGGGGCAACCACTCCCGGCTGCCAAAAGCGGCGCAGCCGGAGCAGTACATGCCGCAGGAAATGCAAAACCTGGCGCTCGATGGCTACAAGGCTGCCAGCGATTTCGCCACCGTCGCCCTGACCGGCGACCAACACACGGCCACCGCCATGCTGTCGCAATTGACCGGCAGTTGTGCCCAATGTCACCAGGCTTACCGAATCCGATGAAATATCACGACTTGCGCGACTTCATGTCGCAACTGGAAAAGACCGGCGAACTCAAACGCGTCGGCGTCGAGGTCGATACCCGCCTCGAAATGACCGAAATCTGCGACCGCGTTCTGCGCGCCGAAGGTCCGGCCATTCTGTTCGAAAAGCCCAAGGGTCATACCATTCCCGTGCTGGCCAACCTGTTCGGCACGCCAAAACGCGTCGCGCTCGGCATGGGCGAGGAGTCGGTGCAGGCCCTGCGCGAAGTCGGCAAACTGCTCGCCTATCTCAAGGAACCGGAGCCACCCAAGGGCCTCAAGGATGCCTGGGACAAGCTGCCGATCTTGAAGCAGGTCATGAACATGGCGCCGAAAACGGTGTCGTCGGCGTCCTGTCAGGAAATCGTCTGGGAAGGCAAGGACGTTGATTTGGCGAAGTTGCCGATCCAGCATTGCTGGCCGGGCGACGTGGCGCCGCTGATCACCTGGGGTCTGGTCGTCACCAAGGGGCCGCACAAAAACCGGCAGAATCTCGGCATCTACCGCCAGCAGGTGCTCGGCCCGAACAAGGTGATCATGCGCTGGCTGGCGCATCGTGGCGGGGCGCTGGATTTTCGCGAGTTTCAACTGGCCAACCCGGGGCAACCGTTCCCGGTCGCTGTTGTTTTGGGCTGCGATCCGGCGACCATCCTCGGCGCCGTGACGCCGGTTCCCGATTCGCGCTTTGCAAGTGCCCGCTTCGGCCGAAATCGTCCTCGAAGGCGTCATCCATCCAGGTGAAACGGCCCTCGAAGGGCCATACGGCGACCACACCGGCTACTACAACGAGCAGGCCGAGTTCCCGGTATTCACCATCGAGCGCATGACCATGCGCAAGAACCCGATCTACCACAGCACCTACACCGGCAAACCGCCCGACGAGCCGGCGGTTTTGGGCGTGGCGCTCAATGAAGTCTTCGTGCCGCTGCTCCAGAAGCAGTACCCGGAAATCGTCGATTTCTACCTGCCGCCGGAAGGCTGCTCGTACCGGATGGCCATCGTCAGCATCAAGAAGGCTTACCCGGGCCACGCCAAGCGCATCATGTTCGGTATCTGGAGCTTCCTGCGCCAGTTCATGTACACCAAGACGATCATCGTCGTCGATGACGACATCGACATCCGCGACTGGAAGGAAGTGGTCTGGGCGATGACGACGCGCATGGACGCGACGCGCGACACGACGCTGGTCGACAACACGCCGATCGATTACCTCGACTTTGCCTCGCCGGTGGCCGGCCTCGGCTCCAAGATGGGGCTTGACGGGGTGAAGAAGAAGGTCGACGCCATGTGGAGCGATCTCGGGCTATGACCGTCAAAGTCATTCCGCTCGACTTGTCCGATCTTGCTCAGGCTGAAATCTGGCTCGGCCTGCTCGACCACTATGCGCAGGATCCGATGGGGGGCGGCGATGGCCTGTCCGACTACGCCAAGCTCAATCTCGTGCGTACCATCCGCGAGGTGCCGGGTTTCCACGGCGCGCTGGCCTGGCTCGACGGCAAGGCGGTCGGCCTGATCGACTGCTTCGCCGGCTTTTCGACCTTCGCTGCGCTGCCCCTGCTCAATGTTCACGACATCGTCGTGCTCAATGGCCTGCGCGGCCAGGGCATTGGTCAGGCCCTGCTGGCCTGGGCCGAAGAACGCGCCCGCCAGCTCGGCTGTTGCAAGCTGACGCTCGAAGTGCTGTCCAACAATACGCGGGCGATGGCCTCCTACCAACAGGCCGGCTACGCGCCGTATGTCCTCGACCCGGCAGCCGGCAACGCGCTGCTCATGCAGAAAATCCTTCCGGAGGTGGCCCCATGAATGACCCCGTTCCCGCCCCAGACCTGCACGGCGTCCGCCCTTCGCTCGTCCAGCTCACCCATTTCATCTACGGCCTGCACGCCATCGCCGTGTTTATTGGCATCACGTCGGCGGCCACCGTCGCCGGCGGCTTCGTCTTTGGCCTGCCCTCTTTGTGCGCGGTGTTCCTCAATTACCTCAAACGCAGCGAGGTCAACGGCACCTGGCTCGAAAGCCATTTCCGCTGGCAGATCCGCACCTTCTGGTTCACCTTCCTCGGGCTGGTTTTCTACGGCCTGCTGGTCATTACCATCATCGGCATTCCGCTCGCCTGGATATTGATCGCCATTCTCGGCCTGTGGGTGGCCTATCGCGTTGTGCGCGGCTGGATTGCGCTGTTTGGCGTCAAAGCCATCGACAACTAAGACTCAGAATCCGACCCCGAAACAGGCGATGGCCACGGTCAGTACGCCCAGCCCCAGATTGAGTGCCACCCGCTGGCGGATGGTGTTCATCGCCGCCCCGGCCGCCGGCCAGTCCTGAGCTGCCACACCGGCCTGCAGCCTGGCGAAATGGCGCAGCGCGATGTCGACGAAAATGATGGTCATGACCAGGCCGCTGCTCAGCATGACGTGCCAGTGCAGCGGCGCGTTGGCAAAGCCGACGTTGAGCATGCGCGCGATGCCGGAGAGCAGGATCAGGGCAATCGCAACTGCAACGATCCTGAAGAAGCGACCAAGGACGCCGGCCAGCAGCGGCAGCCGCTGCGGGGGCTGAAGTTGTTCGGCAGCCACCGGGCGCAGGCAGAAATGGGCGAAGAACATGCCGCCGATCCAGATGATGACGCCGGCGAGGTGCAGAAAGAGAAGTATCGAGCGCATGGTGTTTTCCAGTGGGGTGGTCAGGGTTTGTCGAGGTGTTGCCGGAGCATGGCCAGCGACCGGCGGTAACTGTGGGCGATCTGGGTCGCCTCGTAGCGATGTTCGGCGCCGACCGGGCAGGCCTGGCGGGCCAGGCAGCCTTCGGCGCACGGTGATTCTGTCTGCAGGCGGTAGCCGCTGCAGGCTTGCAGGTTGAACTGGCGGCCGGCCAGCGCGTCGGCCGGGCAGGCCGTGATGCAAGGCGTCGACCGGCAGTCGAGGCACGGGTTCCCACGGTCAACCGGGAAAAAGGCCGAAAATTGAAAATCGATCAGCACGGCCGCCCGGTAGGCGTACCAGCTACCCCACTCGGCGTCGATGCCGATCATGAAGGGCGAAGTGTGGTGCCAGCCGGCCAGCTTGCCGAGGGCCTGCAGACCGACCGGCTGCTGGCCCGGATAAACGATGCGGTAAGCCCGGCCGGGCAGATGTTCGACCAGCCACGCTTCAACGGTGCACACGGTGTAGTCGTCGATCGGATGTTGGCTGGCTATGCCGCTGGCCTGCACGCATTCCCAAAGCCGTCCGCCAGCGTGGCCGAGCAGGATGAGCTGGCGGTAGCCGGTGGTGTCGCCCAGCGTCTTGCGCGTCGCCTCGGGTAGCTCGTTCAGATCGAAGACGAATTGCCGGTTGAGGCCAGCCTCGGCCAGCGCCTCGCCCGGAAAAGGTGGGCGCTCACTCATTTTCAAGGACTGGCACTTTCTCGCCAATGCGCCGTTGGGCGACCCAGACGAGCAGGGCGTCGATGGCCGCGCTGCCGCCTTGGGCGCGCGGATGGTTGATCAGGAAGGTGACGGCATGGCGCCGGCCCTGGCCGTCGAGGGCATAGCCGGCGGCGGTCTTGACGCCATCGAGCGTGCCGGTCTTGATGTGGGCGCGGCCGGTGGCGTCGGAGCCGTTGAGACGTTTTTTCATCGTGCCGTCGATGCCGACAATCGGCATGCTGGAGACGAATTCGGGCATGACCGGGCTTTTCCAGGCGTCGAGCAGCAGTCGGTTGAGGCTGTCGGCGCTGATCCGCTCGAGGCGCGACAGGCCGGAACCGTTGTCGAGAACCAGTTCGCCAAAACGCAGATTGCGGCCAGCCAGCCAGTCGGTGATGCGCTGGCGGGCGCGTTCGGCGGTGGCTGGCGCAGAATCGTTGCCGATGGTCAGGAAGACCTGGCGGGCCATGACGTTGTTGCTGAACTTGTTGATGTCGCGCACGGCGTCGGCCAGCGGCGCCGATTCGTGCTGGGTGAGCAGCCTGGCGCCGACCGGCACGCTGCCGGCGCGGACCTGGCCGTTCAAGGTGCCGCCGAGTTCCTTCCACAGGGCGCGGATCAGGCCGCTGGTCTGGGCTTCGGCCGGCAGGGGCGACAGGCTGAGCGGCTTTTCGCCACAGAGCGCGGCGTAGCTGCCGGTGAATTCGAGCCGATTGCCGTTGTTTTCGGGAATCAGCCGAACGTTGATGAAGTCCTTCCAGTTGCTGCCGCATTCGTTGTTGCTGGCACGCAACTGGTTGTCGACGCGCAGGCCCTCGCTCGGCGTTTCCATGAGGATGCGCGGCTTGCCGTTGTCCGGTTGCAGCGTGAAGCGCAGGGCGCGGAAATTGAGCAGAAAACCGTCCGGCCCGACGTTGTAGGGCCGCATCGGCTTGTCGTCGAAGGCGCCCGGGTCAATGGCCGGAATGTTGAAAACGCTGCGGTCGAGGACGATATCGCCGTCGATCCGGCGGATGCCGCGGACCTGAATCTGGCGAAGCAGGGCGGTCAGATGTTCGATGGCGAAGCGCGGGTCGCCGCTGCCGCGGATGTACAAATTTCCGCTCAAACTCCCGTCGACCGTGGAAGTCTCGGTCCACGCCGTGGTTTTCCACGTGTAGGCCGGGCCAAGCAGGTCGAGGGCAGCGTAGGTGGTGACCAGCTTCATGACCGAAGCCGGGTTCATCGCGCGGCTGGCGTTGTGGGCAACCAGCGGCGCGCCGGCGTCGACTGGCTGGACGACGACGGCGACGCTGGCGGCCGGAATCTGCGCTGCTTTCAGGGCCTGCAACACGGTTGGCGGCAGGTCGGCGCTGGCCAGCCCGGCCGCCGTTAGCAGCGCGAGTAAACCAAAGGCTTGGCGCAGCTTGCGACAGGCGGTCGGGTGTGGCGCCGGGCTGGGCTGGGGCAGAGTCATGGCGAAAAAAGGGGGCTCGAAAGCCCCCATTGTAGTCGTTGCGAGTAGCCGGTCAGCGCCGATATAGCTCGAAGGAAGAGATCAGCACTTCGAGCTGGTGCGAGGTGCTGAGCAGTTCTTCGGCGATCGACTTGGCGCTCTGGGCCGACTGCGTGTTCTGCTCGATCAGGTCGGTGATCTGCTGCATGCTGCCGGCCACTTCCTCGCTGGCAACGCCTTGCTGGCGAGCGGCATCGGATATCTGGCTGGCCATCAGCGAAACCTGGCTCGACGAGTTGGTGATGCCTTCGAGGCCGGCGACGCTCTCGCGCAGCATGCCAATGCCGGTTTCCACCTCCTTGGCGGCCAGATCCATGCTGGCCACGGCCTGGGCGGTGACCGACTGGATTTCGTTGACCGTGTTGTTGATGTCGGCCGTCGAGGTTGTCGTCCGTTCGGCCAGCTTGCGTACCTCGTCGGCAACGACGGCAAAGCCGCGGCCCTGTTCGCCGGCCCGGGCCGCTTCGATCGCGGCATTGAGGGCGAGCAGGTTGGTCTGGCTGGCGATGTCGGCAATGACGCGGGTGATGTCGCCAATCTTGGCGATCGACTGGTTGAGCTGGTCGATCGTGGCGTTGGATGCCGTGACAGCCTCGACGACGCGGGTTGTTGCCGCCATGCTCTGGCTGATGTTGGTGTTGCTGAGCTTGACCTGATTCTGCGAATCGCGGGCAGCCGACGCGGTTTCCTCGGCATTGGCTGCGACTTCCTGCACCGACTGGCTGAACTCCTCGGTGGCCGCTGCCACGCCTTCGACGCTGGCTTGCTGCTGCACGGACTGTGCCGAGACCTGGCTCATCTGCTGCTCAAGCTGGTTGCTGCGCCGGTCGATACTTCTTGCCGCCGTGCTGATTTCATCGAGCATGGCCTTGATGGTGCCTTGCATGACGCCGAGGTTGCAGAGCAGGACGCCCATTTCGTCGCGGCCGGAAATGTCGATTTCGTCGGTCAGCTTGCCGTCGCTGATCCGCTCGAAGTGCGTGTTGGCCTTGCGCAGTGGCGCGATGATGGAACGGACCAGCAGGCCGCCACCGATCAGCGTGATGAGCAGGGCAAAGACGATCAGCCCGATGCTCATGTTGCGGACCGAGGCATATTCCGTTTCAGCCGCGATGTAGCGCGCTTCGGCATCGCTGCTCAATTGCTGAATCAAGGCTTCGGCGTTTTGCCGTAACTCGGCGTATAGCGGGTTGATCCGGGTCAGCAGGACCACGTTGGCTTCATGGAATTTACTTTCGGCCAGCAGGCTGCGTGCCGCGTTGACACCCTCTTTCGAGTATTTCTCGCGGCTTTCGCCAAACTTGTCGAGCAGGACTTTCTGGGTGTCGGTCAGCGTCTGCTTCTTCAAGACATCGAGCAGGCCGTTGATTTCCTCACGATTTTTCAGGGTCGCGTTGATATGCAGATCGAGCGGGTGATCGTGCATTTTGGCAAAGGGATTCGTCGCTTCGTGCTGCAAGGCAAGCATGATCTGCGAGCGGTTGTCAGCGAGCAGGAAGGTCATGCGATTGACTGTGTTGGATGGCAACAGATTGTCGCGGTACATCGCATTCAGCGCCTGATCTGTCCCCGCCAGGCTGCGCAGGCCAAAGAAGCCGATCAGGCCCATCAAGGCGACCAGTACGCCCATCGCGGCCCACAGGCGAGGGGCCAGCTGGATGCTGCGCCTGGTCGACACCGGCAATTTGCCGGCCGTGCCGGTGGCTCGGTAAAGTGCTTCGGCAGCGGCCTTCTTGTCCGCCGTCAGCGGGGTGCGCACCGACATGAAGCCGGTGATTTCGCCATTTTTCTTGAGCGGAACGACGAAGGCCTCAACCCAGTAATAGTCGCCATTCCGGCAACGATTCTTGACTGCGCCCCGCCACGGCAGGCCGGCCTTGACTGTTTGCCAGAGATCGGCAAAGGCAGCCATCGGCATGTCCGGGTGGCGGACGATGTTGTGGCTGCTGCCGATCAGTTCGGCGCGGCTAAAACCGCTGATTTCGACAAAGGCGTCGTTGGCATACGTGATGCTGCCCTTCAAGTCAGTTTTTGAGACCAGATAACAGTTCGGCGGAAAGGGGACTTCTCTTTGGGTAACTGGTTGGTTGTTTTTCACTGTTCTGCCTTGTTGGGGGTATTGCTTTTTGTTTGTTGTTGTAAAAATACCAAAAACCTATGACGGCGCCCAGTATTTTATTACCAAAGGCATATGTCGTGAGCCCCCTGTTGACTGAATCCGGACTGTCGGCAACGAAATTGCTGGCAACCGAGTGGTGGGGACGGTGCGGCTCTGTACAAAAAAAACAGACACCACCCTTGAAATAGCGGTTCCCCGCCCCTATTATTAGCACTCACCGGAGACGAGTGCTAATAACCCGCCAGCTCCGGTCCCGAATCCACGTTCAGGCGTGGTCGGCCAATTTTCCGTGTGTTGCAATTCAATTTCAGGAGTCAGATTTATGAATATCCGTCCTTTGCACGACCGAGTGATCGTCAAACGCGTTGAAGCCGAGCGCACCACCGCTTCCGGCATCGTCATTCCCGATTCCGCTGGCGAAAAGCCGGATCAGGGCGAAGTTCTGGCCGTCGGCCCGGGCAAGCGTGACGACAACGGCAAGCAGATCGCTCTGGACGTCAAGGTTGGCGACCGCGTGCTGTTCGGCAAGTATGCCGGCCAGGGCGTCAAGGTCGATGGTCAGGAAGTCCTGGTCATGCGTGAAGAAGACATCATGGGCGTTCTGCAGAAGTAATTTCTGCCCGTCTCGAAATGACGGTTGATCCCACGGTCAACCGGAAAATTGATCAAATTTCAGGAGCTATTAAATGGCAGCTAAAGAAGTCAAATTCGGTGATTCCGCCCGCGCCCGCATGGTCGAAGGCATCAATGTCCTGGCTGACGCAGTCAAGGTCACCCTTGGCCCCAAGGGCCGCAATGTCGTCCTCGAGCGTTCCTACGGCGGCCCGACGGTCACCAAGGACGGCGTTTCCGTCGCCAAGGAAATCGAACTGAAAGACAAATTCGCCAACATGGGCGCCCAGATGGTCAAGGAAGTTGCCTCCAAGACCTCCGACATCGCCGGTGACGGCACGACGACCGCGACCGTTCTGGCCCAGGCCATCGTCCGCGAAGGTATGAAGTACGTTGCCGCCGGCATGAACCCGATGGATCTGAAGCGCGGTATCGACAAGGCTGTTGTCGCTACCCTGGCCGAACTGAAGGCTTTCTCCAAGCCCTGTACGACGACCAAGGAAATCGCCCAGGTTGGTTCCATTTCCGCCAACTCCGATGCTGACATCGGCGAAATCATCGCCAATGCCATGGAAAAGGTTGGCAAGGAAGGCGTCATCACCGTTGAAGATGGCAAGTCCCTGGCCAACGAACTCGACGTCGTCGAAGGCATGCAGTTCGACCGCGGCTACCTGTCGCCGTACTTCATCAACAACGGCGACAAGCAACAAGCGCTGATGGAAAACCCGTTTGTCCTGCTCTACGACAAGAAGATTTCCAACATCCGCGACCTGCTGCCGATCCTGGAACAAGTTGCCAAGGCCGGTCGTCCGCTGCTCATCATCGCTGAAGATGTCGATGGCGAAGCACTGGCTACCCTGGTCGTCAACAACATCCGTGGCATCCTGAAGACCGTTGCCGTCAAGGCCCCGGGCTTTGGTGACCGTCGCAAGGCCATGCTTGAAGATATCGCCATCCTGACCGGCGGTACCGTCATCGCCGAAGAAACCGGCTTGTCGCTGGAAAAGGCTGTCCTGAAGGATCTGGGCCAGGCCAAGCGCATCGAAGTTTCCAAGGAAAACACCATCATCATCGACGGTGCCGGCGAAGCTGCGTCGATCGAAGCCCGCGTCAAGCAGATCCGCATCCAGATCGACGAAGCGACTTCCGATTACGACAAGGAAAAGCTCCAGGAACGTGTTGCCAAGCTGGCTGGCGGCGTTGCCGTCATCAAGGTTGGCGCAGCGACCGAAGTCGAAATGAAGGAAAAGAAGGCGCGCGTTGAAGATGCCCTGCACGCTACCCGCGCTGCCGTGGAAGAAGGTATCGTCGCCGGCGGCGGCGTGGCCCTGATCCGCGCCCGTGCTGCCGTTGGCAAGCTCAAGGGTGACAACCATGACCAGGACGCCGGCATCAAGATCGTCCTGCGCGCCATGGAACAGCCGCTGCGTGAAATCGTCGCCAACGCCGGTGACGAGCCGTCTGTTGTCGTCGACAAGGTCCAGCGTGGCAAGGGTAACTACGGTTACAACGCTTCCACCGGCGAGTATGGCGACATGGTTGAAATGGGCGTGCTGGATCCGACCAAGGTGACCCGCACCGCGCTGCAGAACGCTGCTTCCGTAGCCGGCCTGATGCTGACCACCGAGTGCATGGTTGCTGAACTGGCTGAAGACAAGCCGGCCGGCGGCATGCCCGACATGAGCGGCATGGGCGGTATGGGTGGCATGGGCGGCATGGGGATGTAATCTCCCGCCAAGCAAGCGTCACCGCTTTGAAAAGCCCCGCCTTGTGCGGGGCTTTTTGCTTTTCGGGCTCAGCCTGAGCTTTTGTCTGAAATTGCTTTGATCTGCGCTATGGGTTTTGTAACGGTCTGTAAGTTAGCTGTAAGACGCTGCGCCTAAATTACGATCCGCAGCAATGCCTCTATAAACAAAATCTGAGGAGCAAATCAATGCAAGACGTACTTGATCGGATTACAGCAAATCCGAAATTTCTGGAGTTTGTTGCCATGCGCAGCACTTACTCCATCATCATGGCTATTGTCAGTGCCGCCGCTTACTACGGCTTCATCCTGCTGGTCGCTTTCAACAAGGAATTCCTCGCCCAGAAGATCGGTGAGGGTTACACGATGAGTATCGGGGTGCCGATCGGCGTTGCCGTTATCGTCTTCACCATCGTCCTGACCTGGATCTACGTTCGCCGCGCCAACACCGAGTTCGACGCGATCAACGAAGCCCTCATCAAGGAGGCACAGAAGTAAGATGAATAAATTTACTCAAATTCTCGCTGGCCTTCTCGCCCTGGCTGTTGCTGGTGGCGCTGTTGCTGCCGGTGCCGACCTCGGTCAGACCGCCAAGCAGGCCACCAACTGGACGGCCATCGTCATGTTCGCCATCTTCGTCGGCGGCTGACTTCTACACCGGCGGTGGCGGCATCACCGGCTTCCAGAACGGCCTGGCAATCGCCGGCGACTACATGTCCGCCGCGTCCTTCCTGGGTATTTCCGGTCTCGTGTTCGCCAACGGCTTCGACGGCCTGATCTTCTCGATCGGTTGGCTGGTCGGCTGGCCTGTCATCACCTTCCTGATGGCTGAGCGTCTGCGCAACCTTGGCAAGTTCACGTTCGCTGACGTGGCTTCCTACCGTTTCGCCCAGACCCCGGTCCGCATCTTTGCTGCTTCCGCTTCCCTGGTTATCGTCGCCTTCTACATGATTGCGCAGATGGTCGGTGCCGGTCAGCTGATCAAGGTGCTCTTCGGCATGGAATACCTCTACGCTGAAATCCTGGTTGGTTCCGTGATGATGATGTACGTGCTGTTCGGCGGCATGACTGCCACCACCTGGGTGCAGATCATCAAGGCCTGTATGCTCCTCGGCGGTGCCACCTTCATGGCTGTCTCGGTTCTGCTGCAATTCGGCTTCTCGCCGGAAGCACTGTTTACCGCACATCCTGATGCGCTTCTTCACCGTGCCGAATGCCAAGGAAGCCCGCAAGTCGGTTGCCTGGGCAACCACCTGGATCGGTTACTTCTACATCCTGACTTTCATCATCGGTTTCGGCGCCATCACCAACCTGATCCAGAATCCGGGCGACTTCTACGTCGGCGGCGAACTGGCCAAGGGTCTGAAGGGCGGCGGCAACATGGCTGCTGTGCATCTGGCCAAGGCTGTTGGTGGTGACCTGTTCCTCGGCTTCATCTCGGCCGTGGCCTTCGCCACCATCCTGGCTGTTGTGGCTGGTCTGACGCTGTCCGGCGCTTCCGCCGTGTCGCATGACCTGTACGCTTCCGTCTTCGCCAAGGGCTGCTCGTCCGAAGCCGAACTGCGCGTTTCCAAGATCACCACCGTTTGCCTCGGCGTTCTGGCTGTGGTTCTGGGTATCGCCTTCGAAAAGGAAAACGTCGCCTACATGGTGATGCTGGCCTTCGTCATCGCCTGCTCCTCCAACTTCCCGGTGCTCTTCATGTCCGTGTTGTGGAAGAACTGCACCACCCGTGGTGCCGTGGTCGGTGGCTTCGTCGGTCTGGCCTCTGCCGTGATCCTGACGGTTGGCTCGGCCAGCGTCTGGGAAGCCGTCATGGGCAACCCGAAGGGCTCGGCCTGGTTCCCGTACAACTCTGCTGCCATCTTCTCGATGTCTGCTGCGTTCTTCACGATCTGGCTGGTGTCCATTCTGGACAACTCCGCTCAGGCCCAAAAGGAACGTGCCCTGTATCCGTCGCAGCAACTGCGTTCGGAAACCGGTCTGGGTGCTTCCGGCGCCAGCGGTCACTAATCAGACGAGCAATCGTCAGCAAAAAGCCCGGGCTTGCCCGGGCTTTTTTTCGTCTTCAATTTTGGGCGATTTTTCCGGTTGACCGTGGCAAATGATAATTCGCGACTATTCGCGACCAGCCGAAGCCGCCATCGTGAAAACGCGGACGTGCTTGTGCACTGCGGAAATCGCAGGGCAGTTTATTTGATAGACTGTGTGGCTTGGGCGAGGGAAAAAACGGTAGGGGGTTGACCAGTGCAGGTCGGGCAACCCCCTGAGTAGCGGTCTGAACCGCGTACTCCAAAGACCATAAAAGGAGAACAGCCCGAACAGAATAATGCGACAGGCTTACAGAAATCTTACGCGGTCACAGGCCAAAACCAACACATGCGCATTCTTATTGCTGAAGACGACACCATCATCGCTGATGGACTTTCCCGCTCGCTGCGTCAGGGTGGATACGCCGTAGACTGGGCCCCCAATGGCCTGGATGCGGACACCGCGCTGCTCACGGTTTCCTACGATCTGCTCATCCTCGATCTCGGCTTGCCCAAGCTTTCCGGGCTTGACCTGCTCAAGCGCATTCGCTCGCGCAACTCGCAACTGCCGGTGCTCATTCTCACCGCCCTCGACGGCACGGGCGACCGCGTCAAGGGCCTGGACCTCGGCGCCGACGACTACATGGTCAAGCCCTTCGAGCTCCCCGAACTGGAGGCGCGAGTGCGCGCCCTGACCCGCCGTTCGGCCGGCACCTCGCCGACCATCCAGTGCGGTGCGCTGAGCTACGATCAGGTCGGCCGGGTGGCACAGGTCCATGGCGAGGTACTCGACCTTTCGGCCCGCGAAGTCGGGCTGCTCGAAGTCCTGCTCAGTCGCATGGGTCGTCTGGTCAGCAAGGACCAGCTGGTCGACCACCTTTGCGGCTGGGGCGAAGAGGTCAGTCACAACGCCATCGAGGTCTACGTCCATCGGCTACGCAAGAAAATTGAAGCCGGTGGCGTGAAGATCGCTACCGTACGTGGCCTGGGTTACTGCCTTGAGCGACCCCAGAGCGAGTAGCCCGCACGCGCCGGCTTCCGAAACAGAGCGCTCGCTGTTTGGCGAGATTCTCGACTGGATGCTGGCGCCCCTGCTGTTTGTCTGGCCGCTCAGTATTGCCTTCACCCATTACTTCGCCAACAACGTCGCCAACTACCCCTACGATCAGGCATTGCGCGAGCACGTCACGGCCATTGCCCGACAGGTCAAGCTGGTCAATGGCAAGCCACTGTTGTCCCTGCCGGCCTCTGCCCGGGCCATGTTGCGGGCCGACGAAACCGACAGCGTCTATTTTCATGTGCTCGCCGGCGGTGGAAAACTGCTGGCTGGCGACAAGGATTTGCCGGGGGCGGTAGCGCTGCCCGATGACTCGATCATGCCCGGCGAAGTCTATATGCGCGATGCCGATTTCAAGGGCCAGGACCTGCGCATGGCCTACACCTACCTGGCCGAGCCGCAAATGGCCAAGTCCCAGTGGGTGCTCATCGAAGTAGGCGAGACCACCGAGAAACGCAGTCAGCTCGCCAACAAGATCGTCGCCAGCGTGATCCTGCCGCAATTCATCATCATTCCGCTCGCCGTCATGCTCGTCTGGTTCGGCCTGTCGCGCGGCCTGCGGCCGCTGACCCGCCTGCGTCAGACCATCGAGGCGCGCGAGCCGGACGACCTCTCGCCGATTGCCACCCGGCGGGTTCCCGAAGAGCTGGAGCCGCTGGTCGAAGCCTTCAACGAAATGCTCGATCGCATGAAACGCAGCGTTTCGGCCCAGCAACGCTTCGTCGCCGATGCCGCCCACCAGATGCGCACCCCGCTCACCGGGCTCAAGACCCAGGCACAGTTTGCTATCCGCGAAACCGACCCTGAGGCGCTACGCCACGCTCTGCGCCAGATCGCCACCGGCGTGGACCGGGCCGGCCGATTGATCAACCAGTTGTTGACCCTGGCGCGCACCGAAGGCGGCGAAGTCACCCAGCAAAAGCACGAACCGCTCGATCTGGCCGATTTGATCCGCGACGTCGTCAGCGACTGGGTACCGGTCGCCATCGAGAAAAACATCGATCTCGGCTTTGAGTCCGAAAAACCAGCGATGATTGTCGGCAATTCATTCCTGTTGCAGGAACTCGCCAAGAACCTGCTCGACAACGCCCTGCGCTATACCCCCAGCGGCGGGCACGTCACCTGCCGCATTCTCGTCAATCAGGCGACCGTCCTGCTGGAGGTTGAAGACAACGGGGTCGGCATTAGCGAAGAGCAGGCCGAACTCGTCTTTGAGCGCTTCTATCGGGTGGACGATGCCACTACCGAAGGCAGCGGCCTCGGCCTGGCCATCGTTCAGGAGATTGCGATGCAGCACGATTCGCGGGCCAGTCTGCGACCCAATCCCAACCGCCGTGGTGCCGTGGCGCGGGTGGCTTTTGCCGCCTGGCATCCACCGGTTCCGCCAATGCCGCCGCCGGACGATTTTTCCGAGCTTTACCGCCAATCCCCACCAATCGGGACCTGAGTCCTCAAAAACGCCTGTGCTGGTTGCGGAGGAGCGGTGACATCGCTATAATGCGCCCTCGTTTGGCCAATTAGCTCAGTTGGTAGAGCAGCGGATTGAAAATCCGCGTGTCCGTGGTTCGATTCCGCGATTGGCCACCAAATTCATCCTTGGATCTCAAGGAAAAAACGCCAACCCTCAGCGGTTGGCGTTTTGCATTGTGGAATGTGGTTCTTGCGCCGGTTATTATCGTGCTGCTGACTTCTTTCTTCTCCCGTTTTTCCAACCTGCATTCCACGCCATTTTTGGCGACTAGAGGAGGCCTCTTGGCCAAACCAAACTACCAGTTCGAAAAGCGCCAACGAGATCTCGCCAAGAAAGCCAAGCAGGAGGAAAAACGTCGCCAGAAGCTGGCCGAGAAGGCTGACAATGCTTCCGGCGAGGATGCGGCGTTGAGCCCGTCCGCGGCAGATGTTGCGCCTTCTGATGCCGGGACGCCCAAGGTCTGAGGACGACTTGAGTACCGCCGCAAACGTTCGCATCGAGGCGCTGGCGCCGGAGTTTGTCGACCGGGTTGCCGGGCTGGCCGAGGCGCTGGGTTTGCCGCAGGCGGGGGAGGCTGAATTTGCCTTGCAACTGGGGGCCGATGGCTTGCAGTTGCAGGAGCTGGGGCCGGATGCGGCGGGCCCGGTGCGGGTCGATTTCCTTGAGGGAGCGGTGGCGCATCGTCGTCAACATGGCGGCGGCAACGGCCAGATGATCGCCAAGGCGGTCGGCATCCAGTCGGGTGTTCGGCCGGTGGTTCTCGATGCGACGGCCGGTTTGGGGCGCGATGCTTTTCTGCTAGCCCAGCTGGGTTGTCCCGTTACGCTGATCGAGCGCCATCCGCTGATTGGGGCTTTGCTGGCTGACGGTTTGGGGCGGGCGCTGGTCGATCCGGAGGTGGCACCGATTATTGAGCGGATGGATTTGCGGCTTGGCAACGCCATCGAGTTGATCAGGGATTGGTCGGCTGAACCACCCCAGGTCATCTATCTCGATCCGATGTTTCCGCATCGGGACAAGAGTTCGCTGGTCAAGAAGGAGATGCGTGTCTTTCGTCCGCTGGTCGGGGGCGACGACGATGCGGCGCAACTGCTGCAGGCTGCGCTCGGGCTGGCGACGCACCGCGTTGTCGTCAAGCGGCCGCGCAAGGCGCCGAGCGTTGATGGTCAGCCGCCGGGTTATGTGCTGGAGGGAAAGTCCAGTCGCTACGATATTTATCCCAAGAAGGCCTTGAAGGTCAGGTAGCGGGGGTTTGGCGATTTGTTTTGTCGCTGGCCGGTAGGCTCAAAAACTCGCTATATTGAAATCAGGTGGTAACAGTTCATGGGCATACTGCGGGCTTTTGAGGAGGGGCGGTCATGGAATTGCTGCTGTGGCGCCACGCCGAGGCGGAAGATGGCGAAGACGATCTGAAGCGGCGTCTGACTTTGCGCGGTGAAAAACAGGCGCGGACGATGGCGGCCTGGATTCTGGCCCATCAACCCAAGGATCTGCGCATCATCGCCAGCCCGTCGGTGCGCACCCAGCAGACGGTTGAAGCCTTGAAGCTGCCCTTCGAAACAATGCGCAAGATCGGGCCGGAGGCCTGTGTTTCCGAGCTGATCGCGGCCTCGGGCTGGCCCTCGGCTCAGGGTTCGGTGCTGATCGTTGGCCATCAGCCTTCGCTCGGGCGAATGGCGTCCTTGTTGCTGGCCGGGCATGAGTCCGAGTGGAGCATCAAGAAGGGGGCCCTGTGGTGGCTGAGCAACCGCGTACGCCGGGGCGAAACGCAGACCGTGCTGCGGGCGGTCATTCCGGTTGAAATGCTGGACTAGACAAGGCGCCGTGTTTGCCGTGAAATAAACTCTTTACATCGTTTGATGGAGAGAGAGATGGTCACCAGAAAAAAAACGACGGTAACGCCGCCGAAAACGATCGCCCCTGTTGAAACCAAGCCTGCCGCACGTGCCGTTCGCCGGCGCCGGGTGATCAGCGGGGATGTGCCGCCGGTGCTGACCGAGCAGGGCATTGAGGGGTTCACCGTGCGGGCTGCGGTCGACGGTGCCCAAGCTTCAAAAATGGGGGCGATGCGCGATGTTATCGCCGGGATGCCGGCCGACGAGTCGGTTGCCTTGCTCCGCGGGCTGCTCAAGCAGCAGGGCGTGGTCGTCGAGGAATTGCCGGCCAGCCCGGATGACGAGTTGGCCAAGGATTGGCGCGACGGCGGCTACCCGTACAAGAACCTCATGCAGCGCAAGAACTACGAGCGGCAGAAGTATCGCCTGCAGGTCGAGTTGCTGAAGCTGCAGGCCTGGGTCAAGGAAACCGGGCAGAAGGTGGTGATCCTCTTCGAGGGCCGCGATGCGGCGGGCAAGGGGGGCACCATCAAGCGATTCATGGAGCATCTGAATCCGCGCGGCGCCCGTGTCGTGGCGCTCGAAAAGCCGAGCGACATGGAGCGCGGCCAATGGTATTTCCAGCGTTATGTGCAGCATCTGCCGACCAATGGCGAAATCGTCATGTTCGACCGCTCGTGGTACAACCGGGCCGGTGTCGAGCGGGTCATGGGTTTTTGTAGCGATCAGGAGTACTCCGAATTTGTCCGTCAGGCACCGGAGTTCGAGCGCATGTTGGCGCGCAACGGCACGCATCTGATCAAATTCTGGTTCTCGGTCAGTCAGGACGAGCAGCGCCGCCGTTTCGGCGAACGCAAGGTGCATCCGCTCAAGCAGTGGAAACTGTCACCGATCGACATGGCTTCGCTCGACAAGTGGGGCGACTACACCAAGGCCAAGGAGGCGATGTTCTTCCACACCGATACCGCCGATGCGCCATGGACGGTGATCAAGTCGAACTGCAAGAAGCGGGCGCGTCTGAACGCCATGCGCTACGTGCTGCACAAACTGCCATACAACAACAAGGATACCGACCGTATCGGCAATCTCGATCCGCTCATCGTCGGCCGCGCCAACGTGGTTTACGAGCGCGGCGAGCAGCAGGGCGTACCGATTCTTTAGGCTTCGGCGCGATCGACGGCATTTCATTTTTGGCCTTTTTTTACGGTTGACCGTGGAATGTCCCCGGCGGACGCCATGCGCCGGCGGGTTTGATTTTTGTTCCTCATGGGCACAACTGGAATACGGCCACCGGGACGGTTTATCCGTCCGGTGGCCGTATTGTTTTGCCGATCAGTTGGTGCGGACCAGCTTGCTGGTCGGCCGAACGTTCTTTCAGGGGATTCCTACAGTCACCATCATTCTGGCGTGACAGCAATCGTATCCGCGAGGCCTTTGCGTAGTCCAAACGGATCACAGAACATCAACTTTGGTGCAATGATCAGGTAATAATTTTTGGTCAGAATCAAAATTGTATGGCTACCCCCAATGGATTTTCCCGGTTCGAATCGGCGCATTGGTGAGGCCATGGTCCCGCCCCCCACCCGACGATGAAAGATGGTCGAGTCACAATTTTGAGAGGAATGTCATGAAAGGCAGCAAGCATCCAAGGAACGATCTGACGATCAATCCGTCAGGCAACGAATCGATCATCGATGTCATCGGCCGCGTCGAAGTCAGCCGCCGCCGCTTCATCCAGGGTTCGGCCAGCGCCGGCGCGCTGGCAGCGGCCGGTGGCCTGACCCTGTCCGGTATCGTCGGTACCGTTGAGGCAGCCGTGGCCGCCCCGGTGGTGGGTATCGGTTTCGAAAGCATCCCGCCCAGTCTGGCACCGGTTGCCGACAAGGTCACCGTGCCGGCTGGTCATACTGTCAAGGCTCTGGTTTCCTGGGGCGATCCGATCATGCCGGGGGCTGCTGCCTACAAGGCTGATGCCACCAATACGGCTGCCGAGCAGGCCATGCAGTACGGCATGCACACTGACGGCATGCATTTCTTCCCCTTCCCGAGCCGTGGCCAGGTCCTCAACGACCGTGGCATCCTGTGCGCCAACAACGAATATACCCACGAAGAAATCCTCTTCCCGGATGGTCAGGTCGGCGCCAGCGGCTACAACATCGAGAAGTGCCGCAAGTCGCAGGCCGCGCACGGCGTTTCGATCACCGAAGTCCGCCGCATCAACGGTAACTGGAGCGTCGTCAAGAGCTCCATCTACGGCCGCCGGCTGACCGCCAACACGCCGATGCGTATCGCCGGCCCGGCCGCCGGTCACGCCCTGATGAAGACCCGTGAGTTCAACATCGCGCCGACCGGCTCAGTCGCCACCGGCAACAGCACCGACGGCTTCAAGGCTTTCGGCACCATCAACAACTGTGCGCATGGCATCACCCCCTGGGGCACCTACCTGACCTGCGAAGAGAACTGGAACGGCAACTTCGGCGCCAACGCCGCCCTGCCGGCTGTTACCACCGAAGCCGGCAAGCTCTACAACCGCTACGGCGTCACTGCCGGCGGTTTTGGCTATCGCTGGCACACTGTCGATCCGCGTTTCGACCTAGCGGTTAACCCGAACGAAACCAACCATTTTGGCTGGGTTGTCGAAGTCGACCCGACGGATCCGAAGAGCGTGCCGGTCAAGCGCACCGCACTCGGCCGCATCAAGCACGAGAGCGCCCAGTACGTCGTTGACCGTGCCCAGAACCTCGCCTTCTACATGGGCGACGACGAAAAGAACGAATACATCTACAAGTTCGTTTGCGCCGACAAGTACAACCCGGGCAACCGTGCTGCCAACCGCGATCTGCTCGACCACGGGACGCTCTACGTCGCCCGCTTCAATGCCGACCTGAGCGGCTCTTGGCTACCGCTGACGCCGGACAGCATCGGCCTCGACGGCGTTGCCCTGCGCGACAACCCGAACTTTGCCGGGGCCGACGATGCCGAAGTCCAGGCCAAGATCCTGATCAAGACCCGCATGGCGGCCGATGCCGTGGGCGCCACGATGATGGATCGTCCGGAATGGACCGGCGCCCGTCCGCGCCTCAACGGCAACGACGAGATCGAAATCTTCTGCACGCTGACCAACAACGATCGCCGTGGTACGACCACCGCTTCGTCCAACAAGGCCGATGGTTCGACGACGGCGGCTTCTGCCCGGCCGCCGGTCGATGCCGCCAACCCGCGTGAAGACAATCGCTACGGTCACATCATCCGCTGGCGCGAAGCCGGCCAGTCGGTGCTCGCCACCGAATTCGGCTGGGACATCTTTGTCCAGTGCGGCGACACCGCGACGACCAAGACGGCCAAGCCGACCAACGACTACAAGGGCAACATCAACGACGATCCGAACGGCTCGGCCGATATCGGTGCGCCGGATGGCCTGTGGTTCGACTGGTTCGGCCGCCTCTGGGTGCAGACCGACCAGGCCGGCAACGGCACCGGCGACTGGGTCAACATCGGCGCCAACAGCCTGTCCTGTGCCGACCCGGTGAGCAAGGAGTTCCGTCGTTTCCTGACCGGCCCGAACAAGTGCGAAGTCACCGGCATCACCATGACGCCGGATGGCAAGACCCTGTTTGTTGGCATCCAGCACCCCGGTGAAGACGCCGTTGCCGCCAATCCGACCGCGCTGTCCAACTGGCCGGCCAGCCAGTGGGCGACGCGTGCCGACGGCACCCCGTTACCGGGCGGCCGTCCGCGCAGCGGCGTCGTGGTCATCACCAAGGACGACGGCGGCATCGTCGGCGCCTGAGTTTTTGAACCAGCCCCGGCGCCAGCCGGGGTTAATTCGATAAAGGAAAATCAATGAACAAGTTCAACCTGATTGCCGGCCTGCTGCTGGCGATTTCTTCCGCCGCCTCGCACGCCGCCGTAATCGTCGACCGTGCCGACGTGCCGGCCACACAAACCGTCATCGACTTCGAAAGCGAAGATGGCCTCAACCTGTTGGGCGGTGACATCTACAACTTTGCCGGCGGTTCGCTCACCGCCACCGACAGCTATACCGTTGGCCAGTACATTGCCGATCTTGGCGAAAACGGCGTATGGGGTGCCGGCAATCACTTCGTCTCGTTTGACACCATCGGTCAGATGACCATGAACATCAGCTTCGCCGCACCGACCCAGGGCGTTGCCTTCGACTACAGCATCTACGAGGAGTTGGGTGATACCGATGGCTCCGCCATGCTGACGGCGCGTTATTACGATGCCAACGACAGCCTGCTGAAAACCGCCAAGTTCATCTTCTCGCCGTTTGGCAGTGCGACCTACAACCAGTTCCAGAGCTTCGGTTATGTCAGCGACGTGGCCAACATCGCCCGCGTCAGCATTTCCGGCGATGGCGTCGTGCTCGACAACCTGACCTTCACGGCCGCTGTTCCCGAGCCGGAAAGCTACGCCATGCTGCTCGCCGGTCTCGGCTTGATGGGCGTGGTCGCCCGTCGTCGCAGCATCCGCGCCTGACGACAAAGGCGTCTCAGGCGGCAGGGCTGGCCCTGCATAAACGACAAAGGCCGGAAGATTCCGGCCTTTGTCGTTACTGCGAACGGCATTTCAATTTTGGCCCTTTTTCCCGGTTGACCGTGGCAGGTGCTGTGGCCGGTTCAGCCCTAGCTGATGACGTATGAGGCGCCGCCGGTGGCGATGAGCAGGCCGGTTTCGTTCTCCAACGTCATCTGCACCGAGGCGATGCGGCCGCCGAGGCGGGTCACCCGCCCGGTCGCCGTGAATTTCTTGCCGACGCCCTGGTGCAGGTAGTCGGTACGCAGGTCGATGGTGCCGATGCGGCCAAAGCGATGGCTGACCTGGTCGGTGCTTTCGCTGTTGAATTTTTCGGCGACGGCCACTGTCACGGCCAGACCGCCGACGGTGTCAAGAACGGTGGCGATCACCCCGCCATGCAGGCGGCCGTGCTGATAATGGCCGATCAGGTCCTGACGCATGGCGAAGCTGATTTGCGGTGCAGCCGGGTCGAGCGATTCGACGCGGAAACCGAGGAGCTCGTTGAAACAGAGGCGGTGCTCGAAAACATAACGCAGCGTGATTTCGAGGTGCTTTTGCTCTTCAGGAGAGCGGCGGGGCGGTGTCGAGGTCATTGGGTCCGATAGACATTAAAAAGGGCGACGGGGTTGCCGTCGGCCAAGTCGAACGCAATTTTAACGCAGCTTGTTTTTTACGCGGTGCCGGCACATCGATGCGTTACCGGGCGCCACTTCGGCCAACACTACTGGCTGGCGGGGGGCGTTGGCGCATCGAGGAAGCGCTGGCGGAATTCAGTTTCCGGCATCGGCCGTCCGCTCAGGTAGCCTTGGTGGATATCGCAGTGCAGGTCGCGCAAAAGTCCCAGTTGCGCTGCTGTTTCGACCCCTTCGGCAACGACTTCGAGGCCGAGGTTGTGCGCCATGGTGATGATCGCCGGGACCAGCGCGCTGCCGCCGGCATCGTCGATCAGTGCTGTGACGAAGCTGCGGTCGATCTTCAGGCTGCTGAAGGGCAGGCGGTGCAGGTAGGACAGCGAGGAATAGCCGGTACCGAAATCGTCCAGCGCCAGGCGAAAGCCGCGGGCGCGCATGGCGTGGAGCATGTCGACGTGGTTGCCCTCGGCCTGCAGCAGCATCGACTCGGTGATTTCCAGCTCGATTTGTCCGCAGGCGACGCCGTGTTCGGCGCACAGCGCGGCCACCGTCTCGGTCAGATCGCCGGGCCAGAACTGGCGGGCCGACAGGTTGATGGCTATGTGCAGCGGCGTCGGCGACAGGTGGTTCCAGCGGGCCAGACAAGCGATTGCCTCAGTCAGTACCCAGTGGCCGATGGGGATGATCAGGCCGGTTTCTTCAGCCACCGAGATGAAGCGGTCGGGCGGAATCCACTGGTCGCCGTCCTGCCAGCGCAGCAGGGCCTCTGCACCGAGCAGGCGGCCGCTGGCGGTGTCGAACTTGGGCTGGTAGTGCAGCGAGAAGGCTTGTTGCTCGATGGCGCGGTGCAGGCGTAACTCGATCGAGGCGCGTTGCAGCACGCGCTCCTTCATTTCCGGCGTGTGGCGGGCCACCTGGCCGCCACCACGACGCTTGGCCACGTACATCGCTGTATCGGCATCGCGCAACAGTTGCTCGGCATCGGCAGCATCGTCCGGGTACAGGCTGAGCCCGATGCTGGCGCCGACGTGCAACTGGTTGCCATCGGTGATGAAGGGTTGATTGAGGCGTTCGAGGAAGTCGCGGGCACGGGTTTCGGCGGTCGCGCCACTGGCGATGCCGGTGAGCAACACGATGAACTCATCGCCGCCCTGGCGGACCAGGGTGTCGAGCGGGCCGAGGCCACCGCGCAGACGCCCGGCGACATCTTGGAGCAGGCTGTCGCCCAGCCGGTGGCCGAGCGAGTCGTTGATGTCCTTGAAGCGGTCGAGGTCGATGAACAGCAGGGCGACACGTTCTTGCCGAGTCGTCGCCTGGTGCAGCGCCTCGCTCAGTTTTTCGGCAAGCAGCAAGCGGTTGGGGAGGCCGGTCAGCGGGTCATGCTGAGCCATGAAGGCGAGTTGCTCGTCGTGCTGCTTGCGTTCGGTGATGTCGGTGACCGAGCCGGCCATCTGGTAGGCGACGCCGTGACGGTCGCGCACCGCAATGCCGCGCGAGGCGATCCAGCGGTACTGGCCGCTGCTGGCGCGGACCCGGTACTCGCAGTAAAAGTATGGCGTCAGCCCCTTGAGGTGCTCGGCGACGGTCCGGTTGTAATGGCTGCGGTCCTCCGGATGGACCAGTTCCAGCCAGGCATGCGTGTCGGGCAGGAAATTGTCGTGGTAACCGAGGATTTCCAGCAGGCGCTTGCCGACATCGAGGCGCTTGCTGACCGGGTCCCACGCCCAGAAACCGTCGTGCGCCGCCGCCATAGCCAGGCTGTAGGCGCGCTGCGTGGCCCACAGTTGGCGCAACTGAGCCTGGATGACGTAGCCGCCGAAGAGGATGAGCAGGGCGAAACCGCCGCGCATGACGAACGACGACTCCCACCACCAGAGCAGCGGAAGGAGTACGCCAAGCAGGGCGAGCAGGGCCAGGCGCGCCAGGATGCCGCGATTGCCCGGGCCGGGGATGAGTTGCTGCAGGGTATGGATGGACATGTCTCCGGGGCGTTTCTGTTTTCCTGGCAGGGCGTTTGGCAACTCGCGCCGGAAGATTTTTCCGCAGTATCACTTCGTGTTCCGGCTGCGGTCAAGCTCGGGAAAACCCCGGGAAACCCCTGCGTCATCGGGCTATGTTCACGGCATGGGGAGGCGTGTCTGGCCTGCGGATGGCGGAGCGGGGCGCCAGTTTGAAATTCCGGGCCGGGCGGACGGGGTTCTGGTGGCCGTTTTTTGCCATTCCGGGTCGTCGACCGTAGCAAATCGGCCGAACGCCACTGATGTGGGGTTCGGCCGATTCGTTGGGGCGTTGCGGTTCAAAACCGCAATCGGGTTGTCTTGCTATTTCTTGCGCGGTGCCGGCACATCGGTACAGGTGCCGTGCGCCACTTCGGCCGCCATGCCGACCGTTTCACCGAGCGTCGGGTGCGGGTGGATGGTTTTGCCGATATCGACCGCGTCGCAGCCCATTTCGATGGCCAGGCAGACTTCGCCGATCATGTCACCGGCGTTCGGGCCGACAATCGCCCCGCCGATGACGCGATGCGTTTCGGCATCGAAGATCAGCTTGGTGAAACCGTACTCGGCCCCGTTGGCGATGGCGCGACCGGAGGCCGCCCACGGGAACTTGGCGGCTTCGACCTTGCGGCCTTCCTTCTTGGCCTGGTCCTCGGTGTAGCCGACCCATGCCACTTCCGGATGGGTGTAGGCAACGCCGGGAATCACTGTGGCGTCGAAGGCTGCCTTGTGGCCGGCCGCGACTTCGGCTGCGACGTGGGCTTCATGGACGGCCTTGTGAGCCAGCATCGGATTGCCGACGACGTCGCCGATGGCGAAGATGTGCGGCACGTTGGTGCGCATTTGGGCATCGACGTTGATGAAGCCACGGTCGGTGACCGCGACGCCTGCTTTCTCGGCGCCGATCTTCTTGCCGTTCGGCGAGCGGCCGGCGGCTTGCAGGATCATGTCGTACTTGACCGGCTCCGGCGAGACGCCTTCGCCTTCGAAGGTCACGTAGAGGCCATCTTCACGGGCATCGACGGCCACCGTTTTGGTCTTCAGCATGATCTTGTCGAAGCGATGCGTGTTCTGCTTTTCCCAGACCTTCACCGCATCGCGGTCGGGGCCCTGCATCAGCGCGTCGAGCATTTCAACGACATCAACCTTGGCGCCGAGAGTCGAATAGACGGTAGCCATTTCGAGACCGATGATGCCGCCGCCGATGACCAGCATCTTCTGCGGCACGAAGCGCAGTTCGAGCGCGCCGGTCGAGTCGACAATGCGCGGGTCCTTCGGGATGAAGGGCAGATGCACGGCCGCCGAACCGGCGGCGATGATGCACTTCTGGAACTTGACGATCTTCTTGCTGCCGGTCTTGTCCTGACCGCTGCCGTCGGTGACTTCGACCTCAATGTGATGCGGGTCGAGGAAAGTGCCGAAACCGCGCACGATGTCGACCTTGCGGCCCTTGGCCATGCCGGCCAGACCGCCGGTCAGCTTGCCGACGACCTTGTCCTTGTGGGCACGCAGCTTGTCGATATCGACCGTCGGGGCGGCAAAGGTGACGCCGAGATCGGCTGCGTGCAGGGCTTCTTCCATGACCGCGGCGACGTGCAGCAGGGCCTTGGACGGAATGCAGCCGACGTTGAGGCAGACGCCGCCGAGGGTGGCGTAGCGTTCGACGATGACCGTCTTCATGCCGAGGTCGGCTGAACGGAAGGCGGCGGAGTAACCGCCGGGGCCGGCGCCGAGGACGAGCATCTCGCACTCGATGTCGGCACCGCCGGCATGGCTACCGGCGACCGGAGCGGCCACCGGGGCGGCGGCTGGCGCCGCAGCCGGGGTTTCCGTTTTTGGCGCATTTTCCGGGTTGACCGTGGAAGCCGCACCGCTTTCAACCTTGATCAACAACGCGCCTTCACCCACCTTTGTGCCAAGCTGAACGAGCACTTCCTTGACCACGCCAGCGACCGGCGACGGCACATCCATCGTCGCCTTGTCGGATTCCAGCGTGCAGATCGCGTCGTCCACCTTGATGCTGTCGCCAACCTTGACGAACAGGTCGATGATCGGCACTTCGGCGAAATCGCCGATATCCGGGACTTTGACTTCTACGAGACTCATGATGATCTCCTTCCCGGGTTACAGCGCGACGCGACGGAAGTCGGCCAGCAGCTGAGCGATGTAGACGTTGAAGCGGGTTGCCAGCGCCCCGTCGATGACGCGGTGATCAGCAGTCAGCGATAGCGGCAGGACCAGACGCGGCACGAAGGCCTTGCCGTCCCAGACCGGCTTCATGGCCGACTTGTTGACGCCGAGAATGGCGACTTCCGGCGCATTGACGATCGGTGCGAAGTAGGTGCCGCCGATGCCGCCCAGGCTGGAAATCGTGAAGCAGGCGCCGGACATGTCGGCCGGCTTGAGCTTGCCGTCACGCGCCTGCTTGGCCAGTTCGCCCGATTCCTGCGCCAGTTCGAAGACCGATTTCTTGTCGACGTTCTTGACCACCGGCACGACCAGACCGTTCGGCGTATCGGCCGCGAAACCGATGTTGAAATACTTCTTCAGCACCAGGTTGTCGCCGTCGAGCGAGGAATTGAATTCCGGGAACTTCTGCAGGCCCTTGACGCAAGCCTTCATCAGGAAAGCCAGCATGGTCAGCTTGGCGCCGCCACCCTTTTCGTTTTCCTTGTTGAGCAGCACGCGGAAGGCTTCGATGTCAGTGATGTCGGCGTCTTCGTGGTAGGTGACGGCCGGGATCATCACCCAGTTGCGCGACAGGTTCTGGCCGGAAATCTTCTTGATGCGCGACAGCGGCTTGACCTCGATCTCGCCGAACTTGGCGAAATCAACCTTCGGCCAGGGCAGCAGATCGAGCCCGCCGCCAAGGCTGGCGCCGCCAGCGGCAGCAGCCGGGCCGGCAACGGCGCCGGACATCACGCCCTTGACGTACTTGGTCAGGTCTTCCTTGACGATGCGGTTCTTCGGGCCGGTGGCCGGCACCTTGTTCAGATCGACACCGAGTTCGCGGGCATAGGCACGGACGGACGGCGAGGCGTGAACCTTGGAACCGACTGCCAGGGCCGGAGCCAGTGCCACAGGCGCGGCAGCAGCCGTTGCGACGGGTGCAGCAACCGGAGCCGGGGCAGCAGCGACAGGCGCCGGAGCAGCGGCTTGCGGTGCGGCTGCCGGGGCCGATGAGCCGCTTTCAACCTTGATCAGAACCGTGCCTTCGCCGACCTTGGAACCGATCTGAACGAGCACTTCCTTGACCGTGCCGGCGACGGTGGAGGGAACATCCATCGTTGCCTTGTCGGATTCGAGCGTGGCGATGGCATCGTCAACCTTGATGCTGTCGCCGACCTTGACGTAAAGCTCGATGACCGGGACTTCGGCAAAGTCGCCGATATCCGGCACCTTGACCTCAACCACGCCACCGCCGGCCGCCGGTGCGGCAGCCACCGGAGCCGCTGTGGGGGCGGGTGCCGGCGCAGCAGCTTGCGCAGCCGGGGCAGCTGCGGCCGCAGCAGCGCCACCCGTTTCAACCTTGATCAGCAACGCGCCTTCGCCGACCTTGGAGCCGAGCGAGACGAGCACTTCCTTGACGACGCCTTCAACGGTGGACGGGACGTCCATCGTCGCCTTGTCCGATTCCAGCGTGACGATCGCGTCGTCGACCTTGATGGTGTCGCCGACCTTCACGAACAGTTCGATGACCGGAACGCTTTCGAAATCGCCGATATCGGGGACTTTGACTTCAATGATTTGGCTCATGTTGTCTCTCCCTGATTAAACCGACATCGGGTTGGGTTTGTTCGGGTCAAGGTTGTACTTGACCAGAGCGGCGGCAACCTTCTCGCGGCCGATTTCGCCGTTGTCGGCCAGCGCCTTGAGGGCGGCCAGCGTCACCCAGTGACGATCGACTTCGAAGAAGTGACGGAGCTTTTCGCGGGTGTCCGAACGGCCGAAACCATCGGTGCCGAGCGTGACATACGGCGCCTTGACGAAAGGACGGATCTGCTCGGAGAACAGCTTGATGTAATCGGTCGAGGCAATGACCGGGCCCTTGGCGCCAGCCAGCTTCTCTTCGACGTGCGACAGTTTCGGCTCTTCGAGCGGGTGCAGCAGGTTCCAGCGAGCAACATCCTGACCGTTGCGGGCCAGCTCGTTCATGCTGGTACAGCCCCACAGGTCGGCCTCGACACCCCAGTCGGCCTTGAGCAGATCGGCGGCGGCGATGACTTCGCGGAAGATGGTGCCGGAACCGAGCAGTTGAACGCGCGGGCCGGCCGATTCGCCACCCTTCTTGAACAGGTACATGCCCTTGATGATGTCGGCTTCGGCGCCGACCGGCATTTCCGGGTGCTCGTAATTCTCGTTCATTACCGTCAGGTAATAGAAGACGTCTTCCTGCTCCTGGAACATGCGGCGCATGCCGTCCTGCGTCACGACGGCGACTTCGTACTGGAAGGTCGGGTCGTAGGAAACGCAGTTCGGGATCAGGTTGGAGAGGATCAGGCTATGACCGTCCTCGTGCTGCAGGCCTTCGCCATTCAGCGTCGTGCGACCGGCCGTGCCGCCGATCAGGAAGCCGCGGGCGCGCTGGTCGCCAGCCGCCCAGCAGAGATCGAGGACGCGCTGCATGCCGAACATCGAGTAGCAGATGTAGAACGGAATGGTCTGGACGTTATGCACCGAATACGAGGTGGCGGCGGCGATCCAGTCGCTCATCGCGCCCGACTCGTTGATGCCTTCCTGCAGCACCTGGCCGGTCTTCGATTCCTTGTAGAACATCAGCTGGTCATGGTCTTCCGGCACGTAGTTCTGGCCTTCCTGGTTCCAGATGCCGACCGAGCGGAACATGCCTTCCATGCCGAAGGTGCGGGATTCGTCCGGCACGATGGGCACGACGTTCTTGCCGACGTTCTTGTCCTTCAACATCATGTTCATGATGCGAACGATGGCCATGGTCGTGGACAGTTCGCGGCCTTCGCCGGACGCCTTGAGCAGGGCGGCAAAGGTGTCGAGCGCGGGAATCTGCAGCGCTTCGGCCTTGCGGCGGCGCTGCGGCAGGAAACCGCCGAGGTCCATGCGACGCTGGCGCATGTACTTGTATTCCTCGGAATCTTCCGGGAAAGTCAGGTAGGGCAGTTCTTCCAGTTGGTCGTCGGCAACCGGCAGATTGAAGCGGTCACGGAAGCGGCCGATCTGCTCCTTGTCCATTTTCTTCTGCTGGTGCGAAATGTTCATCGCCTCGCCGGCCTGGCCCATGCCGAAGCCCTTGATGGTCTTGGCGAGAATGAGGGTCGGGGCGCCCTTGTGGGTGACGGCGGCGTTGTAGGCGGCGAAGATCTTGAAGATGTCGTGGCCGCCACGGTTCAGTTGCCAGACTTGATCGTCGGTCCAGTCGGAGACCAGTTCGCGCAGCTCGGGTGTGTTGAAGAAATGCTCGCGCACGTAGGCGCCATCCTTGGCCTTGAAGGTCTGGTACTGGCCGTCGCACAGTTCCATCATGCGCTTCTTGAGGATGCCCTTCTTGTCGCGGTTGAACAGGGTGTCCCACTGGGTGCCCCAGATTAGCTTGATGACGTTCCAGCCGGCACCGCGGAATTCGGATTCGAGTTCCTGGATGATCTTGCCGTTGCCGCGCACCGGGCCATCCAAACGCTGCAGGTTGCAGTTGATGACGAAAATCAGATTGTCGAGCTTTTCGCGACCGGCCATGCCGATGGCGCCGAGCGATTCGACTTCGTCGGTCTCGCCGTCGCCGAGGAAGGCCCACACCTTGCGATCACCGGCCTTGGCCAGTCCGCGCGAGTCGAGGTACTTCATGAAACGGGCCTGATAAATGGCCTGGATCGGGCCAAGGCCCATGGAAACGGTCGGGAACTGCCAGAAATCCGGCATCAGCCACGGGTGCGGGTAGGACGAAATGCCCTTGCCGTCGGTTTCCTGACGGAAGTTGTCCATCTGGTCGGAAGTCAGGCGACCGAGCATGAAGGCGCGGGAATAGACGCCCGGCACCGAATGGCCCTGGAAGAAGATCAGGTCGCCGCCGGACGGGTCATTGATGCTGCGCCAGAAATGCGAAAAGCCGACGTCGTAAAGCGCGGCGGCCGAAGCGAAGGAGGCGATGTGGCCGCCGACGTTGGTGTCCTTGTTGGCGCGGACGACCATGGCCATCGCGTTCCAGCGGATGTAGCTGTGAATCTTGATTTCCAGGTCGGCATTGCCCGGGTACTTGGGCTGACGGTCGGCCGGGATGGTGTTGATGTATTCGGTGTTGGCCGAGTAGGGCAGATCGATCCCGTCTTCGCGGGCCTGGCCGATCAGCTTTTCGATCAGGTAATGGGCGCGGTCGGCGCCTTCGTTGGCGAGGACGCCGCCGAGTGCATCAGTCCATTCTTTGGTTTCTTGCGGATCTACGTCAGCGGGGTCAGGCAAATTGTTCGGTTGTTCGGCCATGGTTTGTCTCCTGGGTTGAATGTCATTCTGTTTTGCCTGTTGAGCAAAACTACTTTAGCTGCTTCTGACTCGGACCGCGAGTCGGTACTTTCCCTAATTCGCGTTTCGCATTGTAAAAACAATATTCGCATCGTGCAATACATACGAGCGCGTACCTTGTGCTTTTTTGTCGATTTACAACAGGGAGGTCAGAGCGTGGCCCAGCGGGCCAGCGTGCCGCCGAAGAAGGCGGTGGCGATCAGGGCGAGGGGCGAAACGGCGATGAAGATTTTCAGAACGCGGGCGATGAAAGGGTGGGCGACCTGCGCTTCGATGAAGCAGCTGGCGACCAGCACGCCCTTGATCCAGATGATGGCGGCGACGAGCAGCGGCAGCCAGCGTGCCTCGCGGAACCATTCGCTGAGGCCGAGGCTGGCCAGGGTCAGGGCGACCAGGGCCAGCCATGCCACGGTCAACCGGAAAAAATGGTCATTTTTGAAATTCATGTTCACGCCAGCACGTAGAACAGCGGAAAGATGACCAGCCAGATGATGTCGGTGGCGTGCCAGTAGCTGGCCAGTGCTTCGAGTCCGGCGTAGTCCGCGGACGAATAGCCGCGGAAACTCAGCCGGGCGAGCACCCAGAGGATGCCGAGGATGCCCCAGGTGGCGTGTACGAGGTGGGTGAAGGTCAGGTAGTAATAGACCGTGAAGAAAATGCCCGATTCGCCGTTGATGCCGTGGGCCAGGTTCCAGTCGATTTCGAGCACCTTGGTCAGCGGGTAGCCGAGCGCGACAATGAGGCCGGCAACCAGCCAGATGATCGCCGAGCGATGCTTGTCCTGGCGGATGGCGTTCACCGAGCAGGCGATGAAATAACTGCTGGTGATCATGAGCAGTGTGATCACCGTCCCGGCGGTCACCGACAGGCGTTGGGCGCCGTCGTGGAAGGCCTGCGGGAAATGGGCGCGGGCTATGAAGTACACCGCGAAAAGTACGCCGAACTCGACAAACTCGCAGGTAATGCCGGCCCAGATGCCCTTGTTGCCGGGAATCCGGAATGGGCTTTCGGCAGCAGGGGGCGGTTCGGCGGGAAGGATGGCGGCGTTCATGGTCGAGGTGTCGATGAGCAGCCATTGTTCCGGGGGCAGGCAGGGCTGGCCTTGATGTTCATCAACGGCTTTTGCCATGCCTTGATACGACACGAAAAAAATACCTCGGCGAATTGCGTTGTATCAAGTTGCGGCAGGAATGCCCTTTTATAATCTAAGGCTTTAGTCCAAACGATCGAGGAGTCGACATGGCGGCAGTCATGCCTGTACCCGCAGCCAGCCGGGTTTTGATGTCCGGAAACGAAGCAGTCGCCCGCGCCGTCTGGGAGGCTGGCGTCAAGGTCGCCGCCGCTTATCCCGGCACGCCGTCTACTGAAATGCTCGAAGTCATTTCCAGCTACCCGGATCTCTACGCCGAGTGGTCGGTCAATGAGAAAGTCTCGCTGGAAGTCGCCATCGGCGCCGCTTACGCCGGCTCGCGTTCCTTCTGCTGCATGAAGCATGTCGGCATGAACGTCGCCTCCGACGCGCTCATGACCTTGACCCTGACCGGCGTCATCGGTGGCCTGGTCATTGCCATTGCCGACGACGTTGGTCTGTCGTCGTCGCAGAACGAACAGGATTCCCGCTACTGGGGCCGCTTCGCCCACGTGCCGGTGCTCGAACCGGCCGATTCGCAGGAAGCCTATGCGATGACGCTGGTCGCCTACGAACTGTCGGAAAAATTCCAGGTGCCGGTCATCCTGCGCATGACGACACGGATCAACCACGTCAAGTCGCTGGTCACTGTCGGCGAGCGGAACGAATACGTCGGCGCCGGTTTCAAGAAGGAGCCGGCCCGCTTCGTGATGGTGCCGGGCAATGCCGGCAAGCGCATCCCGCTCATGTTCGCGCGTGACATCAAGCTGCGCGAACTGGCTGAAACCTCCGAACTCAATTTCATCGAGGACGGTTCCGACAAACGCGTCGGCTTCATCGCCTCCGGCCCGGCCTACATGCACGTCAAGGAATCCTTCCCGAACGCGCCGGTCCTCAAGCTCGGCTTCTCCTGCCCGGTCCCATTTGAGAAATGCCGCGAACTGGCGGCCATGGTCGATCAGGTCGTCGTCGTCGAAGAAGTCGAGCCGCTGGTCGAAACCGAACTCAAGGCCCAGGGCCTGAAAGTCATCGGCAAGGAAATCCTGCCGTTGCAGGGCGAGTTGTCGCCGAACGTGCTCAAGCCGGCCATCGCCAGGCTGCTTGGCGAGCCGATTCCGGAAAAGACCGCGCTGGCCCCGCTGCAGGTTTTCCCGCGGCCGCCGACGATGTGCGTCGCCTGCCCGCACCTTGGCGTCTATTACACGCTGTCGCAAGTGCGCAATCTCAATATCTCGGGCGATATCGGCTGCTACACGCTGGGCGCAGGACACCCGTGGAACGCCCTCGATACCTGCGTCTCGATGGGCGCCTCGATGGGCGTCGCGCTGGGTATGGACAAGGGGCGCGGCGAGGCCGACAAAGACAAGCGCGTGGTGGCCGTGATCGGCGACTCGACCTTCCTGCACATGGGCATGCAGGGCTTGCTCGACATGGTTTACAACAAGGGCAACGTCACGGTTTTGTTGCTCGACAACCGTGCCGTCGGCATGACGGGCGGCCAGAACAATCCGGGCAACGGCTACGGCATCCACGGCGAAGAAGCACCGCGCGTCGATTTCGCCAAGCTGGTCAGTGCGCTGGGCGTCAAGGATGAGCGCATCCACGTCGTCAATCCGTATGAGTTGCCGGTGCTCTTCAAGACCATTCGCGATGAGGTCAAGGTCCCCGATGTGTCGGTCATCATCACCGACCAGCCCTGCGTGCTGGTCAAGGATTACCACAAGCTCAAGCCGTTCGAGGTGATCGACGACAAGTGCACGGGTTGCGGCAATTGCATCGACGTCGGCTGCCCGGCCATTCACGTCACGCGCCGTGGCAAGGAAGTCAAACCGAGCGGTCGCGAGGTCGATCTGGCATTCGTGCGCATCGAAACCTCGGTGTGCACCGGCTGCGGCCTGTGTGTCCAGCCCTGTGCGCCGAAGGCCATCGTCCATCATGTGCAGACCTCGCCGATCCAGCTGGTGACCAAGGGAGGCTGCGCAGCATGAGCGTTGTTGAAAACACCTGCACCAATATCCTCGTCGTCGGCATCGGTGGTCAGGGCGTCATGACGGCGACCGAAATCCTCGCCGAAGCCGCCATCGCGCTCGGCCACGACGCCAAGAAAACCGAAGTCGCCGGTATGGCGCAGCGCGGTGGCGTCGTTTCGTCGCACCTGCGTTTCGGCAAGCGCGTCCTGTCGCCGCAGATCACGCCGGGCACGGCCGATGTGCTGCTCGGTTTCGAGTCGGCCGAAGCCATGCGCTGGCAGCACATGCTCAAGCCGGGCGGCATCACGCTCATGAACACGGCCAGGCTGGTGCCGCCGGTTGTCGAGTTAGGCCTCTTCGATTATCCGGAAAATCCGCTGGCCGAGATCCGGAAATCCGGCAACAAGGTTGTCGCCTTCGACGCGACGACCATCGCGCAGAATCTCGGCGACATCCGCCTCGGCAACACAGTGATGCTGGGCGCTATCGCTGACCACCTGCCGTTCGGCGCCGAGGTACTGCTCGAATGCGTGCTCAAGCGCTTCCAGCGCAAGGGCGAAAAACTGGTCGAACTGAACCGCCGCGCTTTTGAGGCCGGTCGCGCCGCCGTCGGCGAAGCGGAAGCTGCCGCGGCGTAATCTGGTAAAATACGCGCCAATTCAAAGGGAAGGCTTTCGCCTTCCCCTTTTTCTTTTCAGTTGGATGCGACGATGACAGCTCAAATTATTGACGGCAAGGCGCTGGCCGAAGAACTGCGCCAGGGTTTCAAGGCACGCGTCGAGGCACTCACCGCCAAGGGCCACAAGCCCGGTCTGGTGGTCATTCTGGTCGGCGCCGACCCGGCTTCCGAGGTTTATGTTCGCAACAAGGTCAATGGCTGTCTGGCCATCGGCATGCACTCCGAAAAGATCACTTACGATGCCACGGTCGATCAGGCCACGGTGCTCGACAAGATCGCCGAACTGAACGCCGATCCGAACATCCACGGCATCCTCGTGCAACTGCCCCTGCCCAAGCATTTCGACGAAGAGGCCGTCCTCGAAGCCATCGCTGCTGACAAGGATGTTGATGGCTTCCACGCCGAAAACGTCGGTGCCCTGGCCCAGGGCAACCCGCGCTTCATTCCCTGCACGCCCTACGGCGTCATGAAGATGTTCGAGAAGGGCAACGTCGATCTGACCGGCAAGGAAGCGGTCGTCATCGGTCGTTCCAATATCGTCGGCAAGCCGATGGCCCTGCTGCTGATCAATGCCGGGGCGACGGTTACCGTCTGCAATTCGCGCACCAAGGATCTGAAGTTCCACACCAGCCGCGCCGACATTCTGGTCGCCGCCGTCGGCAAGCCGAAGTTCGTCACCGGCGACATGGTCAAGCCGGGCGCTGTCGTCATCGACGTCGGCATCAACCGCCTGCCGGACGGCAAGCTGTGTGGGGACGTCGATTTTGCCAGCTGTCTCGAAGTCGCCGGCCAGATCACCCCGGTGCCGGGCGGCGTCGGGCCGATGACCATCACCATGCTGCTGGCAAATACGATCGAAGCTGCGGAACGAAAAGCAGCGCTGGCTGACTAAGGCCTCTTTCCATCCCTACTAGAAGGACTAACAACATGAGCACAAAGCCCCTCGTCGGTATCGTCATGGGTTCGGACAGCGACTGGCCGATCATGCGCGCCGCCGCCGTTGCCCTGAAGAACCTCGATATTCCCTACGAAGCCAAGGTGCTGTCGGCCCACCGCACGCCGGATCAGGCGCTTGACTACGCCTCGACCGCCGCCGAGCGCGGCATCAAGGTGCTGATCGGCGCGGCCGGCGGTGCTGCCCACTTGGCCGGCGTGCTCGCCGCCAAGACCCAACTCCCGGTGCTCGGCGTACCGATGCCGTCCAAGCACCTGATGGGTCTGGATTCGCTGCTCTCCATGGTCCAGATGCCCGGCGGCATTCCGGTCGCCACCTTTGCCGTCGGCGAAGCCGGCGCCACCAACGCGGCGCTGTTTGCCGTCGCCATGCTGGCCTTGAGCGACGAAGCCATTGCCCAGAGGCTGGCCGGCTTCCGCCAGAGCCAGACCGAAAAAGTGCTGTCCAAGACGCTGCCCGACCAGCCTTGAACGCCTTGCCGACCAGCTTTCGCCGATGACTCAGGACTACGCGCGTGCCGTTGAATTACTGCGCGCCGGCGAGCTGGTCGCCTTCCCGACGGAAACGGTTTACGGCCTGGGGGCGGATGCCGCCAACCCGGCCGCCGTCGCCAAGATATTCGCCGCCAAAGGCCGCCCGGCCGATCATCCGCTGATCGTCCATATTTCCGGCCACGACGCCGTCGACCACTGGGCCGAGCAGGTTCCCGCCGTGGCGTGGGAACTCATGGAAGCCTTCTGGCCCGGTCCGCTGACCCTGATCCTCAAAAAACAGGCCTGGGTGCCCGACGCCGTGACCGGCGGCCAGGATACGGTTGGATTGCGCGTTCCCGGCCACCCGGTGGCGCTCGACCTGCTGCGTGCCTTTGCCGCCGTCGCCGGTGAACATGCCGGCATCGCCGCCCCATCGGCCAACCGCTTCGGCCGCATCAGCCCGACCACGGCCGAACATGTCCGTGAAGAACTTGGTGACCGGGTGCCGCTGATTCTCGACGGCGGGCCGTGCAAGGTCGGCATCGAATCGACCATCGTCGATTGCTCGCGCGGCGAACCCGTCGTCCTGCGTCCCGGCCACATCGCCCCGGCCCATCTCGAAGCTGTCCTCGGCCGCCGCCCGGCCATCGAAACCGCCGTCGGCGCCCCCCGCGTTTCCGGTTCGCTGGCCGCCCACTACGCGCCACAAACGCCGATGCGTCTGGTGTCGTCCGAGCGCCTGCTCGATTTCATCAACGCCCAGCGCCACAAAGGCGACCGCTGCGGGGTCATCAGCACCAACCAGCCGCCACACGCCGGCATGCCCCACGCTTGGCGCATGCTGCCGGCCGACCCGGTCGGCTACGCCCACGACCTCTACGCCGCCCTGCGCGACATGGACCACGCCGGCGTCGACCTGATCGCCGTCGAAGCCCTGCCCGACGAACCGGCCTGGGCCGCAGTCGCTGACCGCCTGCGCCGCGCCGTTGCCGGTGCCGGGCAAGCGTAAAAGCAGACTTCCACGGTCAACCGGAAAAAACGGCCAAAATTGAAATGTCGCCCGCAAGCGTTGTCGCTGGCGCGTGATTTCAACTAATGGCAAAACCCCGCTTTGATCTGCAAATTGGAGTGCGCTAGAATCAGTCCTCGTTGGGGGGGTAGCTCAGCTGGGAGAGCGCCTGGTTCGCAATCAGGAGGTCGTGAGTTCGATCCTCATCCTCTCCACCATCGAATTCTTGAAGCCGCGCAGGCTCTGGGATTGAGGCGTAGCAAGGGTTTCGAGTAGTCATCTTTGGGAACATTGCCGGGAACATCCGGTAAGATTCATGGATGAACGAAAAGAAAATGGCTGCACTCAGGCTCGAACGCCACGGGGCTGGCTGGCGCTACACCAAGCGCGTGCCAAAGGCCCTACAGGCTCACTATCCTAACCAGACCCACCGCTTCACCACGCAGGAGCCTGATGAGAAGGCTGCCCGTGCGCAGGCGCTCCGCTGGTTGGCTGACCTCGAAGAAGAGTTTCAGCGCATCCGGGCCACTGGCTCCCGCTTTGCTGCATCGCTTCCACCTGAACAGCTACAGGCACTTGCAGCGGCTCATCGCTCGGACTGCCTGCGTATCCATGAAGAGGTGATGCTGCAGGGCTTCGGAGGGCAGGGCTCGACGCTCAAGGCTGAATTTGAGGAGTCTGCACGCCGCCGCTTGCTTGACCTTCAGGACGCTGGCCAGTTGGCAGATTACTCCCTGATGTCCGGCTACGCCGCGCTACTTCTCCGCCGCTTCAAGCTGACCCTTATTGAGGACTCGCCCTCGTGGCTCCAGCTCTGCCACGCACTGTGGAAGGCTGAACGGGAACTGCTAGAGGCGGCGCTGACCCGTGGGGCTGGTGGCTGGGTCGATACACCTCCGATGCCTGACGCCGGGGTATTCACTGGCAAGAGCCTACCCGCCACAAAGTCAGTAGCAGACCTTACGGCTTGGTTTCTGGGTCGGCAGGACCAAGCCACATCCATGCATCGGAAGCATAAGCAAGCGCTCGGTTTGTTCGCGGAGGTCTTCGGCGGGCGTGCTATGGACTCGCTGAGGCAGGCCGATATTGAGGAGTTCTGCGCATTGCTGTGCAGGTTGCCACCTCGCTGGACGGCAGAGCGTAAGGAGGGGAAGACAGTATTCCAAATTGCCGCGCAGGATTGGCCGAAGTGCATCACTGAGGCGACGTTTAACAAGACCTACCGGGCATCGCTAAGTGTCTTCCTGAAGGATTGCGCACATGTTTATGGTGACGCTGGATTCCCTCGCACCTTGAGCGTCACGCGCACGCCCTACACAGGCACTCGCAAAGGTGGTGAAGACAAGCAGCGGGCACTCAAACCGGATGAACTAAAGCGGCTCTATGAGGGGGCGGAGTTCGCTGCTTTCGCGGCGGACCCGGAGCAGGCGCATTGCTACTGGCTACCACTGGTCGGGCTCTACACCGGGGCTAGGGTGAATGAGGTCTGCCAGTTGAACCCGCAGTGCGATATTCGGGAGGATGGCGGGGTCTGGTTCTTTGACTTCACCGAAGACTCTGACACCGATGAGCGCGTCACGAAGAGCGTCAAGAATAAGTCGTCCCGGCGCCGTGTCCCGGTCCATTCACAACTGCTTGCGCTCGGCTTCTTGCCCTACGTGGAGAAGGTCAAGGCGCAGGGCCACAGCCTGCTATTTCCGAAGTGGCACCCGAAGGCTGGAAAGGCTAGTGGCAAGGCGCGTGAATGGTTCAGTGATTGGCTCCGGGGGATTGGCCTGAGAGACGAAACGCCGGGCAAGTGCATCACCGGCTTCCACTGCTTCCGGCATACCTTGATGACCAAGGCTGCCAACACTCCGGGCCTGCCGTGGCCTATCGAAAACATTACCGGGCATTCCACCGGAGGCCACAGCAAGGACGCTGAAGGCTACAAGGGTGGGGAACTGGAGTTGCCCAACAAGGTGCGCATTCTGGAGATGATCACCTTCGAGGTGTCCCCGCCCCGGCCTGCGTAAAAACAGGGGATGACGGACAGACGTTGAGGCATTCTGGCTGTACATGATGTACAGGCGAGGGGGTCTAACTGATGTACAGAAGATGCCCAAGGATGCCCGCTTTGGACACCCTTGGATTACCTTCTGCCGCTCTGTTAGAAGTCCCCTGTCAGGGCTTCCGCAGGTTCTCTGCTGGCTTCCTCCTCGTTCTCGGGCAGGGTTGCTGCCAAGGCTCGTGAAAGGATCGGCAGGTACTCTTCGGAGTACGCCTCACGTACTACAGCTACCAACAGGGAGGCGTCCCGCGTGAAAGCGTCTTTGAAGGAGCTCTTCAACAGTCGTGCGTACCTCTCCACATCCTGCCGCCTCCGCTCCTCAGCGTTTCCAGTCTCGCGCTCTTCACCGAACCGCTCAAGATGCTGCGCCTGTCGCCACGAGAAGTCGGCCGGGTCGTGCATAGGCTTCTGCTCCCTGAAGAACGCTAGAACGCGGCGCATGTTCCCGATAGTTGCTGTCCCTACCCCCGTCTTCTCGGCGGTCTCCTTCTTCGAAACCTTCTGTTCGGCGTCCAGAATGACGAAGGACCACGCATGGTCTTCCCGCTCTCTGTCCCGCATCGGGAGTCGGTCCTTCCCATTCTCCGCGCCACCTGCCGCGCTGGCGTCTAGTAAGGTGCCCTCAAAGACCGTTACCGGGACCGGCTGGGACTCCTGCCAGTGGCCTGCGCCGACTGCCCGCTTATAGGCCTTGAGTCTGTGGTGGCCATCAATGCACACCCACGCATCACCAACCCAGAAGACCTGCACCGGGTCCAATGGCTTGCCTCGCCTGCACTTGATTGCGCGGTGCAGTTTCCTGATGTGTGTTTCGGACTCATCCTCGCTGGGACTTCGTGTCTGGAATAGAGGCTCGAAGGTTGTGACCTCGCGCAGCAGAAGCTCCACCGGTGCGGCAGGGTAAGGGCTACTCCCCCGCCGAATCCTCTTCTCAATTGCCTTGAAGGCTTTTGCCCGATTGGTTTGCATTGCGTTCTACACTCTCTACATTTGATTGACGATGTTCGGCCAAGATGCGGGCCAAGACTTGGTTATTGTTCAGGCGCTGGCCGGTTTGCCGTTCGATGTCCCGCTGAAGTTCCTTCAGGTAATCGAAGGCGGACACCGGGAAAGCGACTTGCCGAAATACTAACTGCTCGCTGTTGTTGGGGTGAATCATTGATCTGCTTTCGTAAATGGTTGTCTATCGGGGCTGCTACAAGTTGGCCTTGCTGATGCCTTCGTTGGCTAACTGGTCTGCCCGTTCATTGCCAGCCTCGCCAGTGTGACCGCGCACCCAGACCCATTCCACCTGATGCACGGCTGCCAGTTCATCAAGGCGTTGCCATAGCTCGGCGTTGAGTACTGGCTTCTTGTCTGACTTCCGCCAGCCACGGGCCTTCCAGTCGTTCAGGTACTTGGTCATCCCATCAACGACATACTGTGAATCAGTAATCAGGCGCACCGGCAGGGGCTTCTTCAAGGCCTCAAGCCCCTCGATGGCAGCGGTCAGTTCCATCTGGTTGTTCGTCGTCCAGAACGTGCCGCCGCATAGCTCCTTGCTGCGCCCATTGCGGGAGATGACCACGCCCCAGCCACCGGGGCCGGGATTACCTTTGCATGCGCCATCCGTGTAAATGACTACCGGGTTGTCTGTGGTGGCACTCATCGGGTGCCTCGTGAGTCTTTGTGCTTCATCTTCTTCCTTCTACAAGATTGATATAAATGGCGTGAATTCCTGCCTGAGCAGAAAATCAACCACAAAAACACATATCTACCGCCGCTCTCGCGCGTTTTGTATGCTATAGGTGGGATTTACCCATTCGATTATGGCGAAAGCCTTGTAGCACAAGGGTCTTGGCTGATCTGCGCGGAAATATTCAATGCGGCGCGTTTGTGAATGTTTTATGCTGATTGGCACGCACCCCTTCTGAGGTCATCGAAAGCCCTGTACGTGGCGTTTCTGTGCGTTCTGGAGGGTGTTTAGAAGGCGTCCTGTGCGGAAAAGAAAAGGACCACAAATAGCAGTCCTCGTTCGCGTTTCAGCGGGGGCGTTTTCAGGCTGTTGCGCTTGCTGGTGTAGCCCTCTTGCTGCCCGCGATGACCAGATGCAGACCGAAGGCCGACACGTTCAGGCTCCCGCAGTAGGCGTTCCGCCATACCTCGATAATCTTGCCGCTGGGGTTTGCGCCTGCTCCCGACTCAAGGACGAAGCCACGCTCAGCCCACCCCCAGAACATCGACAGGTGGCCTGCGGATGCCAGCATGGAGAAACGGAAGGGGGCGGAGATGTTGAATTCGAGTGCCATGGTGCGTTCTTTCGATGGTTGGTTAAGAAAGACGCCACTCTGCCACATGACAGGGGGTTGTGAACAGCCATTCGGTTGTGCTATAGACGAATAAATACAATGAGTTATCTACAATCAGATTGTGGATTGTTCTCTGGAGCAGCCTCGGGTGGCGGTTCCGCTTAACGCGTCTTCGCAGTAGAGGAGTGGGTGTTAGCGGTAGTTGCGTACCGACCAATGCCTATAGCATCATATGCACTCACCTATATCTACAGGAGCGCGCCAACAATGAAGCAAACCGGACAAACCACCAGCAAACCTGTTCAGCACACCAATACCCAAGGTACTGCTTCGGTAAAGTCTCACGTTCCCCGCCCTTCAAGTCCGCCACCTGCGCCTCCGATCAAGAAGTAACGATGCCCCAAGAAGAGCATGATTACCTCTGGAAACGAAGGCACGAGATAAAGCTGCGCGCGCTGACCAATCGCTTCTACCAACAGGAGCGACAGCGTATTTTTGAATTCCGAGAAGGAGCCATAAAGGCCGCCTCAATCATTGCCAGCTCGGTAGCATTCGCTAATCTGACCAACCCGGAAATAATTAGGTACTGTGCGGCTGTTGTAGCTGCGGGCAGCATTTGCTCTTTGGTATTCGGGTTTGGCGCAAAGGCCAGGGACGGGGCGCGACGTAGCTCTGAGTGGGCGCTTCTTGAGCGAGACCTAGAAGCAGCAGGAGAACGGGGCTTTACTGAAGAGCAGTTGAGCGTATGGTGTGCCCGCGCCAACGAAATAGAGGCAGGAGAACCGGCAGCCAATCAATGCCTTTTGGAGCGTTGTTACCTCAGAGCTTGCGACGCCCTCGGGGCAACTCCAACGGGGGAATCCAAGTGGCGACACCGCTACCTCCCTCCCTTGTTGATCCCTTAGACCAACTCCTTGACCCTGTAGGTGCCCGGAGTCTTGCTTCCACTAATCGAGAAAAATTGGAGTCCTATGAAGTTCGTTCCTTGGGTTGTTTCAGTTGTCTGCTTGGCGTTGCTCGGGTGGGTGTGGCAAGACTCGCAGGCAAAGCTGGCGCAGAAAGATGCTGAACTTGCAAATATGAAGCAGCAATACAGCGAATTGGTGGCCGATGCCAATGTAAAGATTGCCGCTGCAAACAGTAAGGCTAAGCAGATTGCTGAGGAGGCGAATAACCAGATAAAACAACTAGCAGATGAAGCCAACGATAAACTCCAACAGGCCAATCAACGGGAAGTCCCGGTGTCCGTTGGGTTTCGTAAGGCGCTGATGAGCAACGGGCATGTTGCAATGCTTACCAACACCTCCGCACAGTCAATAGCGGTTGTGGTGGAGGTCAGCAGGGCCTCTTCAGGTCAGAGTCGGAGCTTTGACATAACCCTTGATTCAGGCCGAAAGAGGGAGCTTGGGGAGCGTGAAGGGTGGGCCTTTGTGACTGGCGACACGCTCACCCTCAGGCAGCCGGAGCATAAATCCTTGATCGTTAAATTCTAACCGGGGCGCTACGCCGATGGCGTGGCCTCCTGCTGGCTCATCTCCCAGTCGGCAAGGGCATCCCGGATGTTATGTACTAGCGCCCGGCTGATACCGTAGGACCGCGCAACCTCGCTCACAGTCGCGCCCTTATTCAGCGCCTCGGCAATCTCCCTGCGCTCCTTCTCGGTGGTCTTGGTAGGGCGTCCCAGTCGCTTACCTTCAGACTTGGCACGGGCCAGCCCAGCCTGCGTTCTCTCGATGATCAAGTCCCGCTCAAAGTCGGCCACGGCTGCCAGCATCTTGACCATGAGTTCCCCGGCGCTGCTGGTTAGATCAAGGTTGCCCAGTTGGAGGACCACTAGGCGTACCCCTCGGTCCTGAAAGAGCTTCACTGTCTGCTGAACGTCAATGCTGTCCCGCCCCAGACGGTCCAACTTGGTGACGACTACGGTATCCCCGGCCTCGATACGATCAAGCAGGCGGGCAAAGCCGGGGCGCTGGAGGGCTGGCACACTGCCGCTCACCTTCTCTTCGACGTAACGGCGTTCTTCAATCTGGTATCCAGCCTGCGCTATCTGCTCGCGCTGGTTCTCGGTAAGTTGCTCCACGGTTGATACGCGGGCATAGGCAAAGACACGGCTCATGGCTAACCTCGTTCGTCACAAAACGGTGTCAGGCTAACATGATGTGCCATTAAGTAGCAAGGCTATATTTGTGACAGCCTCCCGGCAGGTGTCAATAATTGGTCGTTTTGTGGCACCGGACGCCTACGCGAACCCCCGCTGCCTCAGCGTTGTTTTGAGGGCTTCCCTCTCGGCGATAGCTGCGTCAAGGAGTTCGATGGTCTCCTTCTGTTTGAAGCCCTTCTGATATGACGCAGTGCCCAGATAGAACGCTCCGAACATCTGCCGCGCTGAGGGGTTTGCGTCCATGAGCCAAAGCAAGGCTGCTTGGATGTCCGGTTTGGGGTGCGGCAGTAGCTTGATGTCCCATACCGACCCCTCACCCTTCGGAGTGCGCTCGATGAACTCCTTCACGATTCGGGTATTACGTTCTTCTTCGGTCTCCTTCTTTCTCATGAATGGAAGAGCTGCTGCAAGCTGCTTAATAAGGCTCATCAAATCCCTCAGTGGTTACGTATTGACATGCCATTAGTATGACACCCCACCGGGGGTAACTCGTAGGGGCAGTGAAAGGGATGGACCCGTGACAAATTTTCGCTGGATATTCCCGCCCCCTCTTGCCCAGTTCGGGAGTGCGTTTTACTATCGAACTCGTGCGTAATGTTTCTGGGTACAGAATTGGGAACATTTTGCGGGAGACTGCTTCGAAACCCGCGCCGCTACGTGGTCAGGTTGAGAGTTCCAAGAACCTCATCCTCTCCACCATCGATTCCTGAAAAGGCCTGATTTGTCAGGCCTTTTTCATTTCTTCCCGGGTTAGGGTTTTCCCTCGGGGTGCTTGTATTGCTGCGCGAATCGCCGAATACTTTGTCCGTGTCAGGCTGGCCTGACTCAACAGAGGTTTGGTCGCAAAACAATAACGGATGGAGGATCGAGACATGACTTTGGTACCCAAGGTGCAAACGCACAAGATTTCCAAAAACATTACTTTGAGCGCTTCCGGATACAACGTGATCGGCGCCGACTCGCCGGCGATCGAGGCGATGACTGACTTTTTGCGGGTCAGCGTGGTGGTCATCGCGCCTGATGCCTCGGTGGTCGAGGCCAATGCGCAGATGATTGCGCGCGGCGTTCGTCTGCTCATGGTGACGGGGGCTGGCGACCGCCTGGAAGGCCTGATCACCGCCCGCGACATTCTCAGCGAGAAGCCGATGCAGGTCGCCTCGGCGCGCGGTTGCAAGCGTGACGAGCTCAAGGTCGCCGAGCTCATGACGCCGATCAGCCATGTCGATACGCTCTACTTGAAGGAAGTGCTGAACGTGCGCGTCGTGGATATTCTCGATGCCCTGAAACGTCTCGGTCGCCAGCACATCCTGGTCGAGGATGTGGATGCGGCGACCGGCTTGCCGCGCGTCCGTGGCGTGTTTTCGGCCACCAACATCGGTCGCCAGCTCGGCGTGCCGGTGCTTGGCTTCGAGCTGGCCAGCACTTTCGCCGAAATCGAAGCCGCCCTGGCCAACTAGGCGTGACTCCGGACGACCTGCGCCAGCTGGCATCGAAATCACTGCTCTCGCATTTTGCCGATTTGTGCGAGGGGGCGGTGGTGGTCGATGCCGAGGCCAACGTCGTCTGGATGAATGATCAGTATCCGGCCCGTCTGGGCATCCGCAATCCGGCGTCAACGGTTGGCCGGCCGATCGAGGAAGTGATCCCGAACAGCCTGATGCGTCAGGTGATCAGCACCGGCCGGCCGATCATGCTCGACATCATGGATTTCGGCGAAGAGGCCTTCGTTGTCACCCGCCTGCCGCTGCGCGATGAGGGCGGGGTGGTGGTCGGGGCGGTCGGCTTCATCCTGTACGACGATCCGCGCCATCTGACGCCGGTGGTGTCGCGTTACCAGCGGCTACGGGCGGATTTGGCCGAAGCCGAACGCAAGCTGGCTGATGCCCGGCGGACCAAATATACCTTTTCGAGCTTTGTCGGCGCTGGCACCGGTTGCAGCGAGTTGAAGCAGGCGGCGCGACGGGCAGCGCGAACGTCGTCGTCGGTGCTCATTCTCGGCGAAACGGGAACGGGCAAGGAGCTGCTGGCCCAGGCCATTCATGCGGCCAGCCCGCGGGTTAACGGGCCGTTTGTTGCGGTCAACATTGCCGCCGTGCCGGAAACGCTGCTCGAAGCGGAGTTTTTCGGTGTCGCTGCCGGGGCCTATACCGGCGCCGACAAGCGCGGCCGCGACGGCAAATTCAAGCTGGCTGATGGCGGCACCTTGTTCCTCGACGAAATCGGCGACATGTCGCTGGCGCTCCAGGCCAAATTGCTACGCGTCCTGCAGGAGCGGGAGTTCGAGCCGGTTGGTTCGAACAAGCTGCTGACCGTTGATGTGCGGATCATCGCGGCGACCAGTCGCGATCTCGAGCAAATGGTCGCCGATGGCCAGTTCCGCGCAGATCTTTATTATCGGCTCAACGTCATCACCGTGAAAACGCCGCCTTTGCGCGAGCGTCCCGAAGACATGGGCCTGCTCGCCGACTACCTGATTGAACAGATTTGTCGCCTGCAAGGCATTCCCCTGCACGGCATCAGTACGTCCGGCCTCAATCGTCTGCTCCAGCACGACTGGCCGGGCAATGTGCGCGAACTGGCCAATGTGCTCGAACGGGCCTTGTTGATGAGCGATGGCGACATGCTCGAAAGCGCCGATCTTGATCGGGTCATGCCGCAGGTCAAGGCATCGCTCGTGCCGCCGGTGGCCAGGGTTCTCGGCATTGCCGAGGTGGTCGCCCAGGCCGAACGCCAGGCGATCCTCGCCGCCTTGCGCAGCTGTGCCGGGAACAAGGTTCAGGCCGCCCGGCTGCTCGGTATTTCGCGGGCGGCGCTGTACGAAAAGATTGCCGGCCTGGGCGTTGATGCCGAGGCGGCCTGAAGTGTCTGCCTGGCTGGACAGCGTGTCAGCCGGAGCAGACGTTCGCGCTGCCACGGTCAACCGGAAAAAACGTCGAATTCCATAATAGTCAATGAGTTGAATGGTCTGGCACGCCGCGTGCGATAGGGAAGGCTCCGCAATAACATTCAAGGAGACAAAGTGGACTTTCTGATCGTTCTGGGCGCCTTGGCGTTCCTGATGTTTGTGGCCTATCGCGGCTACAGCGTCATCCTGTTTGCACCAATCGCCGCCATGGGCGCCGTGCTTTTTATCGACCCCAACATGGTCGCCCCGATGTTCACCGGCCTCTTTATGGACAAGATGGTCGGTTTCGTGAAGAACTTCTTCCCGGTCTTTTTGCTCGGCGCCGTCTTCGGCAAGGTCATTGAGCTGTCAGGATTCTCGAAGTCGATTGTCGCCTCGGTGATCAAGTTGATCGGCAGCGAGCGGGCCATGTTGTCCATCGTCATCGTCTGCGGAGTCCTGACCTACGGTGGCGTTTCGCTGTTCGTCGTCGTCTTCGCCGTCTATCCGTTTGCCGCCGAGATGTTCCGTCAGGGTGGCATTCCGAAGCGCCTGATTCCCGGCACCATCGCGCTCGGCGCCTTCACCTTCACGATGGATTCCCTGCCCGGTACGCCGCAGATCCAGAACATCATCCCGACCACCTTCTTCAAGACGGACATCTATGCCGCACCCTGGCTGGGGATCATCGGTGGCGTGTTCATTTTCGTCGTCGGCATGCTCTATCTGGAAAGCGCCCGTCGTCGTGCCGCCAAGGCCGGCGAAGGCTATGGCGAAGGGCACATCAATGAGCCGGAAGCGGTTTCCGGCGAAAAACTGGTCCATCCGGCCATCGCCATCCTGCCGCTGATCATGGTCGGCGTCATGAACAAGGTGTTTACCACGGCCATTCCGGTGCTTTATGGCGAGAAGGTCTCCTTCATCCCGGCTGTTATCGGCAAGGCTGCCCCGGTCGTCCAGCAAACCAAGGCCGTCGCTGCCATCTGGGCCGTCGAAGGGGCGCTGTTGATCGGTATTGCGACGGTCTTCATCTTTGGCTGGCGGATGGTTATCAGCAAGTTCGGCGAAGGCAGCAAGAACGCCATCGGTGGCGCCCTGCTGGCCACCATGAACACCGCCTCCGAGTACGGTTTCGGTGCCGTGATCGCGGCGCTGCCGGGCTTCCTGGTTGTCGCCAATGCCCTGAGTTCGATTCCCAATCCGCTCATCAACGAAGCGATCACGGTTACCTCGCTGGCCGGCATCACCGGTTCCGCTTCCGGCGGCATGGGTATCGCGCTGGCCGCCATGGCCGAGACCTTCATCGCCAACGCCAACGCGGCCGGCATCCCGCTTGAAGTCTTCCACCGCGTCGCTTCGATGGCTTCCGGCGGTATGGACACCCTGCCGCACAACGGCGCCGTCATCACGCTGCTCGCCGTCACCGGCCTGACCCATCGCCAGTCGTACAAGGACATCTTCGCCATCACCTGCATCAAGACCATGGCGGTTTTTGTCGTGATCGGGGTGTTCTACGCTACCGGTATTGTTTGATAATCCAATAAAAACAAAGAGGAGATAAACCATGGCCTTGTCACGTCACCCAATGGCTTCGTCGCTGCGCGCTTCCGATACCGGCAAGGTGGTGTCGGCCCGCGATGCCGTCCGCCTGATCAAGGACGGCGATACCGTCGCCACCGGCGGTTTTGTCGGCATCGGCTTTGCCGAAAATATCGCTGTCGCGCTCGAGGCGCTTTTTCTCGAAGGCGAGGAAGCCGATGTGCACGGCCTCGGTCGGCCGCGCAACCTGACGCTCGTTTACGCGGCCGGGCAGGGCGATGGCAAGGACCGTGGCCTCAACCACCTCGGCCACGATGGCCTGATCCGCCGGGTCATCGGCGGCCACTGGGGCTTGGTCCCCAAGGTCCAGGCGCTGGCCGTGGCCAATCGCATCGAAGCCTACAACCTGCCGCAAGGGGTGATTACCCACCTCTTCCGCGACATCGCTGCCGGCAAACCGGGGACGCTGACCCGCGTCGGCCTCGGCACTTTCGTCGATCCGCGTTTCGGCGGTGGCAAGCTCAACGAAATGACGACGACCGACCTCGTCCGCTTGATGGAGATCGACGGCGAGGAATACCTGTTCTACAAGGCGCTGCCCATCAACGTCGGGATCATTCGCGGCACCACGGCCGATCCGGATGGCAATGTGACGATGGAAAAAGAGGCTTTGACCCTCGAGGCGCAGGCTATCGCCATGGCGGCGCGCAACTCGGGCGGCATCGTCATCGTCCAGGTCGAGCGTATCGCCGAGCGTGGCACGCTGAACCCGCGCCAGGTCAAAATTCCCGGCATCCTCGTTGATTGCGTCGTGGTCGCCGAGAAGCCGGAATACCACATGCAGACTTTCGCCGAACCCTACAGCGCCGCCTTCGCCGGCGAGATCAAGGTGCCGCTGTCGGCCATTGCCGCCATGCCGATGAGCGAACGCAAGATCATCGCCCGGCGCGCGGCGCTGGAGCTGAAAGCCAATGCCATTGTGAACCTCGGTATCGGCATGCCCGAAGGCGTTGCTAATGTCGCGGCCGAAGAGCAGGTCATCGACCTCATGACGCTGACTGCCGAACCCGGCGTCATCGGCGGCGTGCCGGCCGGTGGCCTGAGTTTCGGGGCAGCGACCAACGCCCAGGCGATCATCGACCAGCCCAGTCAGTTCGATTTCTACGACGGTGGCGGGCTGGATATTGCGTTCCTTGGTCTGGCCCAGGCCGACAAACAGGGCAACCTCAATGTCTCCAAGTTCGGGCCGCGGCTGGCCGGGGCGGGTGGCTTCATCAACATTTCGCAGAACGCCAAAAAGGTCGTTTTCGTCGGCACCTTTACCGCCGGCAATCTGGAGGTTGCGGTTGATGCCGGCAAACTGAGGATTATCGAGGACGGCAAGGCGGTGAAGTTCGTTGACGAGGTCGAGCACCGTACCTTCAGCGGCCCGCAAGCGGCCAAGTGGGGCAAGACCGTGCTCTACATTACCGAGCGCTGTGTCTTCAAGCTGACCGCCGAAGGACTCGAATTGATCGAAATCGCACCCGGTGTCGATCTGCAGAAGGACATCCTCGACAAGATGGAGTTCCGGCCGATCATGCACCGCGAACCGCAGCTCATGGATGCGCGGATCTTTACCGACGAGCCGATGAACTTTCGCGCTGAAATGCTCGAACGGCCGCTGGCCGAACGTCTCACCTACGATCCGGAGCAAAACCTGTTCTTCGTCGATTTTGCCGGGCTCAGCGTGCGCAGCGAGGCGGATATCAGCCGCATCCTCGAAGCCGTCGAGAGCGAACTGGCGCCGATCGGTCACAAGGTCAACGCCATCGTCAATTACGATCGCTTTTCCATCGTGCCCGAACTGGTCGATGAGTACATCGGCGTCGTCAAGGGCATCATGGATCGGCACTATCACGACGTGACGCGCTATACCTCAAGCACGTTCCTGCGCATGAAGCTTGGCGAGGCGCTCGAGAAACAGCGGATTTCGCCGCATCTCTACGAGAGCGCCGACGAGGCCGAGGGGCATCTGGCAAAGCAATGATGACCGAAGGGTCATTAGGCCTGTGACATCGGCCGCGGTATGATTCGACGATTCCCGCGGTCAACACAGGTTTTTGCATGAAATCCAATATATTGGGCCCGCTTGCCGGGCGAAAAACGTACATTGCGCTGGCTATTGCCGCCCTGGCAGTGGTCGGCGCTTTCCTTTTATCGCGCTCGGATGAATCGAAACCGGCCGAAACAGCCAAGGCGGCCGCCGCCCGGCCGGCGCTGACGGTCACCCTGACCACCCCGCAAAAACTCGAGTGGCCGCTGGTGCTGCCGGCCAACGGCAATGTCGTCGCCTGGCAGGAAGCGGTGATCGGCGCCGAAATCGCCAATTACCGGATCACCGAAGTGCGCGTCCAGGTGGGCGATACGGTCAAAAAGGGGCAGGTGCTGGCGCGCATCGCCAGCGACACCGTGGCCAGCGAACTGGCCGAGGCCCAGGCCTCGGTGGCCGAACTCGAAGCCAGCGTCGCCGAGGCGAAAGGCAATGCCGAGCGGGCGAAGGAGTTGAAGGAAAAGGGCTTCTACAGCTCGCAGCTCAACACCCAGTACCAGACGGCCCAGCACACGGCGCAGGCACGCCTCGCCGCGGCGCGGGCCCGGCAGCGGGGGGCTGATCTGAAAATGAGCAAGACCGGCGTTGTGGCGCCCGACGATGGTGTGATTTCGGCACGCAGTGCGACGGTCGGCTCGCTGACCCAGTCGGGGCAGGAGCTGTTTCGCCTGATCCGCGGCGGCCGGCTCGAGTGGCGGGCCGAAGTGCCATCGGCCGATCTCGGCAAGATCAAGGTCGGCGTCGTCGCGGCGCTCACGGCGCCGGGCGGGGAAACGGTCAAGGGCACGGTGCGCACGGTGTCGCCGAGCGTTGATCCGCAAACGCGCAACGGGCTGGTTTATGTTGATCTGCCGGCGACTTCGGCCGTCCGGGCCGGCATGTTCGCGCGCGGCGAATTCGCGCTGGCGGAAAGTCCGGCGCTGACGCTGCCGCAATCGGCCGTCGTCCTGCGCGAAGGTTTTGCCTATGTTTTCCGGATGGAGGGCGAGGATCGCGTGGCGCAGGCCAAGGTTGCGCTCGGCCGCCGTGGTGGCGAGCGCATCGAGGTGGTTTCCGGGTTGGAACCGACGGCGCGCGTGGTGGCGACGGGGGCCGGCTTCCTGGCCGATGGGGACATCGTCAAGGTGGTCGACGGGGTTGCAAAATGAGCCGTTTTTTCCGGTTGACCGTGGAAGTCCGCTTGGCTGCTGTGAAGATTGAGATGAAGGGTGTGACGCGATGAACGTTTCGTCGTGGTCGATCCGCAATCCGACGCCGGCCATCCTGCTCTTCCTGCTCCTCACGCTGGCCGGGATCATGGGCTTCAAGGCGATGAAGATCCAGCAGTTCATGGACATCGAATTGCCCAACGTGATCGTTACGGCCAGCCTGCCCGGCGCCGCGCCGGCCCAGATGGAAACCGAGGTGGCGCGCAAGATCGAGAATTCGGTGGCGACGCTGCAGGGCATCAAGCACATCTACACCAAGGTGCAGGACGGCACGGCGACAGTGACCGTCGAATTCCGCCTGGAAAAGCCGTTGCAGGAAGCCGTCGATGACGTGCGCGATGCCGTTTCACGCATCCGCTCCGACTTGCCGGGCGATCTGCGCGATCCGGTGATCAGCAAGATGAACGTCTCCGGCTCCCCGATCCTGACCTATACCGTCGCGTCGAGCCGTATGGACGACGAGGCACTGTCGTGGTTCGTCGATAACACCGTCAGCAAGGCCATCCTCTCGGCGCGCGGCGTCGGCGCCGTGTCGCGGGTCGGTGGCGTGGCGCGCGAAATCCGCATCGAACTTGATCCGGCAAAAATGCTGGCGCTCAACGTCACCGCTGCAGACATCTCGCGCCAGCTCAAGCAGATCCAGCAGGATGCCTCGGGTGGCCGGGCTGACGTCGGCGGCATCGAGCAGTCGGTGCGCACCATTGCCACCGTGCAGAGCGCCGACGAGCTGGGCAGCATGGACATCGTGCTGACCGACGGCCGGCGCATCCGCCTCGATCAGGTGGCGACGATCAGCGATACCGTCGGTGAACAGCGCACTGCCGCCCTGCTCAACGGCAAGCCGGTCGTCGGCTTCGAGATCACGCGGAGCAAGGGCGCTGGCGAAGTCGAGGTCGCTGACAGCGTCAAGGTCGTGCTCGACAAGCTGAAAGCCGATCATCCCGATATCGAAATCACCGAAGCCTTCAATTTCGTCGATCCGGTCATTGAAAACTACGAAGGCTCGATGAAGCTGCTTGTCGAAGGCGCCATCCTCGCTGTGCTCGTCGTCTGGCTTTTCCTGCGCGATGGCCGCGCCACCTTTGTTTCGGCCGCCGCGCTGCCGTTGTCGGCCATCCCGACTTTCGCCGCGATGTACCTGATGGGCTTCACGCTCAATGTCGTCACCCTGCTCTCGATGTCGCTGGTCGTCGGTATTCTGGTCGATGACGCCATCGTCGAAATCGAAAACATCATGCGCCACCTGCGCATGGGCAAGACGCCCTACCAGGCGGCCATGGAAGCAGCCGACGAAATCGGCCTGGCGGTTATCGCCACGACCTTCACCCTGATCGCCGTCTTCCTGCCCACCGCCTTCATGGGCGGCGTGGCCGGCAAATTCTTCGTCCAGTTCGGGTGGACCGCAGCCGTCGCCGTTTTCTTCTCGCTCGTCGTCGCCCGCATGCTGACGCCGATGATGGCCGCCTACATCCTGCGTCCGGTGACGCACGACGAGCCGACGCCGCGCTGGTTGAAGTATTACGAAGGCTGGGCCACCTGGTGTCTCAAGCACCGGATCATGACCATGCTCGGTGCGGCCTTCTTCTTTGTCGGTTCCTTCATGTTGGTGCCGCTGTTGCCGACCGGCTTCGTGCCTGCGGACGACGTGTCGCAAACGCAAATCTACCTCTCCCTGCCGCCCGGCGCGACGCTCAAGGAGTCTGTCGCCATTGCCGAGCAGGCCCGCCACATCGCCGAGGCCAACGAGCACGTCAAGCTGGTGTACACCGCCGTCGGCGGCGGCAAGGCCGGCAGCGATCCGTTTGCTGCCTCGGGGGCTGCCGAGGTGAGGAAATCAACGCTGACCATCAACCTGACACCGCGCAACGAGCGTTCGGGCATCAGCAAGCAGGCCATCGAAGACCAGTTGCGCGAGGCGCTCAGCGTCATCCCCGGCGCCCAGATCAAGGTCGGCCTGGCCTCCGGCAACGCCAAATACGTCCTCGTCCTGGCCAGCGAGAATGGCCCATTGCTCACTGAACACGCCCGTCTCGTCGAGCGCGACCTGCGCACCATTCCCGGCATCGGCGGCATCACGACGACGGCCAGCCTGGTTCGCCCGGAACTGGTCATCCGCCCCGATTTCGCCCGCATGGCCGACCTCGGCGTGACCTCGGCGGCCATCGCCGACACCCTGCGTATTGCAACAGCCGGCGATTATGACCAGGGCCTGGCCAAGCTCAACCTGACGCAGCGTCAGGTGCCCATCGTCGTCAAATTACCGCCTGAGGCGCGCACCGACCTTGCCCTGCTCGCACGGCTGACCGTACCCGGCAAGCACGGCCCGGTCATGCTCGCCAATGTCGCTACAGTCAGCATTGCCGGCGGCCCGGCCGAGATCGACCGCTACGACCGCCTGCGCAACATCAATTTTGAAATCGAACTGAACGGCCAGCCGCTTGGCGAGGTGGAAGCCCAGGCCCTGGCCAAACCCAGCCTGACCAACCTGCCGCCCGGCGTCATCCAGACGACGGTTGGCGACGCCGAGGCGATGGGCGAACTGTTCGCCAGTTTCGCGCTGGCCATGGCCACCGGCGTGCTCTGCATCTACATCGTGCTGGTTTTGCTCTTCAAAGACTTCGTCCAGCCGGTGACCATCCTCGCCGCCCTCGTGCTCTCCGTGCCGGGCGCCTTCCTGGCGCTGTTCGTCACCCACACGGCGCTCTCCATGCCGTCGATGATCGGCCTGATCATGCTCATGGGCATCGCCACCAAGAATCGCAAGCGGGCCCGGCCGATCGTCATGACCACCGTCGCCATGGGCGCCGGCATGATGCCGATCGCGCTGGGCATCGGCACCGACCCGAGCTTCCGGGCGCCAATGGCGATTGTCGTCATCGGTGGCCTGATTACCTCGACTTTCCTGAGCCTGCTGGTCATTCCGGTGGTGTTCACCTACGTCGATGACCTGATCGGGCTGGTTCGGGCACGATTGGGGCTCAAGCCGCACTAAGCATCGCGGCAGATGGGGGCGAACATCGGGATGTTGCGCGAGGCGTCATCGCCATGGAGATGATCGCCAGATGCCGGTTATAGCGCCGTTCCTGTCGGGACGGTCTTGACTTTGGCGATGGGCGAGGCGAGCATCACGCTCCTTGTTCATCGGCAGGGGGCGCGTCTTGCGGCCGCCTTGCATGATGGGTCGATGCACGGCGCCAGTTGGTGAGCGAAATTCCTGCAAAAAAATACTCCGCTTTGTCACTCCGGCCGCAACTCTGGCTGATGCTGGTGTTTGGTCTGGGGCTCGTCTGGGCGATCGCCTGGTATGAGCTTGACCGTAGCCGGGCGGGTTATTTGCGTGAAGTCGAGAACTCGACCCGGTTTCAGGCTCAGGCCTTCGCCGAGAGCGCATTTTCGGCCATCAAACGCCTTGACCAGATGCTGCTCGATCTGCGAACCCAGTGGGATGGGCGCCCCGAGCGCTTCGCCGACCAGGTTAAACGTCGCCAGCAATACATGGCCGACATGGCCTTTCAGGTGGCCGTTATCGATGCCGAGGGCTGGTTGGCTTATTCCAATCTGTCGGTTGCCAGGGAGCGAGTGTTTCTTGGCGAACGCGAGCATTTCCGGGCGCACCTTGCTGGCGGCGACCGGCTGTTCATCAGCAAGCCGATCAAGGGTAAGGTGTCCGGCAAATGGTCCATCCAGTTCACCCGGCCAATCCTGGTGAACGGGCGATTGACGGGGGTGATTGTGGCTTCCGTCAGCCCGGGGTCGGTGGCAGCCTATAGTGAAAAAATCGCCCCGGAGGCGAGCAGTACCGTGGTTGCCGATAGCGGCGACATTGTCGCGCGCGAGCCCGGTTTCGAAAACGCCATGGGCAAGAAAATTGTCGGGGCTCCTTATCTGCCGCCGGATGCACCCTTGTCCGGCAGTTTCACGCGACAGGCTCAGGTGGATGGTGTCGAGCGGGTCTACGGGTTTTACCGACTGCCGGACTACGGCCTGAGTTTTGTCATCGGGCATGCCGTTGAGCAGGTGTTGATGCCCTTCTACAGTCACCGGCGGGTCGTGCTTGGCGCTGCTTCGGGGGTGAGCATCGTTTTCGCGGCCTTCATGCTGTTTCTGTTCCGTTCGCTGGCCCTGCGGGCCGAGATGGGGAAGCGCCTGCATGATAGCCAGGCGATGCTCGCTTCGGCGGTCGATACCATCGGCGAGGCCTTTGTCATTTACGATCAGGATGACCGGCTGGCGTATTCCAATGAACAGTATCGTCAGTATTACCGGAGCTCTTCCGACCTGCTGGTTGCCGGAAAAAGCTTCGAGGAAATCATTCGCACGGGGGCTGAACGCGGCCAGTACAAAGAGGCCATCGGCCGCGTAGACGAATGGGTCGCCGAGCGTCTGGCCGCTCATCGCGGCGGCAATACGGAGATCATTCAGCAACTTGATGACGGCCGCTGGCTGCGGATTCTCGAGCGCCGGACACCGGAAGGTTTCACCGTCGGTTTTCGCATTGACGTGACCGAGCTTTACGCTGCCAAGGAGGCCGCAGAGGCGGCCAATCGGGCCAAGAGCAGCTTTCTGGCGATGATGTCGCATGAAATCCGCACGCCAATGAACGGCATCCTGGGTATGGCACAACTGCTGCTGATGCCAGGGGTGTCGAATGACGAGCGCAATGACTACGCGCGCATCATCCTCAACTCCGGCCAGACCTTGCTGACGCTGCTCAACGATGTCCTCGATCTGTCGAAGATCGAGGCCGGCAAGCTGGCCCTGTCCGACGCGGTCTTCGATCCGAAGCAAATCATCGACGAAACCGCCATGCTTTTTTCCGGGCCGGTTCACGACAAGGAACTGGAGGTTCGGGCGAGCTGGCGGGGCGAAGCGGGCACACGCTACCGTGCCGACTCGATCCGGTTACGCCAGATGCTGTCCAATCTGGTCAGCAATGCAGTGAAATTTACGGCGCACGGCTTTGTCGATATCGAGGCGAGCGAGGTCAGCCGTGACGCGCACGGGGCGATCCTCGAGTTTTCCGTCCGCGACAGCGGGATCGGCATTTCCTTGGGCCAGCAGTCGCAGCTTTTCCATCCATTTTCGCAGGCCGATAGCTCGACGACCCGTGAGTTTGGCGGAACCGGCCTCGGCCTTTCCATCGTCCGCCGGCTGGCTGAAATGATGGGCGGTGAAGTCGGCGTCGAGAGCCAGTCCGGGCTTGGGGCGCGCTTCTGGTTCCGGGTTCGCGCCGTGATCGTCGAAGCTGGCGAGGATGGTCGTCAGGCGACCCGAAATCGGGCACCCGACGTCAAGACCGCCTCGGCCAGCCAGATTGGCCGGGTACTGGTGGTCGAGGACAATCTGGTGAACCGCAAAGTGGTCGGCGCCATGCTCCAGAAAGAGGGTTTCGCTGTCTCGATGGCCGAAAACGGGCTGGATGCGCTGACCGTCATTACCGGCGGCATGCACCCGGATCTGATATTGATGGACATGCAGATGCCGATCATGGACGGTCTCGAGTCTACCCGCCTGATCCGCGACTGGGAGCAGGAACAGGGATTGCCGCGCCGGCCCATCGTGGCGCTAAGCGCCGCAGCCTTCGTCGAGGATCGGCAGCGCTGCATGGCGGCCGGCATGGACGATTTTCTGGCCAAACCGATCAATCATGCCGAGTTGCTGGGCATGGTCGGCAAGTGGTTGGGCAATTTCCAGGCTCGTTGATGGCAAGCGTGAAATATGTCACTGCCCTCAAAAAAGGATGGCGCTAACCTGAGTCAACAGGAGGTGCTTTCATGACGATTACTGCAAGCGTAGCGTTTTTCAAGAGTGAATTTGTCGCGGCTTTGAGCGATGGCCGGCGCGTTGAGCGGCACGACTGGCGTGCCATGGCGCAGGCGCTTTATGAGCTTGGTGTTGACGATACCGCCATCAACTACGAATGGCACAATGGCCAGCGCATGATCACGGCTGGGCAGCAGGTGGCATTGCGGGCTGAAATTCGGCGTCTGGCCCATATGTCGGCTCACCACACCGTTAAAAACCACATCGCCGCGGCATGATCCGCCAGATTGTTTCGTTCTTACTCGACGACGGGCTTTTTTTCTGCACGCCCGAAGGTCAGCGTATAGAAAATATCCAGCGCGTTGTCGCTGCCGGCGCGGCCAATGACAGCGATTTGTCGCGTCAGGTTGACGGTCAGCTTGACGATACCTTCGGCGCGACCCAACGTCTGCTCGTAGGAAACAAGCGCGTTTGACGTCAGGCGTTTGCCGACGCTGAGAATCTGCTGGCCGGTCGTCCCGGCCGTGTCAATGCTGTTGCCGCCGGCCACGCGGCTGGTTGGTTGGCGCCCGCCGGTGTCGCCGATATTGCCCTGACGAAGGCCGAATTCGTCGAATCCAAAGGTCTTTTTCAACTGCTGGACAACATTCCCCGAATCGTTGCCGAGCAGGCCGCCGGCTGCCGAGAAAAGCAGCGTCGCGTCGCCGGCGCCCATCTGTTCCGGGCCGTGGCCAAGTACCAGCCAGGCCAGTTTTTCGGCATCGGGCAATTCCGGGTCGGAGATCAACCTGATGACCGGCCGTTGCGCCGAGCCACTGATCTGGACGCCGGGTTCGACCGATAGCCCCTTGCGCACGGCGCGGACATCGAGGCCGGGATTGTCGAGCAGGCCGTTGAAACTCAGAATGCCACGTTCGATTTCCAGTTTCTGGCCATAGGCTTCGAAGCGGCCGCTACGCGCCCGGATCGTGCCGCTGGCCCGCGGCAGGTCGCGGCCGTGGGCGGTAATCCGGATGCTGCCGGCCAGCCGGCTCGAAAGCCCGGCGCCATTGAAGAGGAAATTGCGGCCGAGGTCGGTGCTGACGTCGAGTTCGAGTTTCGGACGCAGGCTGGCCGCGGGCTTTTCCGTACCCGGGCGTTTGACCACCACGTCGTCGGAGAGTCGTGGCGTGCCGCTCGGGGCGAGTTGCCAGTAACCGGCGTCGACGGCCATTTTGCCGACGGCGCCGAGCGTGCCATCTTTGAGGCTGAGCCGGCCGTTGCCGGAAACGGCGACCCATTGGTCGGGCAACTGGAAAGCGCCGAGGCGGTCGAGTTTGAAGTCGAGAAAAGCGTTTTCGCCGGCACTTCCACGGTCAACCCGAATTTCGCCCGAAATTTCAAGTCGCCCCGGCTTGGCCGTCAGCCCGCTCAGGTCGTCGCGCGCATCGAGCCGGATCGCCCGCGGCATCGGCTGGAGCAGGCTATCGAAGCCGAGGCGATTGATGTGCAGCAGGTTGTCGCGCAGATCGACATCAAGTTCGCCGCGGGCCAGGTTGAGGCCTTGTTCGGGTAGGCGCAGTGCCAAGTTATCGCCGCGGAAGCGGCCGCTGGCCAGCGGCACGGCGGGTGTGCCGGCCAATTGCAGTTCGCCGTTGAGGCGTCCTTCGCTCTGCCAACCGTCGCCGATCAGTTCGGCCAGCCAGCCGAGGTCCGCGATGTCGGTCTTGAGCCGGCCCTGCCAGCGTGCCGTCTGGTTGAGCGACCAGGCGCCGAGCATGGCGGCGTTGAGTTCGCCATCGACCTGGCCGATACGGCTGCCCCTGGCGCTCAGCGTGGCGTGCAGTTGTCTGGCGTCGGCGCCCGCTTGCAAGGTAGCTTGCCAATCGAGCGGATCGCCGATGAATTGGGCCGGGCCGATGCTCCAGCCAGCGCCGGCCAGCTTGATCGGGGCCGGGGCGGCGAGGTGGAAATTGCGCGATTTGTCGGCGCTGTTCAGCTTTGCTTCGAGCAGGCGGCCTTGCCACTGGCTGAAATCGGCGCTCAAACCCCCGTCTACGGCGAGGTTCAGCAGATTCTTGCCGGCTACCTCGGCGCTGGCCGTCAGGCTGTGCGCCTGGTTGGTGCCTTCGCCATGCAGGCGGATGGCGCGCAGCAGGCCGGGCTGGTCCGGCGTGTCGACGGCGGCGATGGCGAGATCGAGGCTCAGCGGCGAGCCGGCCTCCCCGGCCGCGTTGGCCTTCAGGCTCAGGCCGGTGAGGCGGGCGACGCCGGGCTGGCCAATTTTGGCGGCGGTCAACTGGCCGGCGATTTTCGGTTGCTGCGCCGAGCCGGTCAGGTCGAGCCGGCCGGTGATGCCGCCGTCGAGGCCGTAGGGAGCGAGTTGCTGGGCGTCGAGGTCGACGACCACGGTGTCGCCGGGCTGGCCGAAAGCGCCCTTGGCCGTCAGGTGATTGGCGCCGGAAACGAGCTGGATATCGATGCCGGGGATGCGCGGCCAATCGATGTTGAGTTTGCCCTGGCCGTTCAGCGGCTGACCGGCGACCCGGCTGTCATTGAGCGTGAAGCTGGCATCGACCACGGCACGCGGGTCGAGCCGGCCGTCGGCCTTGAAATTGGCGTTGATCTGCGCCGCTGGTACTTTGGCGAAGCGGCTTGGGTCGAAACGTTGCAGTTCGCCTTCGGCCGTGAAGGCGCGCGGCGTTTTTAGGTTGAGTTCGGCTTTGGCGCTCAGGCGGGCGTCACCGGCGGCGAGTTGGAGTTGCGGCAGGTCGATGCGCTGGTCGGCGTGGCTGGCCTCGACGAGCAGGGTAAAGGTGGCGTCTTTCAGATTGAGCTTGAGTTGCTGGCGCTCGGCGCCGACAAGACTTGAAATTTGGCCATTTAATCGGGTTGACCGTAGCGTCGAGACGAGTTGCGCAGCGTCGAGCCGGCTGGCGGTCAGCGCCAGTTTAAGGGCGCCGTCGCGCCATTCGCCGCTGCCGTCGAGTTCGCTGCCGCCGGGCAGGGTGGCGTGCAGGGTGGCGAATTTGGCGCTGCTGCCCTGCCAGTCGACCGTGCCGGCCAGCGTGGCGAGCGGCAGGCGCTGGCGGTCGAGGGGGCCGGGTTGGTGGTTGGTCAGGCCGAAGCTGCCGACAATGCCGTCGCCTTGCGGTGCGATGTCGGCGGTGATGCTGAGTTTGGCTTGCGGCGCGCCGGGCTGCCAGGTGGCCGGGTCGATGTCTTCAAGCAGGAGGCGGGCGCTGGCGAAAGCGGCGTCGGCGAAGGGCGTGAGCGCGACCTCGGCCGTGCCGGCGACGCCTTGGGTGGCGACGGCGGTCAGCGCGATGCGTTCGAGCGGGCCGTTGGCGGTCAGTGCCAAGGTGAGCGGGCGCTCGTCGAGCTGGCCGGAAATCTCGGCGCTGGCGGCGAGCGGCAGGGGGGCGAGGCCGTCGAGGCTGGCGCGGCCGGTGATGGCGATGCCGCCAGTCAGGGCATGGACGTCTGCAAGCTGGTGCTGGCGGCCGTCGCTGCTGAAGCTGGCGGCGAGGTCGGTGGCGGTGAAGCCGTCGCCGACACTCAATTTCAAAATTGCCAGTTTTTTCGCGTTGACCGTGAAAGGCAGTTGCAGATCGATCGGCGCTGGTGTCGGCGTGTCGCTCGGGGTGGTGACGATGTGCAGGGTGGCGATGCTCAGTTCGGCGATGTCCAGTGTGCCGCGGAGCAGGGCTGACGGCGACCAGTCGAGGTGAATCTGCGTCGCCTCGATTTGCTGCTTGGCGCCTTGCCAGCGCAGTTGGCCGATGTCGATGTTGCCGAGCAGGCGGCCGCTGGCTTGTTCGATTCGCAGCTGGCCGGCGGTGGCGCTTTGGGCCAGGCCGATGGCGGTTTGCAGGCCGCTTTCGCTGGTCGTCAGCCAGCCGAGTCCGCCGATGACGGCGGCGCTGGCGAGGAGGGCGAAAAGGGTAAGGGGGCGTTTCATGTCACGCTTAGAACGGAATGGCCAGCGAGAAGTGCAGGTGCACTTCCTGGTTGCGTTCGCCGTAGGCCAGATCGACGCCGATTGGCCCGGCCGGGCTGCGCCAGCGGGCACCGAGGCCGGCGCCGACGGCGAGGCGGATGTCCTGCAGGCTATCGACCGCGTCGCCGGCGTCGACGAAGGTGGCGATGCCCCAACTGTCGTTCAGCCAGTGCGTGAATTCGGCGCTGGCGATGGCCAGGTAGCGGCCGCCGACTATCGCGCTGCCTTCCCGGATGCCGAGGCTCTGGTAGGCGTAGCCGCGCACCGAGCCGGCGCCGCCGGTGCGGAACAGGTAATCCTGCGGGATGCCTTGGCGCGAGTCGGCAAAGGTGTAGCCGATTTCGCCGCGCAGATTGAGCGTGTCGGCGCGGCCGAGCGGGATGTAATGCTGGACGCGGGTATGCAGCCGGACGAAGTTCTGGTCGGAGAGCGCGGCCTTGGCGCCGCCGCCGATCTGCACCTGGACGACGGAACCGTCACGCGGGTCGAGCAGGTTGTCGATGTGGCGCCAGGTCCACACGCCATTGGGGACCAGCGCCCGGGCGGTTTGCGGGCTGGCGCCGCTGGCTTCGCGCTTTTCTTCCTGCCAGTTGAGCGACAGGCGCTGTTCGACGATGCCGCGTTGCTGGACGGTCTGCGCGCCGAAAGCGTAGCGCTCGGTTTTCAGGCCCTGGATGTCGGCCGCTTCGGCCATGATGCCGAAGCTGTGCCGGCGGTTGCGCGCGTCGGGCGGCAAAAAGACGTCGCTGTAGGCGGTCTGTCTTTTCTGCTCGAGGCGCAGGCCGGTATCGAGCGCCCAACCGCGGTGGAGCAGGTTGGGGGTGTGGTAATTCACCTCGATCCGGGCGCCGGTGTTGGAACTGGCGCCGGCGCCGAACGAGACGCGGTGCGGCGAACGTTCGCGGACGCGGACGAGGACGGGCGCCGTCGCCGTGCCGTCCGCATTGACCACGGCCGCCTCGCGGTCGAGCGTGGTCTGCACTGAGGAAAAATAGGGGGTCGATTGCAGCATGCCCTGCAGCGCGTTGAGCCGGTCTTCGCGGTAGGGCTGGCCGGCCTGCACGGCGCGGTTGTAGCGCGCGATGAGGTCGGGCGGGTAGTTTTCCATGCCCTCGACGCGAATGTTGCCGAAACGGTAGCGCAGGCCGGCGTCGTAATGAGCGCTCAGGTCGGCGCGGTGCGTTTCGGCGTCGATGCTGGCTTCGCTGTCGACCAGTTTGGCGTCGGCGTGTTCGACGGCCAGCAGGTCAGCCAGGATTTGCTGCTTGGCTTCGTTCCAGTCGGCTTGCCGGAATGGCTGGCCGACCGGCAGGCCCCAGCTGGCGATGAGGTCGGATTTCGTTTTTGGCTCAATTTTCCCGTCGACCGTGACATTGACGCTGGCGATGGTCGTCCGTGGTCCGGGATCGAGGTTGAGCGTCAGGCCGTCATCGTTTTCGGTGAAATTGAATTCCGGCGAAAAATAGCCCTCGGTGGCGAGGATTTCGCTGAGCTGCCCCTGCAGCCGACGCTGGTTGCCGGCTTCTTCCGGCAACCAGGGAGCGAGCAGTCTGTTGATGTCATTTGGCGCGTGCACAGTCAGCTCGCCGGCCATCAGCGGCGTGGCGATGGTGAGCAGGACAAGAAGTGGCAGGCGGCGGGTGATCACGCCGGCATTTTACGCGTTGGCAGCGGCTTGGCGCGGCGGCAGCAGGAAGCTGCGCGGTTGTCTGAGCAGGCGGCTCCCCAGGACGTTCAGCAACGGTCCCCAATGTTCGAAAACAATGCCGCGGGCGCGCATGGCGGTGCGCAGGGCGAGCGCGAAGCTGACAGCGAGGTTGGTGAAGCCGATGGCGGCGATGCCGAAAGCGGCCCAGGCGATGGCCTTGAGGGGCAAGGCGAACTGGAAACCGACCAGTGCGTAGCCAAGGTTGGCCGAGGCGAAGGCGATGTGCCGGATGTCGAGCGGCAGGCCGAGGATGGTGCCGATGACGCCGGTCGAGCCGAGCATGCAGCCGAACAGGAAGTTGCCCATGATGCCGCCCAGGCGTTCCTGGATGTAGTTGCCGAAACGCCCGGCCCGTTGGCGGCCGAACAGCGCCTGCAGCCAGCGCAGGCGGCCAATGCGTGGGCCGATGTCGGCGTAGGCGGCGCGGTTGTCGAAATAGCCGGTGATCAGGCCGGAGAGAAACAGGTAGAAACCGGCGATGGCGGCGTGCGGCAGCGCCCAGGACAGCGGGTCGAGATCGCCAATCAGGTGGGCGCCCTTGTCGAGCGTGATGGCCGGCTCCCCGGCCCAATAACTCAGGCCGAAACCGACGGCGATGGCGACGGGCAGCGCAACCATGACGTTGCCGGCAATGGCGGCGAGCTGGCTGCGGCTGACGGCGGCGGCGACATCGACCAGCCGTTCGAGATCGGCGCTGCGCGTCGGCTTGATGTCGCCGAGCAGGCCGGCCAGTGTTTGCGCCGTCATCGCCGGCTGCTTGGTGGCGACCGTCATGCCGAGCAGGAAGATGATGACGAAGCCCAGGCCGTAAATCATGCTGAACATGAAAGCCTCACCAAAGAGTGGCGCTTGCAGTGCGGCGGCCTTGATCTTGAGCAGCGCCATGAGGCCGATGATGATGCCGGCGCCGGCCGCCGAGCGCCACATGGCGCGGTAATCGGCATTCGTGTCGCAGATGTAATGCTCGCCGGAGCGCGCGGCATTTTCGGTGACGCGCACGGCAAGCAGTTGAGACAGCTGGGCGACGTAGAAACGCAGGCTGTTGCGGCGGTTTTCGGCCAGGAAGGCGGCGTGGGCGAACTCCGCCCAGGACTGGATGGCCTCGTCGCGGGCCGTTGTCTGCTGGCCGATGGCGAGAATGGCGGTGAGGTCGCGCAGGCGCTCAAGGCTTTGCTCGCTGCGCGTCAGAATGTAGGAAAGATGGAGGCTTGTACCGACAGTGAGCGCCCGCTTTCGAATGCGCTGCAGGGTGTCCTGGCATTGATCGGCGATGACCAGCAACTGGCTGCCGTCGTCGGCTTCCTGTTCGGGATCGTTGAGCGCAGCACGGAAAGAATTGACGAAATCGAGTGCCTCGGCCGACAGCGCGACGAAGCGTGGTGTGTCGTCGTCGAAATTGGGCGAGGCACGCATCAACTCGCTTTCGACCCCCAGGCCGCTGACCCGGTGGGCGAGCAGCAATACGGCGTCGAGCATCTGTTCCTGGATGCGGTGCCAATCGACATTGCGCAGTTCCTCCGCCGGGGCGAGCAGAGCCCAGAAGCGTTGCGAGGCCGCGGGCGGGATCGCCTCGAGCCAGCGCCAGTCGTCGGTCTGGTCGTAGATGACATGCAGGCAATCCTTCAGCCGGCGCTCGTCGGGGACTTCCGGCAGCAACCGGCTGCCCAGGATGCGCCACCATTCCGAGAAAAAGCCGGTGCCCGGCAACACGCCGCTATCGGTGAAGAAAGTGACCAGCCGGCGGGTGGCGATGAAGTGGACGATGTGGCCACGAAAGGCGGTGAGCAGCTCCGGATCGGATTCGAGCCGGTCGAGCATCGACTGGTAACGGTCGGCCGAGCCGCCATCGCGCCGACTTTGCGGGCGCAGGGCGGCAACCAGCCGCCGCATCAGCTCCAGTGTGTCGGCTTGAGGGTCGCGAAAGCGGTTCAGGGCATCGGCCAGCGGGTCGCCAACCGGCGATGCCTTGCCAAACAGCCAGAGGAAAAAGGCTTGGATTTTTGTCATGGTTTTGGAGTCCGGAGTGGCCCTCGGGGTGTCGGACAGACCCATGGTAACGGAGATAAAGACTACCCGCCATGCGTGACAAGTGGTTGAAATGTGACGATTCGTAATAGAATTCAGAGGTTTCAAGAATTGACCACCATCCTAATTACTACACCGGGACTGCCAAAAATGAATATCGTCAAAAAATCTCTGGTTCTGGCCCTGCTGGCCGGTATCGGTTTTACCGCTGTTGCCCAAG
>VIKE01000010.1 GCA_008080565.1 Rhodocyclaceae bacterium | reverse complement strand
ATTGCCTCTAAATCTAAAATTTAAATTTGGAGGCGACAACTAGTCTGACGCAGGGGGGCAGCGAGGGGTGGTGCTAGGGTGGCCAGTAGGAGGTCAAGCGCCGGATATTTCATTGCGGGAGAAGTGGTTGAATGGCTGCAATGGCTACCGATAATTGGGGAATTCCAACGGCAACACCTACTACGTTTGCCATCGCCGTTAGACATTCGAATATCCGGGCTCCTATAGCCTCGTCTCTCAGGAAATTACGGTATTTTTCGTCAATGAGCGCATGCCCTAGAAGTGTTCCCGTGGTATCCAAAATCGGGAGTGCGCCGGTAATAAAATATTCGTCAATGCTTTCGAGTATTTGTCGGAGGTGTCGAATCAGGTAAAGCCGTATCTCTGTAGGGATATCTGCTGAACGAATTTCTTTATATAGCTCTTCTAGTTTGTTCCTTGCTTCAAGAATGGATGCATCCTCAATCGATTTTGTATTCGATTTTTGTTGAAGCAATTCGGAAGTCATCGCGAGATAGCTAAGGGTATGACTATCTATGTGCCCCATAAAAGACTGCCAATTGCTGCCCAAACTTTGATGAGTAAATCCTGCATTTACTTGGCTTTCCCAGTGCGCGGCATGCTTACGATGAGAGGGGTAGTTCTCCTCAATTGCTTGAATAATGTGCTGGGGTAGCTCCATTACCTTACCAAGGCGGGACATAAGTAAAGCTTGGTTACCTTGTGCCTTGAGAAGCTCATCCCAGGCAGCGCGGCAACTTCCCTGAGCATTTAGTTTTTGACCCTCTTCCAGAACTGTTAGCAGTCGGGCCGCTGGGTTGTCGTAGTCCATAGCATCTATCTTGATAGTCAGAAACACACATGATGCGGCTTTCATGGGCTTCTATGCAAATCGTATTCATACCATTTGGCAGTCGTACAATGGCGGCGATTCCACAGCGAGGCAAACGATGCTTGATGACCTGACCAAAGAGATAAAGGCGCAGCTATACGAGCGCGTGAAGAGTCCATTATTCGGGGCCTTTGCGCTCTCCTGGGTGGCTTGGAACTATCGCGCCCTCCTGGCCGTGGCATCCAAGATGTCCTTTCAAGAGACTTTGGCCTATCTCGATAGCGTCTATCCTTCAGGCTGGGAGAAGCTAGCGTTTGGCCTTGGAGCCCCTTTGCTTACTGCGGTCGTGTTCTTGCTCGTGTATCCCTATCCTGCGCGATGGATGTACCGCTATTGGGCCAGCCAACATAAGGAGCTTAAGAAGGTTCAGCAGCAGATAGAGGACGATACTCCAATGACCCAAGAGGAGGCGCGAGCCCTGCGGAAGGCATCGCTCACTCAAGTTGCGGAGTTGGACGCAGAGATTTCTAAACAACGACTGATTAATAAAGAGCTGAATGAGCGCTTGCGTAGTGCTGCTGAGGATGTGCTTAGGATAACTGGCGAGCGGGATCAGTTTGCAGAGGATTCTAAGAAGACCCGAGAGGAGCTGTCTCAGCATTTGGCGGAGGTTCTCCACGAAGCTCCTGTATCGGCCACTGAGGGCGCATTGGAGGCAGTGGCCAGGGCGCAGCAAGAGTCATCTAAGGCATTGGGGCAGAAGTTCAATGAAGCAACTAACCCATTCCCGAATCAGCCTGTTGGATACCCCTTGCCGAAGTCTCCTGAAGAGTTCTTAGGGGGCGGCAGTGTAGGTACGGGCAGTACGGGGGGCGGTCAGGAGGTGTTGCAGGGTGACTCTCAGGTATTCCATGCCCTAATGCGATTAGGAAGTGGCACGACTGAGGAAATTGCAACAGTTGCAGATTTAGGCACTGAAAAAGCATATAAGGCCCTTTTAAACCTAGTTCGGCTTGACCAAGCAACACGCGCAGGGAACGTGTGGGCTATTGGAGAAAAGGGGAAATTGATCAGGGCGGCTATTGGGCGGTAAAAATAGGGGAGAAGGGACAGAGGCTAAATAAGAATGATTCGCGTCTGTGAAAACAACAGAGCAATCAGGTAGCAAGCCTAGCAAGTAGGTTGCTCACGGAGGTCTTATGCCACGAGCCCCCTCTAGGCGTCCTATATCCGCCCCCATTGAGAGCCTCTGTCAGAGCCCCTAAGCTCGTCTTTCCCTGGGCCTGGAGATGCTCCACTACTGCCTTCATTTCCTGAGCGTATGCCTGGGCCTTCACCTTCACAGCCTCAACGCCCGCAGCATTGCCCTTGCCAGCCCTCAGCAGCGCCGCAGCACCGTTAGGGTTGCCCAGCTTGGTGCCTCTAGCCTTGGCAGCCTGTAGGGCCTCCTTGGTGCGCTTGCTGGTGGCCTCTCTCTCCTGCTGGGCTACCAGGGCCATGATGCCCACAGTGAAGTTGTTAGCCTCGGGCATGTCAGCAGCCACGAACCTAACCCCTGAGTCCTGGAGTGTGAGGAGGAAGGCTGCATTCCTGGAGAGGCGGTCTAGCTTGGCAATGACCAAGACTGACCCAGTAACCTTGGCGTGATGCAGGGCCTTCTGTAGCTCGGGGCGGTCGTTGTCCTTGCCTGACTCTACCTCTGTGTAGGAGGCAACCAGGGACGCCCCTATGCGGTCACTGTAGGCTTCAATGGCTGCCTGCTGTGCCTCCAGACCTAGGCCGCTGCTGCCCTGCTTGGACGTGCTGACGCGGTGATAAGAGACTAGCTTGGGCGCAGCATCCTTGATGCGAGCATCTGCGGTGGTGGTCATGGTCGGGCTCCCTGGAAGGCGGTATAGAATTGACTAATGGTCGTTAGGTGGTTTTATACCATGCAGAGGAAGAGGCTGGCAAGGCTAAGAAGTTCTGAGGGTCTGAGGTGTCGCGGGTCCGATGGCTTGACCAGGAAGGGCCTGCTCAGATGTGAGCATCACCGATATAAGGAAGAGGCTGGCCCCTACAGAAACCATGCCTGGGTCCCTGGAAGAGGCACCCCACCGGGGGGAACGCTGAGGCGCTGGGTAAGGGATGGACCCCTCACAATTTTTCGCTGTATTTCCTGGGCTTTACGGTGGTACTCTGGGGGTACTTTCAACAAACACCGCACATCAAGGCCCCGTATTTACAAGGGTTCCAGGCTGCCTAGTTCGGTTCCTATTCCGGCAAGCGGCACCATCTTGATTTAGCCCACCTCGTGTGGGCTTTTTCATTTTCGGCGACGCTATTTATTCGAGACTGAGCGTTACCCGATTGCGGCCGGCATTCTTGGCGGCGTACAGACAGGAATCGGCCGTTTTAACCAATTGATGCGGCGCTTTGTCCGCGCTCGGGTGCGTGCTGGCAACGCCGAAGCTGCACGAGACGCGGCCATCGATACCGCGTTCGTGCGGGATGCACAGGTCGCGGGCTGATTGACGCATACGTTCGGCCACTGCGTAGGCGCCAGTGGCATCGGTGCCGGGCAGAATGGCAACGAACTCTTCGCCGCCGTAGCGAGCGACGGTGTCTTCGACACGAAACAGCGATTCGCTGAGCGAACTGGCCACCGCCTTCAGGCAGAAGTCGCCGGCCTGATGCCCATAGATGTCATTGAACTGCTTGAAGAAGTCGACATCGCTGAGCACGATGCTGAGCGGGGTGTCATTGCGGATGCAGCGCTTCCACTCAACCGCCAGGGTGTCATCGAAGTGGCGTCTATTGGGTATGCCGGTCAGGCTATCGAGAATGGCGATTTCCTTGAGCTGTCTATGTACTTCACAGATTTCCTGTTGCCGGGTTGAAATCCGCAACATGGCGCGTACCTTGGCCAGCAGTACTACTTCCGAGACTGGTTTGGACAGGAAGTCGTCGCCGCCGGCCAGGATTCCCTGGGCGAGCGTGTCTTCATCGGTGACCGAGGAGAGGAAGACGATCGGCGTCCATGGCGAAATTCCCGTCTCGATTCTGGATCGTTCCCAGGCGCGGATTTTTCGTGTCAGCTCGATGCCATTGGTGTCTTGCTGGGTGGTGTCGAGCAGCACCAGGCTGGGCCAGGCTTCGCGGAATATCTGCAGAGCAGTCTCGCCGTCGCCGGTGGCCATGGTCCGGACCTCCGGCAATTGGCGAAGGCACTCGCAGATCAATGCCCTGTTGCTTGCCGACGGGTCGATGACGAGTACGGTCGGCCTGCTTCTGTCGGGTGCGATCTGCTCGGACATGATCGGGTTGCCTTGAATGGTCTGGATACTTATCGATCATAGCACTGCGTAATGCAGAGATCGAAAGTGAAGGCATTTTCGATCGTCACATCGAGGAGTAATATGTGCCTTCTTTCCATACGGTACCGTCTGGAAAATGACAAATATTCAGGAGATGGTTGCGATGCAAATTCAGGACAAAGTATTTCTGGTAACCGGCGCGGGTTCCGGGCTGGGCGCGGCGACGGCGTGTGCTTTGGTGGAAGCCGGGGCGAAAGTGGTGTTGGTTGACCTGAATCGTCAGGCGGGCGAAAAGATGGCGACTGAACTGGGTGCAAACACCTGTTTTGTCGAAACGGATGTGGCCAACGAGACTTCTGCGGTCAACGCGATAAATACGGCGATTTCCAAATTCGGTGCGCTGCATGGTCTAGTGAACTGTGCCGGTGTCGCACCGGCCGAGAAGGTGCTCGGCAAGGAAGGGCCGCATCGGCTGGAGAGTTTTGCCAAAGTCATCAACATCAATCTGGTCGGCACCTTCAACATGATCCGCCTGGCGGCTGATGCAATGATGAAACACGAGCCGGATGCCGGTGGCGAACGCGGCGTGATAATCAATACCGCCTCCGTTGCCGCCTATGAAGGTCAGCTTGGGCAGGCGGCCTACGCGGCCTCGAAAGGCGGCATCGTGGCGCTGACCCTGCCGGTCGCTCGTGAGTTGGCACGCAGCGGCATCCGTTGCATGACCATCGCCCCGGGCATCATGGAAACGCCGATGCTGCTCGGCATGCCGCCCGAGGTGCAGGACTCGCTGAATAAAATGGTGCCGTTCCCGACTCGCATGGGCAAACCGGCCGAGTACGCGGCGCTGGTTCGGCACATCGCCGAGAACGCGTACCTGAATGGTGAAGTCATCCGGCTGGATGGGGCCATCCGGATGGGCGTCAAATAAACTATACTTCGGCTCCGTCCTTGACCCAAAAGGCACTTCGGTGCCTTTTTATTTGATGCCCCCCGCTTCCTGCTATCACTGTGGCCTGCCGATTCCCGACGATGTTGATCTGTCGGTGAAGATAGACAGCCAGCCGCGGGCCATGTGCTGTTTCGGCTGCCAGGCCGTGGCGCAATCGATTGTCGATAACGGGCTGGCCGACTATTACCGCAGCCGCGATGCGATGCCCGAGTCGCCGCGCGAAGCCATGCCGGCGATTCTCGAACAACTGGTCATGTACGACCACGCCGAATTCCAGAAAAGCTTCGTCAAGGAGCTTGGCCAAAACGAGCGCGAGGCGTCGCTGCTGCTTGAGGGCATCACCTGTTCCGCCTGTATCTGGCTGAACGAGCAGCATGTTGGCCGATTGCCAGGCGTGACGGCGGTCAATATCAACTACACGACCCGCCGAGCCCGCGTGCGCTGGGACGAAACCCGCATCAAGCTCTCGGATATTCTCAGCGCCATCGCTGCCATCGGTTATCGCGCCTACCCGTACGATGCGGCCAAAAACGAGGAAATTTCCCGCAAGGAACGGCGTGAAGCCATGTGGCGCCTGTGGGTTGCCGGCTTCGGCATGATGCAGGTAATGATGTATGCCTACCCGGTCTATATTGCCGACGGCGACATGGCGCCCGACATCGAAAGCCTCATGCGCTGGGCCAGCATGCTGCTGACCATGCCGGTCATCTTTTATTCCTCGGCACCTTTCTTCCGCAACGCCTGGCGCGATATCAAGCTGCGCCGCGTCGGCATGGATGTGCCGGTGGCGCTCGGTGTCGGCGCGGCTTTCATTGCCAGTTGCTGGGCAACATTTGCACAGGCCGGCGAGGTCTACTTTGATTCGGTCACCATGTTCATCTTCTTTTTGCTGGGTGGCCGCTATCTGGAAATGACGGCGCGCCAGAAGGCAGTCAGCGTCACCGAGGCGCTGGCCCGCCTGCTGCCTGCCTTTGCTCAAAAAATACCGAAATTTCCGGTTGACCGTAACACTGAGCAATGTGTTGTCGCCGATTTGCGCCCGGGCGACTACGTCATGGTTCGGGCCGGGGAGATCGTGCCGGCGGACGGCCGGGTAATCGAAGGTGTCAGTTGCGCCAACGAGGCGTTGCTGACGGGGGAAAGCAAACCGGTGCCTAAGTCGCCCGGCGAGGCGGTGACCGGTGGGTCGATCAATGCCGAAAGCCCTTTGGTTGTGCAAGTCGAGCAAGTTGGCGAGGGAACGCGTCTGTCAGCGATCATCCAGTTGATGGAGCGGGCTGCTGCGGAAAAACCGAAAATCGTCGTGCTGGCCGATCGCATCGCCAGCTATTTCGTCGCGGTTCTGCTTGCCGTGGCGATTCTGGTCGCCGTCGGCTGGTATATCGTCGATCCATCGAAAGCATTATGGATTACTGTTTCAGTGCTTGTTGTTACTTGTCCATGCGCACTTTCGCTGGCGACGCCGATCGCGCTGACAGTGTCGGCGGGCGCCTTGGCGAAGGATGGCTTGCTGGTAACGCGCGGCCACGCCATTGAAACACTGGCGCGGGCAACTCATTTTGTCTTTGATAAAACGGGTACGTTAACGACTGGGCGGATGCATCTGGTGGATGTCCTCCCGACCGCTGGCGAGAGCCGGGAAGCGTGTCTTGCCATGGCGGCCGCACTTGAGCACGCCTCTGAACACCCGGTGGCCACTGCGCTTCGTCTGGCTGCCGGGGAAGAGTTGCCTGTTACTTCGGCAGTGTTCAGTGAGCCCGGGCAGGGTATCGAAGCCCTCGTTGGCGGCCGCCGTTGCCGAATCGGCCGCCCTGATTACGCGCTGGCCCTGAGCGATGCCAAACTGCCGGACACCGCAGCCGGCTGGCTGGAAAGCGGTGATACGGTTGTCGCTCTTGCTGATCAAACCGGCTGTCTTGCACTGTTTCGGATCGGTGACGAATTGCGCCAGGAGTCGGCTGCGTTGATTTCGGAGCTGCGTAGAGCCGGAAAGAAAGTCATTCTTCTGACGGGGGATGCGCCTGCCGTGGCGCATCTGGTTGCCGCCAAGCTCGGCATCACCGATGTCAGGGCCGGTGTTACCCCGCAGGGCAAGCACGATTGTGTCACAGGGCTCCAGGCTGAAGGCGCCATCGTCGCCATGCTTGGCGATGGCGTCAATGACGCGCCGGTGCTGGCTCAGGCGCAGGTGTCGGTCGCCATGGGAGGGGGGGCGCAGCTGGCAAGGACTCAGTCCGATTTCATCCTGCTCTCCGAGAATCTGGATCATTTGCGTCACGGCCTGCGGCGTGCCCGGAAAACCCTGCAAGTAATTCACCAGAATCTTTGGTGGTCCTTCGCGTACAATTTTGTTGCCCTGCCATTGGCCATTACCGGCTACGTAACCCCTTGGATTGCCGGCATCGGCATGTCGGCTAGCTCTTTGCTGGTCGTCCTTAATTCACTGCGCATTCAGCGTGTGGAGACAGATTGATGGAAAGCGTATATCTCCTCATCCCGGTATCGGTCATCCTTGTCTTCGGGATCGCCATCGCCTTTTGGTGGTCAGTGCGGAGCGGGCAATTCGATGACCTCGAGGGGCCCGGATTTCGTGTTTTGATGGACGAGGATCAGCCAAAGCCACTCGACGATACCAAGGAAGCCACCAAACGAGACAATGTTTGACCTGTGTCAACGCTAGGGGCGTTGACACTTGGCATAGTTACTACATTGTGAAGCGGAAGCTTTGCAGCGATTCTCTGTTGGGGTTGGGGTGCGTTACGACGCACCCTTTTTTTGTCCACGCCTAGGGGATCCCATGCTGCGCCTAGATATTACGGACTATCTGCCTTAGATAATAGGTAGGTTGATCTAGGTCAAAACACTGCCCCTGAACTAGAATAACATCGCTTTCCATGTGCCCCCTTGGGTTAAGGGAGGTGGGCATTCCGTTTTTTCTTTACGAGAGGTGGGTTCATGTCTGGAACGAAAACCACATATAACGATAAAGTCGTACGGCAATTCGCTGTCATGACTGTTATTTGGGGCATTGTTGGCATGCTGGTTGGTGTCATCATTGCTGCGCAGTTGGTCTGGCCGGAGCTGAATATTGGCTTCCTGCACTTTGGTCGTTTGCGCCCGTTGCATACCAACGCAGTTATTTTCGCGTTTGGTGGTTGCGCCCTGTTTGCAACGTCTTACTGGTGTGTTCAACGCACATCACACGCCCGCTTGTGGGGCGGTCCGCTGGTTCCTTTTACTTTCTGGGGCTGGCAACTTGTCATTCTGCTCGCTGCGATTTCTTTGCCGTTGGGTTTTACCCAGGGTAAGGAGTATGCCGAGCTTGAGTGGCCGATCGATATCCTGATCACGCTGGTCTGGGTTTCGTATGCACTTGTTTTCTTTGGTACCATCGGCAAGCGCACCGTTTCGCATATCTATGTGGCGAATTGGTTCTTCGGTGCGTTCATCATCGCCGTTGCTCTGCTGCATCTAGTTAATAGTGCTGCTGTGCCGGTTACGCTGACCAAATCCTATTCGGCCTATGCCGGTGTTCAGGATGCCATGATCCAGTGGTGGTATGGTCACAATGCGGTGGGCTTCTTCCTCACAGCAGGCTTCCTTGGCATGATGTACTACTTCGTGCCGAAGCAGGCGGGTCGCCCGGTTTACTCCTATCGTTTGTCAGTGGTTCACTTCTGGGCGCTGATCTTTACGTACATGTGGGCTGGTCCGCACCATTTGCATTACACCGCATTGCCAGACTGGACCCAGTCCGTTGGTATGGTCTTCTCGCTGATTCTGCTGGCTCCGTCCTGGGGTGGCATGATCAACGGCATCATGACCCTGTCGGGTGCTTGGCATAAGCTGCGCGACGATCCTATCCTGAAGTTCTTGATCACTTCACTGTCCTTCTACGGCATGTCCACGTTCGAGGGCCCGATGATGTCGATCAAAACAGTCAATGCGCTGTCGCACTACACGGACTGGACTGTTGGTCACGTCCACTCTGGCGCTCTTGGCTGGGTGGCGATGGTTTCCATTGGTTCGATTTACTACCTGCTGCCGAAGCTTTTTGGTAAGACCGAAATGTATAGCACCAAGCTGATGACGACCCACTTCTGGATCGCAACCATTGGTACCGTACTTTATATCGCTTCTACCTGGATCTCGGGTGTGATGCAGGGCCTGATGTGGCGCGCTGTCAATGCCGACGGTACGCTGGCTTACAGCTTCGTTGAGTCCGTCAAGGGATCCTATCCGTTCTGGGCGATCCGTTGGTTGGGCGGTGTCCTGTTCCTGTCCGGTATGCTGATCATGGCTTACAACATGTTCAAGACCATGGCTGGTGGCAAGACACAGGACATGCCGGTGATCGCTCCGGCCGGTCATCACGCCTGATTAGGGAGAGATAACAATGCTAAAGCATGAGCAAATTGAGAAAAGCGTAGTCCTGCTGATTGTGCTGACGTTGCTTACCGTGATTTGGGGTGGTCTGCTCGAAATCGTTCCGCTGTTCTTCCAGAAGTCGACCACGACTCCGGTTGAGGGCGTCAAGCCTTACGATGCTGTTCGTCTGGCTGGCCGTGACGTTTATCTTCGCGAGGGCTGTTTTCTTTGCCACTCGCAGATGATTCGTCCGTTCCGCGCCGAAACCGAGCGTTACGGTCACTATTCTGTTGCCGGTGAGTACGTTTATGATCACCCGTTCCAGTGGGGCTCCAAGCGTACAGGCCCGGATATTCACCGTGTTGGCGGTCGCTACTCTGACGAGTGGCAGCGTGCTCACCTGATGAATCCTCGTGATGTGGTGCCTGAGTCCAACATGCCTGCCTTCGCCTTCTTGGCTGGCAATAAGGCCAAGGATACGGTTGGCGCTGACATTGAGAAGAAGATGCAGGTTATGCGTGGTTTCGCCAATGCCCGCGGTATTCCCACCTATACGGATGAAGAGATCAAGGGTGCCAAGGCTGCCATCGGTGACAAGACCGAACTTGATGTCCTGATTGCCTACCTGCAGGGTATGGGTACGGCACTGAAGAACGTAAAGTAATAGCCATGGACATCAACGATCTGCGTTCCATAACCACAGTTGTCGGGTTGCTTTGCTTCCTCGGTATTGTGGGGTGGGCCTACGGCAGGGGTAGCAAGAAGGGGTTTGAGGAAGCTGCCAACTTGCCGTTCGCGGAGCATGATGATCAGGGTGCGGCGTCAACGCCGTCGCACCCCCGCTGAAAAAAAGGAAAGCAAATGAGCGATTTCGTTAGCGAATTTTGGAACATGTACGTGATTGTGATTGTGGTGGGTAGTATTCTCGCCTGCGCAATTCTTCTCTACATGCAGGGCAAAGCGACCTTTACGCCTGGCAAGACGATGGGGCACGTTTGGGATGAAACATTGGAGGAGTACAACAATCCAATGCCCAAGTGGTGGAGTTGGATGTTCATCATCACTGTGGTCTTCGCCTTTGTCTATCTCGCGCTGTATCCGGGCCTGGGTAACAACAAGGGGATGCTGGGCTGGACGTCCGGTGGTCAGCATAAGGCCGAAGTCGACAAGATGGATGCGACGGTCAAGCCCTTGTTTGACAAGTTCATGGCCATGGATGTCAAGGCTGTGGCCGGTGACAAGCAAGCCATGGAAATGGGCAAGCGTCTGTACCTGACCTACTGCATGCAGTGTCACGGTGCTGATGCGCGTGGTGCCAAGGGCTTCCCGAATCTGACCGACGCCGACTGGCAATATGGTGGTGAGCCGGAACAGATCAAGGAAACCATTTCCAATGGTCGTATGGGCGTCATGCCTCCGCATGAGCAGTTGGGTGCGGACAGCATCAAGGATTTGGCCAACTACGTCCGTTCGCTGTCCGGTCTGCCGAATGACTCTGTTCGCGCTGCCAAGGGCAAGGAAACCTTTACCTCCGCTGGTTGCGTAGGTTGCCACGGCATGGAAGCGACGGGTATGGCTGCTGTTGGTGCCCCCAACCTGACCGACAAGATCTGGTTGTATGGTTCTTCTGAAGCGACCATCACCGAAACGATCACCAAAGGTCGTCAGAATCAGATGCCTGCCTGGAAGGAATTCCTGGGCGACGCCAAGGTGCATCTGCTGTCGGCGTACGTGATTAGCCTGAGCCAAGGCGCCAAGTAATTGGCATATACGGGGCGGCTTAGCCGCCCCGTTTTTATTTCTGCATTTGAAAATTCTGATTTGTATCTAAATTGCGTTGCAACAGCGCCGAACAATGCTTGTTCAGCGCAATTTAGATACGGATAAGACCATGACGGATTCCTCTAGCAATAGTCCCCACGCGAAATCTGCCGATCCTAAGGCGGAAGTGTCTTTTTACGAGAAGCACAAAAAGGTCTATATCCGTGATGTCAAGGGGTGGTGGAATAACTGGCGCTGGATTCTGGTCTGGGCCACTCAATTACTTTTTTATTGTGTGCCGTGGCTTGAGTGGAATGGTCGTCAGGCCGTCCTGCTCCATTTGGTTGAACGAAAATTCTATTTGTTTGGCTTGGTTTTGTGGCCTCAGGATGTCTTCTACCTTGCGCTACTACTGATTGTTTCAGCTTATGCCTTGTTCCTGTTTACAGCGATTGCAGGGCGTCTGTTCTGTGGATATGCCTGTCCCCAGACCGTGTACTCTGAAATATTCATGTGGATCGAAAACAGGATCGAAGGGGACCGCTCGGCCCGCATGAAGTTGGACAAGGGGCCGATGACAGCCAGAAAGTTCCGTCTAAAGGCGGTGAAGCACGCAATTTGGTTGCTGATCTCGCTGTGGACTGGATTTACGCTGGTGGCGTATTTCACGCCAGTGAGCGAACTGCTGGCGGCGCTTCCGTTTGATTTTTCCGGATGGGAACTTTTCTGGACTTTCTTCTATGGCGGCTTCTGCTATATGCAGGCGGGCTTTCTCCGTGAACAAGTCTGCAAGTACATGTGCCCCTATGCGCGTTTTCAAGGGGTTATGTTTGATCCGGATACGTTGATCATTACGTACGATCCGGAGCGAGGGGAGCCGCGTGGCGCTCGCAAGAAGGCTGTAGATATAAAAGAGTCAGGCCTCGGCGATTGTGTGGATTGCGGATTGTGCGTTGTGGTTTGCCCGACGGGTATCGATATTCGCAAGGGACAGCAATACGAATGCATCGGTTGTGGTGCTTGCATCGATGCTTGCGACCCGGTAATGGACAAGCTGGGTTTGCCCCGAGGGCTTATCCGCTATACTACAGAGAACGCACTGGCGAAGCATTTCACCCCCAAAGAGGTGATCGCGCATTTGGTCCGCCCCCGAATCATTCTTTATACGGTGATTTTGATGGCTATCACCATTGCGGCTATTTGGTCCTTGGCTGTTCGTGTGCCGCTGAAGGTTGATGTCATTCGTGATCGCTCTCTATTGGCCAGAGAGGCAGATGATGGACGTATCGAAAACGTCTATAACCTGAAAATCATGAATACCACTGAGGAACCCAAGCGCTACACGTTGTCCGTCGAGGGTCTGGAAGGGGTCGAAATTGTTGGTGACCGTATTGTTGAGGTTGCCAGTGCAGAGAACCATGAAGTGACCATCGTCGTTCGTGTCCCTCCGGAGTCCGGAAAAAAGGGCGCGAACACCATTTATTTTGACATCCAGGCCCAGAACCACGACAAGATTGCGGTTCACGAAAAAGCCTCATTCCTGATGCCCTGACATGAGTAATTCAATGACATTGAGCAATGACAATCCTCCTTGGTACAAGCAGCGCTGGCCTTGGTTTTTGATGGCCGGGCCGGGTATCGTCATTGTTGCCGGCTTTATCACGCTATGGCTGGCTGTTGTCAGCAACGATGGTCTGGTAACTGATGATTACTACAAGCAGGGGCTTGCAGTGAACCAGAGCTTGCAACGTGACCATCAGGCGGGCAGCCTTGGGTTGCAGGGCGATGTAATGCGTTCAGGTGCGAATTTGCGACTCCTGTTGCGCGCCGATAGCGATGCTGGCTTGCCATCCGAAATTGTTCTGAAACTGGCACATCCAACCCGTGCCGGGCAGGATCAGTTGATCAAGATGACTATGGAAGGACCGGGCTTTTACAGTGGCATGCTGGTCGCGGATATTTCAGGGCGTTGGCTTGTGTCGATTGAGGATCCCGCTGCTAAATGGCGCCTTCAGGGCGAGTGGCAGGCTGATTCGTTGGAACCGTTGCGCCTGACGGCGCGAGCGGGAAAGTAGTTGGTTTTTTAATTGTTACTGGGAGGTGACATATGGCGTGGGAACTTTTGTTTAGCAGCGATTTTGGTCTGATGAGCTTTGCGGTCATCGTTGGTGTTCTGGTCATCGGCGTGGTGATGGGCAAGATGTACGCCAACAAGATGGAAGAAGATACCCGCAAGGCCGGCAAGTAATATTGCTTCTGATCCTTTCGCTCATTGAGCGCTGAGGCTCCTGAACCCCTGATCGGTTGGCCGATCGGGGGTTTGTTTTTTTCATTGAGAGCGGCGAAACTGAGGCATGCTGACTCGTGCCTTGCTCATTTCGGTTTTCTTGCATTTTGTGATCTTGCTTTCAGCAAGTCGCCCCGGCGTATTGGCCCCGCCAGCCACTTCAGGGCGTGGTATGAGTACCTTGGAAATGCGCATTGGTACGCACGATATGCATGAATTGCATTCTCCCCAAATCTCGACTCAGGGAGTTTCCAACGCGAAGCCTGAAATGACCGTTAGAAAATCCGGGGTAACGTCCGATGTTAAAACGGGGAATTTGAATATTGGCCGTTTTTTCCGGTCGACCGTGGAAGTGGTGGATTCGGGAGGCGCTAAACTCGATCACGCACATGGTATCGAGTCCTCCAAGTCGCAATCGACCACAGTGGAGGAACTCGGGCAATATCGCTTGAATGTTGCCCGTAGCGCGCGCCAATTCAAGGTTTATCCATCGCTAGCGCGAGACAATGGATGGGAGGGCGTGGTCCATGTCTCTGTCGTCATGGCCATTGGTATGGGGGGGCCTACCGTCTCGCTAGATCGCTCGTCGGGTCATGGGGTTCTGGATCGGCAGGCGCTTGACATGGTTGAGCAGGCGGTGAGTCTGGCAATCATGCCGGAAGGCATGCGTGGCAGGAATCTGAGTATTTCGCTGCCGGTCGAATATCGCCTTGCCGATTGAAGGCGCTTAAGCTGCCGGAAGCTCTGTCTCGTGAAAGCCGTAGGTTCCCTTCGCGCGGTCGGCGAGGTAGTACTCAAGACACAAGTTGACGCTACGAAAGGCCAACTCGCTCCAGGGGATCTGTTCTGGATGGCACAGGCTGACCTCAAGGCTCTCCTCGCCAGCGGCAAAGTGCGGGTCGGTCATGCGGCCGCGATAGAACAAATGAACTTGGTTGATATGTGCGATGCTGATCATGGCGAACGGCGCATCGATCAATATCCTTGCTCCTGCCTCTTCGTGGGTTTCACGAACTGCCGCCTGCGAAGTGGTCTCGCCATTTTCCATAAAACCGGCCGGAAGCGTCCAGAATCCGTGTCGTGGCTCGATGGCTCGGCGGCACAGAAGGATTCGATCCTCCCATTCAGCGACGCAACCGACCACCAGGCGGGGATTTTCATAGTGGATGTGGCCGCACGCATTGCAGACGTGTCGCGGTAGCGAATCTCCCGGCGGAACGGTAAAAGTCACATTCGCGCCGCAATGGTTACAGTATTGGATCATGGGGCGTGGATCTGCTTGGCAATGTGCCTCAGTCTACCACCGGGTCTTTCCATAAAGCCGAAGATCGGCTGATGCCCGCCCTCTCTTTCTTTGCACTCCGGCAATTCAAGTGGCTACAATAGCGAAAACCAATTACCGGGCGGATCTGCGCTGGTTCTAGCTGGCGCGACAGGGGGCTTTGCATGTTTTTGATTGTTGGTTACGTCATCATTCTGGCTTCGGCGCTGGGAACGTATGCACTGCATGGGAGTCTCCTCGCCCTTTGGGTGCCGACTGAATATGTGGCGATTATCGGTCTGACGATCGGGTATTTCGTCGCAGCAAACGATATCAAGATCATCAAGGCGACGGTCGGCGCCGTTCCCGGCATACTCAAGGGCTCAAAATACAACAAGGCGTTTTATGTCGATGCCTTGGCTATGCTTTTTGAGATTCTTGGCAAAGTGCGCAAGGAGGGCTTGATGTCCATCGAAGGCGACATCGAAAACCCAGAAGCCAGCCCGATCTTTAGCAAATATCCAAATCTGGTGCACGACCATCATGTGATGGAGTTTACCTGCGACTACCTACGGATGATGGTTGGCGGCAACCTGAATACGGTTGAAATCGAGAGCCTGATGGACGTCGAGCTCGAAACGCATCACCACGAGGCTGCTGAGCCGGGTCATGTCGTGTCAAGCATCGCCGGTGCCGTGCCTGCCTTCGGTATCGTGGTGGCCGTGATGGGCGTCGTGAACGTGATGGGCTCAGTTGGTAGCCCTCCGGCGGTTCTCGGCAAGATGATCGGCGGAGCGCTGGTCGGAACCTTCCTTGGTATCCTGATTTCCTATGGTTTCGTTGAGCCAGTAGCCAAGCTTCTGGAGCAAAAAGCCAATGAAGGGGCCACTATCTACAAGACCATCAAGATGGTTCTTTTGGCTTCGATGTCCGGTTATGCACCACAGGTAGCCATCGAGTTCGGTCGAAAGACGTTGGGGTCGCATGAACGTCCCAGCTTTACGGAGCTCGAAGAAGAACTGAAAGCTCGCAAAGGTAAATAGCCTGTCGCCAGGCATTAAATAAATACGATGAGCGACGATTCCACACGTCCCATAATTATCAAGCGCAAGAAGGTCGTTGCGGGTGGCGCGCACGGCGGTGCCTGGAAGATCGCCTATGCTGACTTCGTAACGGCGATGATGGCTTTCTTCCTTTTGATGTGGTTGCTTGGTTCCACTGCCAAGGGCGACCTGCAGGGCATTGCTGATTTTTTCCAGAACCCGCTGAAGGTCTCCAGCCAGGGGGGCAGTGGTTCGGGCGATGCCACCAGTGTGCTTCAGGGGGGGGGCAAGGATTTGACTCGCCAGTCCGGGCAGGTCAAGCGGGGTGATGTCGAGGCCAAAAAATCAACATCCTTTTCCAAAGAGGCTCAGGCGGAGTTTCGTCGCAAGGAGCAGGAGCGCCTGGAAAGCTTGAAGGCTGATATCGAAAAAATGATTGAGCAAAGCCCGCAGTTGGCACAGTTCAAGAAGCAGATGCTCCTTGATATAACGTCAGAGGGATTGCGCATCCAGATTGTAGATGAGCAAAACCGTCCGATGTTTGACTCCAGCAGCGCCGACCTTAAACCCTATACCAGGGACATCCTGCGCCAGATTGGCAAGGCTCTGAATGGTGTTACGAACCGGATCAGTTTGGCTGGGCATACTGATGCATCTCAATTTTCAGGCGGTGAAAAAGGTTTTTCAAACTGGGAACTGTCTGCAAACCGGGCGAATGCATCGCGACGCGAGTTGGTGCTCGGCGGTATGGACGATAGCAAGGTCTTGCGTGTCGTCGGGCTCTCCTCGACTGTCCTTTTCGACAAGAATGATCCTCTGAACTCGGTTAACCGGAGAATCAGCATCGTTGTCCTGAACCGCAAAACAGAGATGGCTATTTTGCAGGAGGAAGGGCCTGAGTCGGAGGCCGGGGGGGAGGAACTGCTTCCAGAGGGGTTAAAGCTGCCAATGGGCGGGAAAGGTACCTCTGGATGACATGCAGCCCTGTCGTGCCAGGTAGGTGGCATGAATGTGCCGCGGGGGAGGGCTCCGTTTAAGCTTGCCAGGGTCGTCGCCTCCAGCGTGAGCGCTGTGGTCAAGAAGCGAACAGAGCGACAGACGAAGGTGTAGGCAACAAAAAGCAGATCCGTTTTTTGCAAAACAGCGCGACCTCAGCGAAAGCCTTGGCGCTTTTTTTGGGATTATTGGTTGGTGTTTTGGTCATATTTCGCAAAAAATCAGTGTCGTTTCGCAAAAAGTGGGCAATAATCCGCTGGTCAAACAGGCTCCGGCAGTAAGGAGTTTGAGTTGTTCAGACTTATATCGAGGAAAAAATGGCAAAAACCATTCTTGCAGTTGACGATTCCGCATCCATCCGTCAGATGGTGTCCTTTACCCTGAAGAGTGCTGGTTACGACGTTGTCGAAGCTGTCGATGGGCAGGATGGCCTCGACAAAGCCAAAACCAAGAGCATCAATCTGGTGCTGACCGACCAGAACATGCCGCGCATGGATGGGCTGACGTTGATCAAGAGTCTTCGTGGAATGCCCCAGTATGCGTCGACTCCCATTTTGATGCTGACAACCGAGTCGTCGGATGCGATGAAATCGCAAGGGCGCGCAGCCGGCGCCACCGGTTGGCTGGTCAAGCCTTTCGACCCCCAAAAACTGATCGAAGTCGTACGCAAGGTGATCGGCTAAGTTAAGCCGGCGGACCTGTAACAGGGCGGGTCTTTTGCATTCAATTTTCGGTCTCCTGCTTAAGGGGCGCCGAGATCAGGGGGTGGCATGACTATCGACATGAGTCAGTTCTACCAGGTTTTTTTTGAGGAATCGGCAGAGCATTTGGCAGCGATGGAGGGGTTGTTGCTTGAACTGGATATTGAAAATCCGGATTCAGAGCAACTCAATGCGATTTTTCGCGCTGCACATTCCATCAAGGGGAGCGCGGGTACCTTCGGTTTCACTGACCTTGCTGAAACGACGCATATCCTGGAAAACCTGCTGGACCGTATTCGCAAGCAGGAACTGGGATTGCGAGCTGATATGGTCGATGCCTTCCTGGAGTCGGGTGATCTCCTGCGGGAAATGCTTGAAGCCCATCAGGGACGAGGAGAGGTCGATCCAAATGCGGTAGCGTCGATATGCGCTCGTCTGCGCCAGTTATCTGCTGACACGCCTGCTGCTGCGCCGCAATCGGCGACGACGCAAGCCGATGGTGCCATGAAGCACGAAAAACTGGTTGATGCGCGTACTTTCGATATCCAGTTTGTGCCGACAGCGGTTTCGGCCAAGGGCGATGGTGTATCCCACTTACTCGAAGCGCTACGCTCTCTGGGGGCTTTGGAAATACTGAGTCAGCCAGCCTCTGATATGAACAATGTCGGATATTGGCAACTTCGTTTGCTAACTGATGCGGGGCTGGACGACTTTTCGGATCAGATTGACTTTATTGCTGAAAACGGTGCGTGGCGTGTAGTTGAAGAGTCTGTCGTGAATGATCACAACGGGGCGTTCGGTATTTTCGACGATTCTCCGGGGGCGCCAAATGAGGACCAGAGCTATGGTTTTTTTGAGCCGCTCGATAGTGAGCCATCCTTCGTGTCAGCTATCGCTGAAGTTGAAGCAAAAGATGACGCGTATGGGTTTTTTGATCCCCTTCCATCGGCCGTGGAGAGCTTGCCTGTTGTCGAAACTGCTGTAGGTGACGATGGTGATGGCTATGGGTTTTTTGCCCCGCTATCCGATCAAGTTGCTGTACAGCCGTTGGCAGAGGAGGGTGATGGATTTGGTTTCTTCGAACCCCTCCCTCCAGTTCCCTCTCCTCCTTCTCCGGTATCTTCCTCGGTTGCACCAAGTGCTGTCGCCGTGAAGCTGGCCGAGAAAAAGGTCGATGAATTGCACGCCCGGGCTACCAAGTTGCCTTCTGCGGCTACTGCAAGTGACTCTTCCATTCGTGTCAGCATCGAAAAAGTGGATCAGTTGATCAATCTGGTTGGCGAACTGGTCATCACGCAGGCGATGTTGCTGCAGACGACGGCGCAGATGCAGGAAAGCGCACCAGAGCGTCTGGTAAATGGCTTGGCGCAACTGGAGCGAAATACCCGTGATCTGCAGGAGTCAGTCATGTCCATCCGGATGATGCAGATATCCTTCGTGTTTTCACGGTTTCCGCGTGTTGTTCGTGATCTTTCCGCCAAGTTGGGCAAGCAGGTCGAGTTGAAGACGTCGGGTGAAACAACAGAATTGGACAAGGGGCTGATTGAGCGGATTGCCGATCCTTTGACTCACCTCATTCGAAATAGCCTTGATCACGGCATCGAATTGCCGGATACGCGGATAGCTGCTGGCAAGAGTCCGGTTGGGACCATCACTTTGAAGGCCTATCACCAGGGAGGCAATATTGTCATTGAGGTGGGTGACGATGGTGCTGGGTTGCCTCGCAACAAGATATTGGCCAAGGCTCGTGAGCGCGGATTGCCTGTTTCCGATCAGATGACGGATCAGGAGGTTTTCCTTCTGATTTTCGAAGCCGGTTTTTCGACGGCCGATCAGGTCACCGATGTGTCCGGGCGAGGGGTGGGGATGGATGTCGTCCGCCGCAATATTCAGTCGATGGGCGGGCGTGTCGAGATCGAATCCATGCTGGGAGTGGGGACGCGGATGACGGTTCGTTTGCCGCTGACGCTGGCCATTCTTGATGGAATGTCGATCGCTGTCGGAGACCAGACCTACATTTTGCCGCTTTCATATGTGGTCGAGTCCTTCCAGCCACAGGCCGGCGATATCAAGACGTTATCCAATCAGGCGCGGGTGATTCAAGTTCGCGGTGAGTATTTGCCCGTGGTGGTACTGCACGAGTTATTCAATATCAAGTCGTGCTCGAATAGCTTCACGCAAGGCATCATGGTTGTTGTCGATGCGGATGGAATCAAGGCGGCATTGTTTGTCGATGCCTTGGTTGGCCAGCATCAGGTCGTCATCAAGAGTCTGGAGGCGAACTATCGCCGTGTGCAGGGAATTTCCGGCGCGACCATCATGGGCGATGGCCATGTGGCGCTCATTCTTGATGTGTCGGCTATCGCCGGTATGGCGAAGACTAGCCTGCAAAAAGTCGGCTGACAGTTGAATTAAGGAGCAAGAGATGGAAGCGATGAACCATGGCAGTGGCGCGGCAAGTGATGACGATCTGGTGCCAAGTGAATACCTGACCTTCACTCTGGGCAGTGAAGAGTATGCAATCGATATCCTCAAGGTGCAGGAGATTCGCGGCTACGAGCCACCAACGCTGATTGCCAATGCTCCTCCATTCATAAAGGGAGTGATCAACCTGCGGGGCATCATCGTTCCAATCGTTGATCTGCGTATCAAATTCAATCTTGGCAAAATCGAATACACGCCCTTTACGGTGGTGATCATTCTCAATATCGCGGGCCGTGTGATCGGTGCTGTGGTCGACAGCGTTTCTGATGTGTTTTCGCTGACGCGTTCGCAGATTCGCCAGGCACCAGATTTTTCCGGGACTTTCGATACCAAATACATTCTTGGTCTGGCAACGATCGATAACCGCATGATGATCGTCACTGACATCGAGCGACTGATGACCAGCGCGGATATGGCGCTCATCGATTCGGCCAGCGAATAACGTACAGCCCTCAACCAGGAGCCGTAGCATGTTGAATTTACGTAATTACAAGATTGGCACTCGCCTGATCTTGACGACTGTTGGTGCACTGGCGCTGATGATCGCGTTTGTTGCGATTGCTTGGCTTAGCCTGAATTCGATTAGCGACAAGGTTGATCACATCGCCAATAACAATATCAAGAAGACTGAGTTGGCGGTTGACATGCGCGCGCGGAACCTGTTGATCAGCAGGCACGTGCTTACCGCCATGATCTACGAGGAGACGGAGAAGCAGCTAGGTGAGGAAAAGAAGGTCAGTGCCGATCTCCAAGCTTACGTGGCGTCAGAAAACCAGATTGGTGAAACGCTTGGCTCGGCGCGCGGGAAGGAAATACACGAGCGTATCGTGTTGGCAAGGAAAGCAGCAGAGATATCTATCTCCCGGATGTTCGCGCTGATAAAGGCAGGGAACCGCCCGGAGCTTGAAGATCATTTCTTCAATGGGTTTCGCCCAAAAATGCAAGCGTGGTTCGATGCGGTTGATGAAATCCTGCTGCTCCAAAAGGAAAATAACCTTCGCGACTTGGCTGAAATTGACACAGTCAAGTCGGGTGTCCAAACCACCATGCTATTTATGATTGGATTGGCGCTGATCATCATGGTGCCGGCCGGACTGTGGGTGACCCGCCAGATCACCGGCCCGCTCGGCGAGGCTGTTGGCGTCGCTGATGCGGTCGCTACGGGCAAACTTGATAACAGCATTGATGTAAGCGGCAACGACGAACCCGCGCAGTTAATGAATGCGCTCAGTCGCATGCAGACTGATCTCAAGGCACGTACCGAGGCGGAGCGCAAGGTGGCCAATGAGGCGCTTCGCATCAAGGTGGCTCTGGATGTGACATCAAACAGCGTAATGGTTGCTGATCCGGATGGGATGATTGTCTATTGCAATGCTGCGGTGCTGGAAATGATGCGGGTGGCCGAGGCGGATATTCGCAAAGACCTGCCGTCATTCAGGGCAAATTCGATCCTGGGTTCGAATTTTGATATTTACCACAAGAATACCGCGCATCAGCGCAATCTTCTGGCTGGGCTGAAAGGCATGCATCGCACCCAAATTCTGGTGGGTGGCCGTACGTTCAGATTGGTTGCCAGCCCTATCGTCAATGAACGGAATGAGCGTCTCGGAACGGTTGTCGAATGGACGGATCGAACCGCTGAAGTGGCAGTCGAGGAGGAGGTCGGCAGCATTATTGCCGCCGCTGCTTCTGGCGATTTCTCGCGCCGTATTAATGCCAGCGAGATGAGCGGCTTCTTCCGGCAGATTTCCACCGGCATTAATGATCTTCTCGAAGTAAATAGCCGGGCGCTAGGTGATGTTGGGGCCATGCTGACGCGACTTTCGCAAGGAGATCTGACGCGCAAGATCGATACTGAGTATCAGGGGGTGCTTGGCCGCCTGAAGGATGATGCCAACGTTACGGTCGACAACCTCCAGGAGATTATTTTCTCGATCAAGAGCGCGACCGACGCCATTAATACGGCTGCGCAGGAAATCGCCAGCGGCAACCAGGATTTGTCAGGGCGTACCGAGCAGCAGGCATCGAGCCTCGAAGAAACCGCGTCAAGCATGGAACAGCTGACCAGCACGGTCAAACAAAATGCTGACAACGCTCGCCAAGCCAACGAACTGGCGGGTAGCGCGCAGCGGGTTGCAGAAAAGGGTGGCTTGGTGGTTGGGCAGGTTGTGGAAACCATGGGGGCGATTCACCAGGCTTCGAACAGAATCTCGGACATCATCAGTGTTATTGACGGTATTGCTTTCCAGACGAATATCCTGGCACTTAATGCGGCTGTCGAAGCGGCTCGTGCCGGTGAACAGGGGCGTGGTTTTGCCGTGGTGGCAACTGAAGTCCGAAATCTCGCTCAGCGCAGCGCCGCTGCGGCCAAGGAAATAAAGAGCCTGATTTCCGATTCCGTCGATAAGGTGCAAACCGGTGGACGTTTGGTCGATCAGGCAGGGCAGACCATGGGTGAAGTGGTGGCAAGTATCCAGCGTGTCGCCAAGATCATGTCTGATATTTCATACGCCAGTCGCGAGCAGACTGCGGGTATAGAGCAGGTTGGCCTGGCGGTTAGCCAGATGGACGAAATGACGCAGCAGAATGCCGCGCTGGTAGAACAAGCCGCAGCGGCAGCTGAAAGCCTGGAAGAACAGGCGCGCAATTTGGCAGAGTCGGTTGCGGTGTTCCGTCTGTCGGGCGGGTTGATCGTTCAGGGGCAGTCGGAACTTGCCGGCCTGGATTTTGATGGTGCGATAGCCGCGCATGGAAAATGGAAGCAACGCCTGCTCGATTATGTAGCCGGAGGTGGTGAGCAGCTTGATCCGGCTATCGTCGGGCGTGACGACCAGTGTGCGCTCGGTTGCTGGATCCACGGCGATGGCCGCGCGTTGCGCGGTAACTCCAAATACACCGAGCTCAAAGGTGAGCATGCCGGATTCCATCGTTGTGCAGCGGATGTCATTCGCACCCAGTTGGCCGGCAACACGGATGGCGCGCGGGCGCAAATATCCGGCGAATTTACCAATCGATCTGCACGCGTTATCGGATTGCTGGAAAGCATGCGTGGGGGCGGGAAAAGTACGCCTCCCAAGCAGTTGACCGCAGCAGCCCCCAAGAGTGTTTCCTCGGTCAAGATACCGGCGCTCGTTGAGCCGGATGATGACGAGTGGGAAGAGTTCTAAGACGACAGGTTCATAGAGAAAAAAGATGCGAATTAATCAGCCTGTGACCAATGTGGAAGTCGAATTGCATGAGCGTACGCTTATCGCGTCCAAGACCGACGTAAAGGGCCAGATTACCTATGTAAACAAAGAGTTTATCGATATCAGCGGGTACTCTGAATCCGAATTGATCGGCCAGCCGCACAACATTGTGCGTCATCCGGATATGCCAGCAGAGGCCTTCGTCGATATGTGGCGGGATCTTCAGGATGGCCGCCCATGGACAGGCTTGGTGAAGAATCGCTGCAAGAATGGCGACTATTATTGGGTGCTTGCTACCGCGACCCCGGTGTACGACGGTGGCCGGTTGGCCGGCTACATGTCAGTTCGCCGCAAGCCGACGCGGCAGCAGATCGATGCCGCGGAAAACGCATATCGGCTGTTCCGTGAAAAAAAGGCGGGTGGTCTGCAGATTCGTCACGGCGAAGTGGTCAAGGGAGGCGAAGGCCTTCTTGCCGGATGGTCTTTGAAGTACCGGCTGGTGGCTGGTTTCGGGATGCTATTAGCGGCCATGGTAGTCGTCGCAGGGTTGGGCGTCTGGGGGATGGCGAATACCAATAGCGCGGTCGGCGGTCTTTACAATAATCGCTTGCAGCCGACCCAGGCGCTGGCCACCATCGGCAAGCTAATGGCCGATAACCGGTCGCAGGTTCTGTTGTCTTTGCAGCATGATCCGGTTGGTCAGCATGCCAAGCTGCATGATCATCCACTGGATTTTCACATCAAGCAGATCGATGCCAATCTTGCCGAGATTGGAGGGCAGTGGGAGCGCTACAAGAAGACGCTGGACTCCGATGAGCACCGTCAACTGGCGGATGCTTTCGAGCAAGCTGGCAAGCGTTACGTTGCAGAAGGACTCTTGCCGGCAAAGGAAGCGTTGCTTGCTGGACGTTTCGAGGAGGCAAACCTGATCCTGCTCACGCAGATCAATCCGAATTACACTGCTACCGCAAAAAAGGCTTCGGAACTGTTCAAGTTTCAGGTTGAGCAAGGGCAGGCTCAATTGACTGAAAGCGAGCAAGCATTCGCCAGCGAACGACTCTGGATTGTTTTTGTTGTGCTTTCGGCGCTTGCTGTTGGTGCGGGGATTGCGGTGGCGATGATTCGCTCGATAACCCGTCCTATCGACTCGATTCTCGATACCTTTCGGGCCTTGGCGAATGGCGACTTTACACGCAATGTCAATCTGTCGCGCAATGATGAACTGGGCAAAGTTCTTCAGGGCCTGCAGTCGATGCAGATTCAGCAGGGGTTCAATGTTGCTGAGACGCAGCGAATTGCCAACGATAATCTCCGTATCCGTATCGCGCTCGATTGCGTTTCGGCCAATCTGCGGATTGCCGATGACGATGGGACGGTGATCTATGCCAACAAGGGGCTGTTGAGCACTTTGCGCCAGATAGAACCGGGCCTTCGTGAGCAGCAGCCGGATTTCACTGTGGACGGGTTTGTTGGCAGCAATATCGGGGGGTTTTATCAGGACCCCGCTGCGGCACTCAAAAGCCTGCGCGAGTTGCAGGGTACTCGCCGGACAGAGCTCGATATCGGTCGGCGGATCTATAGCATCATTACCAATCCGATCATCAACGAGCGCGGCGAACGGCTTGGCACGGTGGGCGAATGGGTCGATCGTACGGCCGAGTTGAATGCGCAGCGATCAGTTGCTGATCTCGTGTCGCGTGCTTCGGCCGGCGATCTTGCGGCGCGCCTCGAGACTTCGTCGCTGGAAGGCTTTTACAAGGAGCTTGGTACCGGGATCAATAGCTTGGTTGAAACCAGCGGTGCGGCGATCGGCGAGATTGCCGACCTGTTGTCCAGAGTGGCCGATGGCGACCTGACTCAGACGCTGACCAGCACGTATCAGGGGACCTTTGGTCGCCTGCGCGATGATGCCAACCAGACTGTCACGAAGTTACGCAATCTGGTTGGCGAGATTCAACTATCTGCGCAGACGATCAATACGGCGGCCAAGGAGATTGCATCGGGCAACCAGGATCTGTCGGGGCGGACCGAAGAGCAGGCCAGCAGTCTTGAAGAGACGGCGTCGAGCATGGAGCAATTGACCAGTACCGTGAAACAGAATGCCGACAACGCGCGCCAGGCGAACGAGTTGGCCGGCGTAGCGCAGCGGGTTGCCGACAAGGGGGGCGAAGTGGTGGGCCAAGTGGTCAACACCATGAGCGCCATCCATCAGTCGAGCAGCAAGATTGCCGACATCATCGGGGTGATCGACGGTATCGCCTTCCAGACCAACATTCTCGCGCTCAACGCGGCAGTCGAGGCTGCGCGGGCAGGAGAACAGGGCCGCGGCTTTGCGGTGGTGGCTACCGAGGTGCGCAATTTGGCCCAGCGCAGTGCTGCTGCGGCGAAGGAAATCAAGGGGCTGATCTCTGACTCGGTCGAAAAGGTCGAAACCGGCAACAAATTGGTTGATCAGGCCGGCCGGACGATGGAGGAGGTTGTCTCGAGCATCAAGCGCGTAGCCAAAATCATGGGGGATATTTCCGACGCGAGTGCCGAGCAGAGCGCGGGTATCGAGCAAGTTGGTTTGGCGGTAAGCCAGATGGATGAGGTGACGCAGCAGAATGCAGCACTCGTTGAGCAGGCTGCGGCAGCAGCCGAGAGCCTGGAAGAGCAGGCGCATCAATTGGCGCAGACTGTTGCGGTATTCCGGATCGGCAATGGCAAAGTAACTTCACGTCTTGCTTCGCCGCCACCTCGAATCGAGCGTAAGGCTGAGTCCGCAATGAAAAATGAGCCGCCCAGAGCCCCAAAGGCACAGGTGCAACATGTCAGTCTTGATGACGAGTGGGAAGAGTTCTAGCCATGGTCGATATTCGAAATGCTGCTCCGCCTGTTTCGGCGATCCGGTCATCGCTGTCAGCCAGTCTGCCGGCTCGAGATGGCAACGTACGGGAGTTTACGTTTTCGACCACCGATTTTGAGCGCGTTCGCAAACTGATCTATCAGCACGCCGGCATTTCATTGTCGCCGGTCAAACAGGACATGGTGTATTCGCGTCTGGCGAGACGTCTACGCGCCACGGGCATGCGGTCTTTTGCGGAGTATCTTGATGGGCTGGAGCGAAATGGCGGCGATGAGTGGGAGCGCTTCGTCAATTCGCTGACAACAAATCTGACCTCTTTTTTTCGCGAGCCGCATCACTTCCCGATATTTGCCGATCATATACGCAAGATCGGCGCGAAACGGCCTATCCGGGTCTGGTGCTCGGCGGCTTCAACGGGTGAGGAGCCTTATTCGATCGCGATGACCGTAGCCGAAACCTTTGGGACCAATGTTTCGCACATCTCGATCATCGCCTCGGATCTCGATACCAATGTGTTGGCGACTGCCGCCAAAGGGGTGTATCCAGTCGAACGGGTTGAAAAGCTGTCGCCGGAGCGCTTGCGTAAATTCTTTCTGCGCGGCACTGGCAGTCAGGACGGGTTTGTCTCGGTTCGTCCGGAGCTGAAGCAGATGGTCAGCTTTCAGCGGATCAATCTGCTGGACACGAGCTATGCAGTCAAGGGGCCGCTCGACGTGATTTTTTGCCGAAATGTCATGATCTATTTCGACAAGCCGACGCAGTACAAGATTCTGTCGCGCTTTGCTCCAATCATGCAGCCTGACGGGCTGATGTTTGCCGGCCACTCAGAGAGTTTTCTGCATGCAGCCGATCTTTTCAAGTCCCAGGGCAAGACAGTCTATGCCCCGGTGCATGTTCGATAGGGACGCGCCGGGTGCAACATTCCTACGACGAGCAGCTTGCGACCAATCGATACTTCGACCGGAAATTCGGTCTCGAAGCTGCCAAGATATTACCGGGCGAATATTTTGTTTCCAGCAAGGAAGCCTTGCTGGTGACGGTGCTCGGCTCCTGTGTCGCGGCCTGTATTCGTGACGCCGACTCCGGAATTGGCGGGATGAATCATTTCCGCTTGCGATGTCGACCCGCTATGGTACGTACGCCATGGAGGTGTTGATCAATCATCTGTTGAAGCTTGGCGCCCGACGCAACCGTCTTGAAGCCAAGGTTTTTGGCGGCGGGGCCGTTATGGCGAGTCTGGCGAGCAGTAACGTTGGCGCGAAAAATGCGGAATTCGTTCTTGATTTTCTGAAAACGGAAAAGGTCCCCGTTATTGCCAAGGACTTGCTGGATTCATATCCCCGGAAAGTCTATTATTTTCCGCATACGGGGCGTGTGCTGGTCAAGAAGCTGCACCGGGTTCATAACGAAACCTTGTTCAGCCGCGAAAATGATTACAAGGTGCGTTTGACCGGCTCCACCATTGAAGGCGATGTTGAGTTGTTCGTTTGACACGGTCAACCAGAAAAAAACGCCATTTTTGAAATTTTTCCCAATAGATGCCCATGAAAATTCGAGTCCTGATCGTTGATGATTCGGCATTAATGCGCGGTCTGTTGAGCAAGTTGATCAGCATGGCGCCCGATATGGAGGTGGTGGGGGCTGCTCCTGATGCCCAGACTGCGCGTGAAATGATCAAGGCTTTGAATCCTGATGTCATGACCCTCGATGTCCATATGCCCAAAATGGGTGGGCTCGAGTTTCTCGAGCGCTTGATGCGCTTGCGACCTATGCCGGTCGTCATGGTCTCGTCTTTCACCGAATCTGGTTCTGAGACTACGCTGAAAGCGCTTGAACTGGGTGCAATTGATTTTATTGGCAAGCCACGGGCCGATAGTGGTAGGAGCATGGAAAACTATGCAGAGGAACTGGTCGAAAAAATCCGCGCAGCCAAAGGTGCGCGTTTGCGTGGGTCAATGAGTTCATCCGCCGCTTCGCCGTCGTTAGCGACGCCGACCAGACCCGGCTTGGCCGCGAGTGGAAAAATAATCTTTGTCGGCGCTTCAACCGGAGGAACCGAGGCAATCAAGGAATTTCTCCTGGGAATTCCCGCAGATTGCCCGCCCATTCTCATCGTTCAGCATATGCCGGAATCCTTCACTGCCTCATTCGCACGACGTCTGGACTCGCTTTGCGCGCCGCGTGTCATCGAGGCGCAGGGGAATGAAAAGATCGAGCCGGGTACCGTCTATATTGCGCCGGGACATTCTCATTTGCTTATTCGGCGGGGCAATTCCGGTTTTCTCACCGAGTTGGCACCAACGCCACCTGTCAATCGCCATCGCCCATCGGTCGATGTTCTATTCGATTCTGCTGCCGCCTTGGTTGGGCGCAAGGCAGTTGGCGTTATCCTCACGGGAATGGGCAAGGATGGTGCTCAAGGTTTGTTACGCCTGCGTCAGGCTGGTGCGAGAACCTTCGGTCAGGATGAGGCGAGCTGTGTTGTTTACGGAATGCCGCGCGAAGCCTTTCTGATTGGTGCGGTAGAAGAGCAGTGCTCGCTGGAAGATATAGCGCGGAGGGTGATTGCCGCAATTTGCGCGTAACCCGCCAGTCGGGGTTGTTGCCGATGGCCAAAGGATTAAACTAGGACTCAGTTCGTTTTTTTGGATAGGAAAACAAATGCAGGCAAGTATTCTCAATGAATCCGGCAAGGTCACCATCAAGCTTGCTGGTCGTTTTGATTTCAATACCCACCGTGAGTTTCGTGCCGCCTACGAACCCTTGGTTGCAGATTCCGACGTTCGGTCGGTTGCAGTGGATTTTGCTGGGGTCGATTATCTTGATAGCTCGGCGTTGGGTATGTTGTTGATGTTGCGTGATAAATTAGGCGGAGCAAACAAGGAGGTTGCACTGACCGGCGTTCGCGGGAACGTAAAACAGGTGCTAGATATTGCTAATTTTGGTAAATTGTTTCAAATTTCCTAAATGTTCGGTGCTGTAGGCCGTAAATGGAAAACGGGGTGGGCACCCAAATGGTGCTGGTAGCAGGTTCGTCGCTGGTCGACGATAAGGTGAGAGGCGCTCAATTCTTGAGCTTCTAACTACCGTAGGCGGCCGGATACGCAACATGCAAGAGGATGACAATGTCTGAACTATTAAAGAATATCGACGCGCGAACAAAATTGGCGGGCACCAACAAGCTCGAGATTCTTTTGTTCTTTCTCGGCGTGGATCAGCGTACAGGACGTCGCGAAACCTATGGCATCAATGTCTTCAAGGTGCGTGAAGTCATGCGTACCCCGGTGATCACTGCTGCTCCCGATATGCCTGCTTCCGTTGAGGGCATGGTCAGTTTGCGCGGGGCATTGGTGCCGGTGATTGACCTCGCCAAATATTCAGGCATCTCCCCTGAAACACCACGCGAAATAATGATCGTTACCGAATATAACGGTCATACGCAGGGTTTTCTCGTTGAAGGGGTCGATACTATCCTTCGCCTCGACTGGAGCAAAATGCGTGTTCCTCCCGAGATGCTCACTTCGCAAACTGGCGGGTTGGTGACGGCCGTCACCGAACTGGAGGACAACCGCCTGGTGATGATGATGGATGTCGAGAAGGTGCTTTCGGAAACCACGAGTATCGACAATGAAATCATGTACCGCGGGGTTGTTGCTGTCGACAAGCCGGATAGCACGGTTTTCTATTGCGACGACTCCAGCGTTGCCCGCAAGCAAATTGAACGTACGCTTGCGGCCATGGGTGTAAGAGGTATCTCGGCGGTGAATGGCCGCCAGATGTGGGAAGAGATGGAGAAAGTCGCTGCCTATGCGCAGTCGGTTGGTAAGCCGGCTTCGTCAATGATCAGCCTGGTGCTGACTGACATTGAAATGCCTGAGATGGATGGCTATATTCTGACCAAGAAAATAAAGTCAGATCCCCGATTCAATGGGATTCCCGTGATTATGCATTCGTCCTTGTCCGGGATGTCCAATCAAAAGTTGGGGGCATCGGTGGGCGTGGATGAATATGTGCCAAAGTTCGAGCCCTTGCGCCTGTCTGAAACATTAGCGCGGCGACTGGGCGTGGATACTACGCCGGTTCGTGCGGCCTGAGATAGCGGGAGTTGGCGATGGAACTCGTTGAGAATAAAAACCTGCTTGATAGCGTCGACGCTCGGACGCGACTGGCGGGTTCCAATAAAATGGAAATTTTGCTGTTCTCGCTCGGAACGCGCGAGATATTCGGCATCAATGTATTCAAGGTCCGAGAGGTCGGCAGGACGCCGCACATTACCAAAACCCCCAACATGCCACGTGGTGTCGAGGGGCTGATTTCGTTGCGAGGGAATGTCATTCCGGTGCTTTCGCTGGCGCCGTTCATGCATCTGGATGCGCCAGCAGGACTCGGCAAGACCATGATGGTGGCTGAGTATTCGAAGCGTACGCTCGGCTTTCTGGTTCACGACGTCGATCGCATTATTCGTGTTGATTGGGAGCGAGTGAAAGCGCCGGAAAGTGTGCTGGCGACGAATCAGGGGCTAATTACAGCCGTCATCGAACTAGAAAGTGGCGGGTTGGTTTCGATTCTTGATGTCGAGCAGATTCTTGCCAATGCATTCGGTGAGGCCATGATTGTCGATATCACCCCGGCACGGGTTGATCCGGATACGAGCGTATTTTTCGTCGATGACTCGATCGTTGCTCGGCGCAAAATCGCCGAGGTCCTTGACAAGCTTGGTGTGCGTCACAAACATGCCACCAATGGCATGGAGGCGTGGACGCGCCTCCAGGGGATTGCTGCTCACGCCACGCAGATGGGGCAAAGTATCCGTCAAGATGTTCGTCTGATTCTGGTTGACGCTGAAATGCCCGAAATGGATGGTTATGTCCTGACCAAAAATATCAAATCGGATCCTCGTTTTGAAGGCGTACCGGTGGTCATGCACTCTTCACTCTCGTCCGAGGCCAATCGGGCAATGGGGAAGTCGGTTGGTGTTGATGCCTATGTCGCAAAATTCGATGCTGAAGCGCTGGCCGATACCTTGCGTCCGCTGATTGAACGATAAAAACTTAGTATCTGGAGTACTGCATGGCAGCTGATCCCAAAATGAGATTTCTGGTGGTGGACGATTTTTCCACCATGCGTCGCATTGTCCGAAACCTTTTGAAAGAGCTTGGCTTCACGAATGTCGATGAGGCCGAGGATGGCGCTATTGCGTTGCAAAAGCTTCAAGGGGGCGGTTTTGAGTTTGTGGTAACTGACTGGAATATGCCGAATATGGATGGGCTTACCCTGTTGCAGTCCATTCGGGCCACACCGAATCTGAAACATCTGCCTGTCCTAATGATCACGGCTGAGGCTAAGAAGGAAAATATTATCGCTGCCGCGCAGTCAGGTGCCAGTGGCTACATCGTCAAACCTTTTACTGCGGGAACGCTTTCGGAAAAGCTGAATAAGATTTTCGAAAAAATGGGTCAGGCGTAAGGGGAAATCATGTCTGCCAATAACGACTCCGACGATCTTGAGGCTCTCTTTGATTCAATCGCAGCGAGCAGTGTGGTGGCGCCAGAGCCCCTCAAGTCAGTTGCACCAGATCCAGTAGCATCATCTAATGCTGATAACGATGATTTGCAGGCCCTGTTTGATAGTGTTGCCGCAAAGGCCGAAGTTGCGCCGGCCAGCCCGGAGTCTGCAGATCATGAAGGCGGCTCCGGAGAGGGCTGGCCTCAACAGGAGGCTGTCTTCAATAGAATTGGACACATGGCGCGTGCGCTTCATGACACCTTGGGGCTGCTTGGCTACGACAAGTTGCTAGAGAAGACTGTCTCTGCGCTACCCGATGCAAAGGACCGGCTGGCGTACGTTGCCAATCTGACAGAACAGGCCGCGTGCCGGGTTCTTAATGCAACCGATATTGCCAATCCGCTGGTCGATGAAATGGAAAGTGGCGCCAAGGCGCTGGGTGAGCGGTGGGACCAGGTTTTTGCTAACAGGATGGGGCCTGCCGAGTTCAAGCAGTTGGCGACAGAAACGCGCCTTTTTCTGAATGAGCAACTACCCGCCAAAACTCGCGGGACGCACGCCCAATTGACGGAAATCATGATGGCTCAGGATTTCCAGGATCTGACGGGGCAGGTCATCAAGAAAATTGTCGCCCTTGCCCACGAGTTGGAGTCAGGCTTGATGAGTGTTCTTATCGAGGTGTTGCCGGAAACCAAGCGCACCGAGGAAGTGGCTAGTCTGGTGAATGGTCCGGTAATCAACGCCGAAGGGCGTACCGATGTTGTAGTTAACCAGGAGCAGGTTGATGACCTGCTGGACAGCCTCGGTTTCTGAGGAAGATAAATATGAGCGACTTTGGCGGAATGGAAGATCTGCTGCAGGATTTCCTGCAGGAGGCCAATGACCTGTTGTCCGATGTCGACAACAAGCTGGTTGATCTTGAAAAAATGCCCGATGACCGTGCATTGCTCAACGACATTTTTCGAGGCTTTCACACAGTCAAGGGTGGGGCGGGTTTTCTCAATGCCACCGAGCTGGTGACGCTTTGCCATCTCACCGAAAATCTCTTCGATAGATTGCGCAATGGTGAAATTGAGCTGACTGCCGAGTTGATGGATGTCATCATGGACGCCACCAAGGGGGTCCGAGAAATGTTCGGCGAACTGGGGCAGATGGTTCAGCCGCAGCCCGCCGATCCGGCGGTAATCGCGGCATTGAAGGGTGTCTTGAGCGTGGGGAATGTGGCAGAGGCTCCTCCTTTGGCGACAGAGACTCCGCTATCGCCTGTTTCTGAGTCGGACGCACCGGACTGGAATCTGTTGCATGCTGCGGTGACTGGTGAGTCAGGGTCTGCATCCGCTCAGAGTGAAGTAATTACCAAGGCTGAAACAGCAGTGGCTGAATCAGTCATCACGCCAACCGCAGTAGTGGCTCAGTCAACAGCAGCTGCCTCGCCATTTGGGCGGCGAGCGACCGATAAGCCGGGTGGGCAACCTGCTTCTGCTCGGCGGGCTGAAGAGCGTGGTCGTGAAAATACAATTCGCGTCGATACTTCTCGCCTTGATCAGGTCTTGAATCTATCCGGCGAAATAGGATTGACCAAAAACCGTTTGACCAGTTTGCGGGCGGACATTCTGGCAGGAAAGAATGATTCCGAGACCCTGCATGCACTGGACCAAGCAGTAAGCCAACTCGATCTGCTCGTGTCGGATCTGCAGAATTCGGTCATGAAGACACGGATGCAGCCGATTGGCAGGCTCTTCCAGAAGTATCCACGGATTGCCCGCGACCTTGCCAGGCAACTGGGTAAGGATGTCGAACTGGTTCTTGCTGGCGAAGAAACTGAAGTCGATAAAACCATGATCGAGGATCTCGCTGATCCCTTGATTCACCTGATTCGGAATGCAGTGGACCACGGCGTCGAGATGCCAGAGGAACGGCAGGCTGCGGGGAAGCCACCCAAAAGCCTTGTCCGCCTAGAGGCGCGGCAGGAAGGCGATCACATCGTCCTGATCATTGCCGATGATGGCAAGGGTATGAACGCGGAGCGCATCCGTGCAAAGGCGACGGAAAAGGGCCTGATTTCGGAGGAGGAGGCCAACACGCTCGATGAGCGCCAGAGTCTAAATTTGATTTTCATGCCGGGTTTCTCGACCAAAACACAGATATCCGATGTGTCGGGGCGTGGCGTAGGTATGGATGTGGTCAAGACCAACATCCAGAAGCTGAATGGCTCGATCGAAATCCGTTCGGAGCCTGGCAAGGGCTCCGTTTTCATCATCTCGCTACCGCTGACGCTGGCGATTTTGCCGGTACTGCTGGTTTTGCTTGGCGACCAGCCATTTGCATTGCCCCTATCGCTCGTGCGCGAAATATTGCCAATCGAGCAAAGCCGGATTCAGGAGGTTGGTGGAAAGGAAACCCTGGTCGTCAGAGGGGAAGTTCTGCCTGTCATTACACTGGCCCGTCTCCTCGGCTGGCCGCTTGAGCGATACCCCGAGTACGGGGTGTTCATGCAGACTGCGGAGCGCAGCTTCATTTTGGCGGTCGATAGCTTTGCGGGGCGTGACGACGCGGTGATTAAATCACTCGAAGATTTTCGGCCGAAGGGGGTCGCTGGGGTTACGACCCTTTCCAACGGGCAGATTGTGTTGATTTTGGATATGAAGGAGTTGTTGTCCGATCTCGGTCAGCATTCCGATTTCGGTTCTGCGGTGCGGGCGCTTGATTTCGCCTAATTCCTGTTTTTAGTCAACGAGTTGAGAGGGAGCTATGCTCCCTCTTTTCTTTTTGGGGTTTACTCTGTTGTCATGGGGTTGCGAATGGCATCTGAGAAACAGAATAAATAAACAGACGTACCTATATAATTTTTCTCGTTTTTTCCTATAATAGCCATAACATAAACCAAAGATGGCTATGGCCGAAGATAGCGACCTCGAGAAAACTGAAGAGCCTACGAGTAGGCGAATCGAGCAGGCCCGGGAGAAGGGACAGGTCCCGCATTCCCGAGAGTTGGGCACTTTTCTTGTTCTGATTGTTGCTGGCGCCACTTTTTGGATGATGGGTGGCTGGTTGATGCAGCGCTCCATGGTGATTGTCAAAAATGGCTTCACAGTTGAGTCTGAGGTTATGCGTGAGCCGGCATTGATGCTGCCTCGCTTGGCCGAAATTTCAGGTGATGCACTATTTGTTTTTTCCCCGCTTCTTGGCCTGATCTTGCTGGCTGCTGTTCTGCCTCCGTTTTTCCTGAATGCGTGGGTGTTTTCGCCGCAGGCACTAGTGCCCGATTTCAATCGACTGAACCCGCTCACCGGTTTTGGCCGGATGTTTTCCTGGAATAGCCTGATGGAGCTGGGTAAGGCTGTTCTGAAAGCGGGGTTGCTTGGCGGGGTTGCTGTTGCATTGGTATGGAAACAGCGTGACGAAATATTCGGGTTGTTGAGCGAGCCACTGGATGCGGGGCTCGTGCATGCCGGAAATCTGGTTTCCTTCTCTTTTTTGATCATGGCCGCGACGCTGGTGCTGGTTGTGGCTGCTGATGTTCCCTTCCAGCTCTGGCAATACTTCGATAAGTTGAAGATGACCAAGGAAGAGGTCAAGCAGGAAATGAAGGAGATGATGGGTGACCCGCACGTCAAGGGGCGTATCCGTAGCCTACAGATGCAGGCAGCGCGCAAGCGCATGATGGCGGCGGTTCCTACAGCCAATGTTGTGGTTACAAACCCGACTCATTTTGCGGTTGCCCTGGCCTACCAAACCGGTATGGCTGCGCCAAAGGTGGTGGCGAAGGGGGCTGGGGCGATAGCCTTGAGGATAAGAGAGCTGGCCCATGAGAACGTGGTGCCGATAATTGAGGCGCCGCCACTGGCGCGGGCGCTCTACAAGCATGCTGAACTTGATTCAGAAATCCCCTCCGCCCTGTACAGTGCAGTCGCGGAGGTTCTTGCTTATATCTATCAGCTTGCCAACTGGCGTCAGGTAGGCGGAATCTATCCAGTGCCGCCGCGTGACCTGCCGGTGCCGCCTGAACTAGTCCCGGAGGCTGCGTAAATGGCAGTCTCGTCATTCGGTATGCAGAACTTCATTGGGCGGATGAATGCCTCCCAACTGGCCGCCCCGGTCTTGATTTTGATGATTCTGGCGATGATGGTGCTGCCTCTTCCGGCTTTTGCGCTGGATGTGTTCTTTACTTTTAACATCGCAATATCGGTGTTGGTTTTGCTTGTTGCGGTCAACACGCAAAAAACGCTGGAATTTTCAGTCTTTCCGACGGTGCTGTTGGTCACGACTCTGCTTCGCCTGTCGTTGAATGTTGCGTCGACCCGAGTGGTTATGCTCGAGGGGCATACGGGGCCCGACGCGGCCGGGAAAGTGATTGAGGCGTTTGGGCATTTCATGGTTGGCGGGAACTTTGCCGTCGGTATCCTGGTGTTCATGATCCTTGTGGTTATTAATTTCGTTGTAATTACCAAGGGTGCTGGCCGGGTAGCTGAAGTGTCGGCGCGCTTCACGCTTGATGCCATGCCGGGCAAGCAGATGGCTATTGATGCGGACCTCAACGCCGGTTTGATTGGTGAAGAGGATGCCCGTAGGCGTCGTTCGGAGATTTCCCGCGAGGCAGAGTTTTTTGGTTCGATGGATGGTGCGTCAAAGTTTGTACGCGGCGACGCCGTGGCGGGCATCATCATCATGCTGCTCAATGTCGTGGGTGGGCTGATTGTTGGCGTATTGCAGCACGACATGGAGCTGGCTCAGGCAGCAAAGAATTACACCCTATTGACCATTGGTGATGGCCTCGTTGCGCAGATTCCCGGATTGATAATCTCTATCGCGGCAGGCATGGTTGTTACACGGGTGTCGGATGATCGTGATATCGGTCAGCAGGTTATGGGGCAGATGTTCCGGAATGCCAAGGCGATTGGTATTACTGCTGCGATCGTTGGGTTCCTTGGGCTCATTCCGGGTATGCCAAACCTGGTCTTCCTCATGTTGGCTTCTGGCATGGGCTGGATGTCTTGGCGGATGATGGAAAAAGAGAAGCGTATTGTCGAGGCGCCGGGAAAAGTGGCACCGGCGCCGGTTCAGGATGCTTTGGAGGCGAGTTGGGGCGATGTCGCTCCTCTGGATGTGCTAGGGCTTGAGGTTGGTTACCGTCTAATTCCCTTGGTTGACAAGTCTCAGGATGGAGAATTACTGCGCCGGATTCGTGGGATTCGCAAAAAATTTGCGCAGGAAGTCGGTTTCCTCGTTTCCCCGGTACATATTCGAGACAATCTCGAATTGAAGCCAAATGCCTATCGGATACTTTTGAAAGGCGTCGAGGTCGGGCAGGGGGAGGCCTATGCTGGCCAGTTGATGGCAATCAATCCTGGCCGTGTGGCGGGGACGCTGAATGGCGCTGTTACCAAGGATCCAGCATTTGGCCTTCCCGCAGTCTGGATCGATCCAGGGCAGCGTGAGCAGGCGCAGGCCTATGGTTATACGGTGGTAGATGCCTCGACCGTGGTTGCCACGCATCTCAATCATCTGATCCTGACGCATGCGGCTGAACTGCTTGGTCGACAGGAGGTCCAGCAACTGCTGGACCATCTCGCCAAGGAAATTCCGAAACTGGTCGAAGATCTCGTCCCAAAGGTTCTTCCTCTTGGCACCTTGCAAAAAGTCTTGCAGGCGATGCTCGAAGAGGGGGTTCATATCCGCGACATGCGAACCATCATCGAAACCGTCGCCGACCACGCGACGCGCACTCAAAATGCGGACGAACTGTCGAGCCAGGTTCGTATCGCCCTTGGCCGTGCAATTGCTCAGCAGCTCTTTCCTGGGAATAGCGAAATGCAGGTCATGTCTCTTGATCCGACCTTGGAGCGCCTCTTGTCTCAGGCGGTGGCCGGCGGTTCCGAAAATACCAGCTTTGAACCGGGCCTCGCCGACACGCTTTTGCGTGAGACAGCCTTGGCTGCCGGGCGCCAAGAGGGGCTGGGGTTGCCGGCTGTGTTGCTTGTGCCGGCTAGCCTGCGTCTGCTCCTGTCCAGATTCCTGCGGCGCAATGTTCCGCAGCTGGAATTATCAAGGTGACCTCGATCATCGGAGGTAGAACATGAACGTCAGAAAATTCATCGCCGCCAATGCAAGGGATGCCTTGCGGAAGGTCAAGGAGACGCTAGGTAACGATGCGATCATACTTTCCAATCGCGGCGTTCCTGGCGGTGTCGAGATCATGGCAGTAGCCGCGCGCGATATGGCAATGATTATTCCCACCCCGGTAGGAGAAAGCGCAGCATCTGAGCGGCAACTGCCGGATAGTCATCCTGAGGATGATTATCGTGTGGTGCTGAGTTCGGCGCGAGCGAGGATATCCCAGCCGCCACAGCCAACCGTGGTTCCTCCTCCTTCTGCATCATCGCAGCGTCAGGCACATCCTCAGAAAACTCCGTCAGCATCAGTCAATGCCGGAATACCTCGAACCGGGGCATTGCGACAGATGGAAAATAGCCGTCCTGGTCCGTCGACCGCAGCACCCTTGAAAACGACGCCAATCGCCCAGTCGGCGCACTCGGCCACAATTTCTTCAGCCCCTCCCCGCCGTGCAGAAGCTGAAGTGGTTCCAATGGAGGTAATGGACGAAATCCGTTCGCTGCGCAAAATTGTCGAACAGCACCTCGCAGGCTTTGCCTGGGGTGAGGCTGCGCGCTCAGAGCCGGTAAAGACAGATATTTTGCGCCAGATGCTTGATGCCGGATTTTCTCCGCAGTTTTCTCGTGAATTGCTTGTCGATCTACCGCGTGAAATGAATGGTCTGGAGGCAATGGCGTGGGTAAAGGGGGCGGCTGATCGCTCGCTCCTGACCATTGGCAATGAAAATGATATCGTTGATCGGGGCGGCGTTTACGCGCTAGTCGGTCCGACCGGAGTTGGGAAGACGACAACAACTGCGAAGCTGGCGGCGCGTTGTGTTTTACGCCATGGGCCAAGCAAGGTGGCACTGGTCACCACCGATGGTTATCGGATTGGTGCCCATGAACAACTACGTATCTACGGTCGTATCCTTGGTGTATCCGTGCACTTGGTCAAGGATGCAAATGAACTGCGACAGACATTGATGGAGCTGCAGCACAAGCACATGGTGCTGATCGATACGATGGGGATGAGCCAGAGGGATAAACTGGTTCCTGAGTTGACGGACATGCTCGCGGGGTGTGACGTTGAGCGCTTGCTGCTGCTGAACTCGACTTCACGTGGCGATACTCTCGATGACGTTGTGCGCGCCTATGCTGGTGAGACGCTCGCCGGATGCATCCTGACGAAAATTGACGAAGCTGCCAGTCTGGCGACAGTTCTGGATGTCATCATGCGCCATGGACTGAAGCTTCAATATGTTTCCAATGGGCAACGCGTGCCAGAGGATTTGCATCTGCCCAATCGCAGCTATCTCCTGCATCGTGCCTTCAAGGATGTTCCTGAAAGTTCTCCTCACAAATTCGATGGCCTCGAACCCGGGCTCATGATGGCAAGTGCAGGCATGGTTGCAGTTGGAGGCCGTCGTGGCTGACTTTCGTGTTGATCAGGCGGCTGGGTTGCGCCGCCTACTAGGCGGTGGGCAGCAATTGCAAGTCATTACATTTGTTGCTGGATGTGATGGTGTTGGACGCAGTGTTGCCGTGGCCAATATTGGTGTGGCGCTGGCACGCCTTGGAAAAGAGGTTCTAATCATCGACGAGCATGTGCCGGGTGACGATATTGCGTCCACTTTCGGCCTAGTCGCTCGGCACGATCTTTTAAATGTAGTCCAGCGCGAAATGCAGCTTTCGCAAGTCTTGCTTCAGCCCATGCTTGGATTACGGGTTCTGCCGGCAGCTCGAGCGGCAAGAAAACTCGGGCGGCTGTCGTTGCCTCAGCAGCAGACCTTGCTTGATGCCATGTCTGGTCTGGAGAGGCCTATCGACGTAATCCTAGTTGACGCCAGCATGGCACATCCAAATGGTTTTTCGCCATTTGGTCTGGTATCTCAGGAGGCTGTTGTGGTCTTGTCGGGGAGTAGCTCTTCGATAACTGAAGCATATTCGCTGATTAAAAAAGTGAGTCATGCTTTTTCGCGAAAGCATTTTCGAATTTTGGTGAACAAGGTTCGCAGTCACGCCGATGCGCGCTCAATATTCGACAACATTGCCCAAGTTGCCGCACAGCGGGGTGTGGCTCGCCTGGATTTTGCTGGTGCTATTCCGCTCGATGAAGCACTGCGTCAGTCAGCTCAGCTATGTCGTTCGGTCCTGGTTCAGGCCCCGGATTCGCAGTCGGCTGCGGCGTTCCGAGACATCGCCTCGGATATGCTTTACTGGCAGCGCAGCGAATGCGAGGCTGCAGGAGTCGGTCAGTTCATGCAGCAGCTGTTACACTTGAGCCAACGTATAACCCCCAACGTACTACGAGCCTGATGTATACCGCTGCCGGGCAGCCAGATAGGGATCAGCTGGTTCAGCGCTTCGCGCCGCTGGTGAAGCGTATCGCCTATCATCTGATGGCTCGCCTACCACCCAGTGTGCAGTTTGATGATCTCGTCCAGAACGGGATGCTAGGGTTGCTTGACGCAATAGATCGGTATCAGGAAGGTTTTGGCGCGCAGTTCGAAACCTATGCAACACAACGAATCCGCGGCGCAATGCTGGATGGCCTTCGGGAAAATGATTGGTTGCCGCGGAATTTGCGCCGGGAACTGCGCCGCATCGAAACGACCATCAACCAGCTTGAGCACGAACATGGTCGTGCCCCCTCAGAAAAAGAGCTGGCTGACGCGCTAGGTCTGTCCTTGAGCGATTACCAAAAGACGCTTCAGGATGCGCGTGGCCACCAGATTGTCTATTACGAAGATTTTTCCGGTTCAGACGACGAGAATTTTCTCGAACGGCACTTTACGGATAATGATGCTGACCCGGTGAGTATTCTGGAAGATAGAGGTGTAAAGGAGCAACTCGTACTGGCCATCGGTCTCTTGCCGGAGCGTGAAAAGTTGATGATGGCTTTGTACTATGAGCAGGATTTGAATTTGAGGGAAATTGGCGAGGTTATGGGGGTCACCGAGTCCCGGGTTTGTCAGTTGCATACCCAGGCTGTCGCACGGCTGCGTAGCCGTATTGTCGGTGAAGTTCCCGCCGCCGCAAAACGTCGCAAGGAGAAGGCTGGTGGATAAGATCAGCCTCACCGGCCTCGCAATAAGTATTGTTGCGATCATTGGCGGCCAGTATCTTGAGGGAGGAAGTGTAGGCTCCCTGGTCCAGCCAACAGCTTTGCTGATCGTCCTGGGTGGTACCTTGGGGGCGGTGTTGTTGCAGAGTCCGATCCATATCTTCAAGCGTGGAATAAAGATGGCAAAGTGGGTTTGGATCCCCCCTGTCATTGAGCAGAAGCGTCTGATCGAACAGATTCTTAACTGGAGCCAGATGTCGCGGCGCGAGGGGCTGCTGGCTCTGGAAAACTATATTCCAGGAATAAAGGACGAGTTCGCTCGCAAGGGCCTGCAACTCCTTGTCGATGGTGCAGATCCAGAGAGAATCCGGGAATTGCTGGAGGTCGAAATAGGCACCTTTGAAGATGAGTGGCGCCAGTCGGCAAAAATATGGGATGCGGCTGGAGGCTACTCCCCTACGATAGGGATTCTGGGGGCTGTGATGGGGTTGATTCATGTCATGGAGAATCTGTCAGACCCTACCAAGCTCGGCGGAGGAATCGCTGTAGCGTTTGTCGCAACGATTTATGGCGTCGGATTGGCCAACCTTGTCTATCTTCCTATCGCAGCCAAACTTAAGTATTACGTGATGCGTATGGTTTCATCGCGTGAAATGCTTGTTGATGGTCTTGTCGGCATTGCGGTCGGTGACAATCCCCGAATTATTGAAGGGCGCCTGAAAGGCTATCTTCACTGATGGCCCGCAAGCGTCGAGAAGAGGAGCCTGAAAACCACGAGCGCTGGTTAGTCTCCTACGCCGATTTCATCACCCTGCTGTTTGCGTTTTTTGTGGTCATGTATGCCGTGTCGTCGGTAAACGAAGGGAAATACAAGGTACTGTCCAACTCGCTGACCAATGCTTTCAACAACAAAACAGGCGAGCCGGGTGGGCAGCCGGTAGCGGTCATTCAGGGTGCCCTCCCCATGCTGCCGCGGCCGGTCATCAAAGTTGACAAGGCGCCGGAGACGGTCAAGAACGAGGCCAAAAAGGCCGAGCAGCGGCAGAAGATGAAAAATGTGGCAGGCAGCATTATGGAGGCGCTGCAGCCGCTTGTCGCAGCAGGCAAAGTTCGCCTGCTGGAGACGAGTCGTGGCGTGACTATCGAGATAAATGACAGCGTTCTGTTTTCCGCAGGGCAGGCGCGTTTGCAGCCAGCATCAATTAGCGCCATGGGTGTTATCGCGCAGGTGCTCGCCGATACGGATTATCCGATCACAATTGAGGGGCACACAGATAATGTGCCGATAGCTACGCCTCAATTCCCATCCAATTGGGAATTGTCAGCGATGCGAGCTACGACGGTGCTCAGGCTGTTTAACGATGGGGGGGTGGGGGCCGAGCGGCTTACGGCAATTGGCTATGGTGATACCAGACCAGTTGAAACCAATACGACTCCGGAAGGACGGGCCAGAAATCGCCGTGTCAGCGTCATGATTGACTCAAATCGCCCGGAAGAGCCCACTGAGATCAACGAAGCGCCAAAGGAAATTGGTCGCTGATCTGCTTCAATTTAGAGATCAAGCCGAGTCGATGATTCGACTACCTGTACTCATGGCAGCCTGGCCGCTACTGCTATATAGAGATTGGTCTGCTTGGGAATGCGTCAGGATGGCGAGCGCTTCGCTGGTTTTTTGATGCAGTACACTAATCAGGTTTCCATTTAGCTCGTTTATCCCGCGGGCTTCCCGTGCAATTTTCAACATGCCCTCCCAAAGAGCAGCGGATTCTTTTTCCTGTGGGTGTGCCGAAAACCATGCTTGCATGTCGATAGTAGGCTCGCCGCCGGATGAAAGGGTGCGCGAACGTTCGGTGCCAGCTTGATTTAGGAATTCGACCAGCGATAACTTTTCATTATTTACTTCAGTCAATCCATCAGAGCTGCCGGAGCGCAGAATATCCTGCTCGCGCAAGAGCGTGTCGCGAAAACGGATAACCAGTTCGGTTTCCCGCTTTAACAGGGCGACGACAGCGTTCATCAGGCCTTGCGCTGAGAGTCGAGAAGGTCGCGGGCGGATTGGATCAGTCCATCTGCTATTGCTTCTGGATTAATCTTGAAGCGGCCTTGGGAGATGGCTTCCTTGATTTCCTGAATGCGTGCAGCATTAACCGGCGGTTTCTCGGCGCCTTGCAAGGCACCTGCGAGCTGGCTCAGACTCACCGACTCCGCTGTGGATGCGGTCTCTTGTGATCCGCGTGTGACGGGGCGTGGTGTAACCGGCGTCGTGCCAAGGTTGTATTTACTGTCAATTTTCATGATGTGGCTCGCAATGCTTTTTGATCTTAAACGGTATATCGGCCGCCAATGGTGAAACTTTAGCTCAAAATTCGATTTCTACGGAGCTGTCTGCTCGGGCAGTGCCTGTTATTGTCTGGCCTGAGTTCATGCGAATCTGCGCGGGCTGGCCAATCGCCGCGTTGTTGATTGCTTTGCCTTCAGCGCTGACGGAGAAACCGTTGCCTTTCGAAACTACCCGCACGGTTTGGCCTTGGCGGATGACTATCGGGGCAACTAACTGGTCGAAGCGTATGGTCTGGCCTGCGCCTAGTGAGTTACGGACGGTCTTTCCGACTACGCCAGCGGGATCGCTGGCGACGCCGGCTGGTAAATGGGAGATATCTCCACTGAGTGTGACCAAGTCGGATTCCTTGATCACTTGACCGGCAATTAGTGGTCGGCTGGTCGTGACATAGTTGCCGGCCACGGCAATTTGAGCCGGTACCAGAACCGTCCAGCTGTTCGGCGATAGGCAGCGGACACCAACGTGGATTCGTCCAATAACCTTGCTGCCTTGCGGCGTAAATGCCTCGAGTACTGTGCATGGCGAGAGTCTGCTGGCATCAAACTGCCCCATTGTGATGGTGGTTTTGCCGCCCAGGTTTTTCGTTTGCAGGCGAATATGCTGTTCTGCTGTGTCGAGAATCGTTGCCGAGTCGGCAGCAAGGGCGACCAAGCATTGGGCCAGCAAACAAGGCAGGGCAAGAAGACGCATATTCATTGCTGCATTTTGCCCTATTGAGACCGCTACGGCGCGTCAATTTTGTTGTGGCATGAAGTGTGCTTTTCGTTAGCCAACGATTGTTGGAGTTAACGATGTCGAATATAGCCCAAAGTTTTTCGGTTCTTAGCAAAGCGCTTGATTTGCGTACCCAGCGCCACCAGGTGTTGGCATCGAACATTGCCAATGCTGATACGCCGAATTTCAAGGCTCGCGATATTGATTTCAAGTCAGCCATGCAAAACGCCTTGGCTAGTCGTGCCGATGTTGGGGCGTTGAGCATGGCCGTGACCTCCAGCGCGCATCAGCAGGGAAATGGTATGAGCGGCTCTGGGACACTGCAATATCGCACGGAGACTCAGTCGGCTGTTGATGGCAACACTGTCGATATGGATGTCGAGCGCGCCCAGATTACAGACAACGCCCTCCAGTACCAGATTCTTACCCAGATGATCAGCAGCAAGTTCCAAGGGCTGCGCAGTGCAATGGCGTCCAGTCAAAGTTAAGGAGAGGCTGAATGAGTTTGTTTAATGTTTTTCAGGTGTCCTCTAGTGCGATGACTGCGCAGTCAATGCGCCTCAACGCGGTAGCCTCGAATCTTGCCAATGCTGACAGCATCGTATCGTCGGACGGGCAGCCCTATAGAGCCAAGCAGGTGGTGTTTGAGGCCACGCCAATGGGTGGCGCCGGAGATATTTCGAAGGGGGTGCGCGTACGTCAGGTCGTTGATGATGCGTCACCGCCGCGGGTGGTGTACGACCCCAAAAATCCAGCCGCCGATGAAAAGGGTTATGTCGCTTTCCCGAACGTCAATGTGGTTGAGGAAATGACCAACATGATTTCCGCTTCGCGCTCGTATCAGACGAATGTCGAGGTTATGAATACCGCAAAAACGATGATGCTGCGCACGCTGCAGATCGGTCAATAAGGAGATGAGTCATGAGTAGCGTTACTAGTAGTTCCACGGTCAACTCGGTTATACAGCAACTTTCCGAGAACAAAACGTCAACGACCAGCACGGCTGATCAATTAGGCGACCGTTTCATGACCATGCTGGTTACCCAGATGCAGAATCAGGACCCGCTTAATCCGATGGATAACGCGGAAATTACCAGTCAACTGGCACAGATCAATACAGTCAAGGGTATCGACAGCCTGAACAGTACTCTGCAAAAGCTGCTGACATCCTACAGCGATGCACTTTCTATGCAGTCCTCTTCTCTGGTCGGCAAAAATGTCCTTGCCGCCGGCAATTCTCTGCCGTTGGGTGATAACGGTGCGCTGGGTGGGGTCAAGCTGGATGGTGACGCGGACAAAGTCAGCATCATTATCAGCGACTCTAAAGGCGTGAAGGTCGCTCAGGAGGACCTCGGTGCCCAAAAGGCAGGCGTGATTGACTTTATTTGGGATGGCAAGAATGCGGACGGAACACGTTTGGCGAATGAAACCTACCAATTCTCGGTGCAGGCTACCCAAGGGGCAAACAAGGTGACGGCGACGGCGCTGGAGGTTGGCACGGTATCTGCTCTTGTAAGGGGACAGAACGGCTTTCAGCTGGAAATTCCCGGAACAGGCCTGGTCGATTTTAGTTCCGTCGAACAGATTTACTAAGATTGAGTCAAGGAGTACATCATGGCATTCCAACAAGGTTTGAGCGGTCTGGCTTCCTCTTCCAAGGCGCTGGACGTTGCCGGCAACAATATTGCCAACGCATCGACTGTCGGCTTCAAGTCCTCGGCTACGCACTTTGCCGATGTATATGGTGCTTCCTTGCAAGGGGGCGGCGGTTCGCAAATCGGTATTGGTAGCACGTTGAGCGGGGTCCTGCAGCAATATACCCAGGGCAACATTACCGCGACGAACAACCCGCTGGATATTGCCATCAACGGTACGGGCTTTTTTGGACTGACCCAGAACGGCTCCGTAAGTTATTCGCGCAACGGTCAGTTCCATCTGGATAAGGATGGCTTCATCATCAATGACCAGAACCGCAAGTTGCTTGGTGTGCTCGCCGACTCGACCGGCAGCATTCCGCAGCAGCCACCGACCGATCAACTCAAAGTTGATTTCGTCACTGGCACACCGAATCCGACCAGTACTGCCGCAGTGACAGCCAATCTGGATTCTCGCCAGACGGTTCCGGCTCAGACGCCGTTCGATCCGACCGATCCGGATACTTACAATAGTTCAACGGCAATGACGGTGTATGACTCGCTGGGTAATCCGCATACCTTGTCCTATTATTTCCTCAAGACAGCAACACCAAACGAGTGGACGTTGTACACCCGTATGGACGGCGCGGCGCCAACTGCTGCAGAGGCGGCGGGTACGGTAACTTTCAACTCGTCAGGCTCGCTGACTTCGTCCGGGACAATAAGCAAGAGCTACGCTGTGACTACCGGCGCGGTGACGCCCCTTGCATTTGACATCAACGTCTCGAATATGACCCAGTTCGGTAGTCCGTTCGCCGTGAATGACCTGACGCAGAACGGCTTTGCTCCGGGCAATCTGGCCGGGGTCAGCGTGTCCAAGGACGGTATTGTCCAGGCGCGCTACGACAATGGTCAGACGCGCGATATTGGTCAGGTCGCCTTGTTCAACTTCCGCAACCCGAATGGTCTCTCTTCGATCGGTAACAACCAGTGGTCGGAAACGGCTGACTCAGGGCAGCCAACGCCGGGTAATCCGAATACGGGTATTTTCGGTGTGTTGCAGGCATCGGCGATCGAAGAGTCGAACGTCGACCTGACGGCTGAACTGGTCAACCTGATTGTCCAGCAGCGCAACTACCAGGCCAGTGCCCAGTCGATCAAGACGCAGGACCAGATTCTGCAGACACTCGTGAATATCCGCTAATTTCGATTTTTGACCTTTTTTCGAGTTCACCGTGGATCGCCTGATTTATACCGCCATGACCGGTGCCAAGCATGTCTTCATGCAGCAGGCCGGTACAGCCAACAACCTCGCCAATGCCAGCACTGTTGGCTTCAAGGCGCAGGAGCATCGCTTCCGGGCGGTGCCGATTCTGAGCGATGCCATGCCGACGCGGGCATTCGTCGTCGACGCTTCCGTCAGCGACGTTTTCAGCGAAGGTCCGGTGATGTTTACCGGCCGCAACCTTGATGTTTCAGTTCAGGGGCGTGGCTGGCTGGCTGTGCAGCTGCCCGATGGCAGTGAGGCCTATACCCGTGCCGGCAGTCTGGATGTCGATGTGGCCGGGCTGCTGCAGACCAAGAGTGGTTATCCGGTGGTCGGCGATGGTGGTCCGATCAACGTGCCGCCCGACAACAATATAGAAATTGCCCCAGATGGAACGGTTTCCGTTGTGCCTAGTTTTGGTACACCGAACAATGCCAACGCGATCGGACGTTTGAAGCTGGTTAATCCTCCGGAGGCGGACCTGGTGCGTGGAGCCGACGGTCTGTTTCGTCTGCGTAGCGGACAGCCCGCAGAAGCGGACGCAACGGTTCGCGTTGCTTCGGGTTCGCTGGAAGGCAGCAACGTCAATGTGACCGATGCGATGGTTAACTTGATCAGCCTCTCACGCCAGTTTGAAATGCAAATCAAGATGCTGCAAACCGCCGACACCAATGCCCAGCGCGCCGATCAATTGCTCTCCCTGAATTCCTGATAGGACCAAATCATGATCCGTTCCCTGTGGATTGCCCGAACCGGACTCGATGCCCAGCAAACGCAGCTCGATGTCATTGCCAACAATCTGGCCAACGTCGGAACGAATGGCTACAAGCGTTCCCGGGCGGTTTTCGAGGATCTGCTCTATCAGAACCTGCGCCAGCCTGGCGCGCAATCGTCACAGCAATCGCAGATTCCGACCGGATTGCAATTGGGGGCAGGGGCTCGACCGGTGGCAACGGCGCGCCTATACACCCAAGGCAATCTCCAGAAAACGGACAACACGCTGGACGTGGCGGTTCAGGGCAGCGGCTTCTTCCAGATTCTTCTGCCGGATGGGACGACTGGCTATACGCGAGACGGTTCATTCCAGAAAGACAATCAGGGCCAGATCGTTACCGCCGACGGTTACCCGTTGCAGCCCAACATCACGATTCCTGCCAATGCCCTCTCAGTCTCGGTCGGAACGGACGGGACGGTGACGGTCACGCAGCCCGGAACGGCAGCTGCGACGCAGATCGGCTCGATTCAATTGGCGACTTTCGTCAACAATGGCGGCTTGCAGGCGATCGGTCAGAACCTGTTTCTGGAGACTGCGGCAAGTGGAACGCCGACGCCCAATACCCCGGGAACCAATGGCGCCGGGGTGACCAACCAGGGTTACGTAGAAACCTCCAACGTCAACGTTGCCGAAGAGCTTGTCACGATGATTCAGACCCAACGCGCCTATGAACTGAACTCGAAGGTGGTCTCGGTCTCCGATGCAATGCTGGGACGTCTTACCCAGCTATGAGGTGAAATCATGAAACGTCTGTCATTGCTGGCTGTTGTATTGACGAGTGCTTGCGCGACAACGCCGCCGACCAATGTGCACCAACCGATGTCGGCTCGCCCGGCACCGCGCATGGAGTCGCCGGCTACAAACGGTGCGATCTACCAGGCTGCCTACAGCCGTCCGTTGTTTGAAGATCGTCGGGCGCGCTATGTCGGCGATACGATCACGATCAAGATTTCCGAAAGCACAACAGCGTCGGCTGCCAACGCGAACAAGCTGGACAAGTCGAACACGCAAAAGGCTTCGGTCAGTGCGCTTTCCGGTTTGCCTGGCAAAGGCTTGCTGGGCATGGACTTGGGCGCCACGAGTTCCACCTCGTTCAGCGGCAAAGGCTCTGCTGCGAACAACAATGTGTTTAACGGCAACATTACCGTCACCGTTATTGATGTAATGCCAAACGGCAATTTGCTGGTTTCAGGGGAAAAACAACTGGCGATCGGAGAGGAGCAGGAGTTTGTCCGCATTTCCGGTGTGATCAATCCGAGCTTCGTCGATTTCTCCAATACGATCGAATCTTCCAAAGTGGCTGATGCGCGAATTGAGTACAAATCGGCCGGCCAGATCAGCGATGGTCAGATCATGGGCTGGATGGCACGATTCTTCCTTAATGTCCTGCCATTCTAGGAAATATTCAGGCGGAGACAGATCATGAAGACATTTTGCGGCAATTGGTACCGGCAGGCGGCAATTGTGGCCGCTTGTCTTCTGCCGCTTTGTGGCCAACCCGCCTTTGCCGAGCGCATCAAGGATCTTGCGTCGATTCAAGGGGTGCGCAATAACCAGTTGATCGGCTATGGCATCGTCGTCGGGCTCGACAATACCGGCGACCAGACAACACAAACACCGTTTACGACCCAGGCTATCGGCAACATGCTGTCCCAGCTTGGCGTCAATCTGACGACAGAACAGGCGACCAAGCTCCAGTTGAAAAATGTCGCCGCTGTCATGGTTACTGCGGTTATGCCGCCATTCTCCAAGCCTGGACAGGCGATCGATATCACCGTCTCATCGATTGGCAACGCGAAAAGCCTGCGTGGTGGCACCCTGCTGATGACCCAGCTGAAAGGGGGCGATGGACAGGTCTACGCCGTCGCTCAGGGCAACGTTCTGGTTGGCGGTGTCGGAGCCTCTTCAGGCGGGTCGAAGATAGCGGTCAACCACCTGTCGGCGGGAAGAGTGCCGGCTGGCGCGACGATTGAGCGAGATGTCCCGACAGCAGTAGGCCAGGGCGGATTCATCTATTACGAACTGGGCAGCACTGATTTCGGAACCGTACAAAATATGGTGGAAGCAATCAACCGGGCGATTGCGCCGGGGACGGCTCGCGCAGTTGATGGGCGGCGAATTGCTGTGCGCGCTCCGGACGATATCGATATGAATCAGAAAGTTACGCTTGACTCGTGTGCAGTGGCGCATGGCAGTCTCTCGGTGGTCGTGGATGCGGGAAATCAGGCGACCGGGCAGCCAGCCGATATTCAGGTCAAGCAGGCAAACGGCAGTCTGGTAAACGTCAAGGCGGGGGCCAATCTGGCTGAAGTGGTCAGGGCGCTCAATGCCCTCGGTGCCAATCCTCTTGATCTTCTCGCCATCCTTCAGGCCATGAAGGCTGCTGGAGCTTTGCGCGCCGAACTCGAAGTTATCTGAGCGGCGTACAAGTTCAATGAAAATTCAGGATACGCCTAACCGCGCAGCTTTTGATATTCAGGGCTCGCAGGATTTACGCAGCCAGTTTCAGAAGGATCCGAAGCAAGGTCTGAAGGTCGCAGCGCAGCAGTTCGAGGCGCTCTTCCTGCAGATGGTCATGAAGAGCATGCGCGATGCAACGCCGCAGGATGGGCTGCTCAATAGTGATCAGTCGCGTTTCTATACCGGTATGCTTGATCAGCAAATGGCTCAGAACATGGCTGCGAGTCGCGGTGGTGTCGGGTTTGCACGGCTGATCGAACAGCAGCTGGGGCGGCATCTGGAAACCCCCAAGGGGCAGGAGGAGTTGATGGCACCGGCAACTGCTGCCGCCAAGGATTTGCCGCTTGCCGTTTCCGACGTCAGTCACCTGCAACACAGACCCGTACTGAGTGGTCTGCCAACCTCTGCTTCGTATGGTACCAATGCTTCGGCGACACCAACTGTCAGCCAGGAGGCGCCAGCCTCTTCACGCGAGTTCGTCAATCGTGTCTGGCCGCATGCGGTTGAAGCGTCACGGTCAACCGGAATTCCGCCCGTTTTTTTAATTGGCCATTCCGCGCTCGAGAGCGGTTGGGGGCGGGGCGAAATTCGCAAGGCGGACGGGACGAACAGTTTCAACCTGTTCGGTATCAAGGCCGGAAAAAGCTGGACGGGCGATACCGTTGAGGCTGCGACGACCGAGTATGTCGATGGCCAGCCCACCAAGGTAACCGAGCGTTTCCGCGCTTACGCATCCTATGAAGAATGCTTCCGTGACTATGCCAATCTGCTCCGCAATAGCCCGCGCTATACCGATGTGATTGGGTCTCAGGATGGCACAGAGTTTGCACGGCGTTTACAACAAGCAGGGTATGCCACTGATCCGATGTACGCCGACAAGCTTTCGCGCATCATCAATGGCCCGACACTGCGCCAAGCACTTACCGGTTGATCCGCCCTCAATATTCTGGGATCGGGGCCGTTAACAAAGTTGTAGAGTAAAGGAATTGCTATGAGTAGCGGAATGCTATCAATCGGGATTACCGGGATCCATGCGGCGCAACTGGGACTGGAGGCGACTCAGCACAACATCGCCAATGCCAATACCCCCGGCTACAGCCGTCAATATATCCAGCAATCTGCCGGCATTCCTCGGCTGACGGGTTCTGGTTACTTTGGTAGTGGCACAACCGTCGATACCGTTCGTCGCTCCTATGATAAATATCTGACTGCGCAGACGTTCGCTGCCCAGGCCGCGGCGTCTGAATCGGCGACCCAACTGGCCAAGCTGAGCCAAATCGACAATATGCTGGGTGATCCGAGTTCGGGTCTGGCACCTGCCATGCAGGAGTTCTTTACCGGTGTGCAGCAAGTGGCAGCCAACCCATCACTTGTCTCGGCACGCCAGAGCATGTTGTCATCGGCAGAAGCCTTGGCTGGACGATTCAATTCAATGTCCACCCGTCTTACCGAGCTTTACGACAGCGTGAATGGTGAAATCAGCGGTGAAATAGAGTTGATCAATGTTTATGCTCAACAACTTGCCGATGTGAATGATCAGATCACGCGGGCTGAAGCAGCGACCAACCAGCCACCCAACGATCTACTTGATTTGCGCGATCAACTGGTTGCGGACCTGAACAAGCATGTTCGGGTGACAACTGTTGAGGACTCGATTGGTAATTTCAACGTTTTTGTCGGGAACGGCCAGCAACTGGTGGTTGGTTCTGTCGTGAACAAACTGGTCCCGATAACTTCAAGTTCCGATCCCGAACGGATCGTCGTTGGCTTGCGCGGTCAGTCGGGGGCTGTCCAGGAGTTGTCGGAATCCCTGATTGAAGGCGGTGCCCTCGGTGGCTTGATGAAGTTCCGCAACAATGCGCTGGACGATGCGACAAATACGCTCGGACAGATTGCTACGTCAATTGCTTTGACCTTCAATGCTCAGCACGCATTGGGGCAGGACCTGGACGGCTTGAACCAGACCTCCGCGACGACTGGCTTTCAGGCGAACTTCTTTGAACTGTCTCAGCCCAAAGTGCTTGCCAGTGCTAGCGGTGCAAATTCGGTAACGGCCAGTTTTCTGGCCCCGACCGGTGATCCGGCGACCGGAAATTTCAAAACCAGTCTGACTGGTAGTGACTATGTGCTCACCGCTACTTCAGCGACCAGCATGACGCTTACGCGACTGTCCGATGGTGTGGTATTCCCGGCTAGCGGGGCAGCCGCGAGTGTTGCTGCTCTGAACGCCCTGATTGTTGGCGAGGGGTTCTCGATTGGCGGAAGTGCGCCAACGGTTGGCGTGGATTACCGGATCGAGCCAACCCGGGACGCAGCGAGAAATTTTCAGGTTAATTCAGCGATTGCCGCCGATGTAAAGCGGATTGCTGCTGCAGCGCCTAGCGTGACTACGCTGGGTTCCGGGAATACCGGCTCGTTGCAGGTTAGCCAGGGAGCTGTCAGCCCGGGGTACTCGTTGGCAAACCTCCCTGTCGGGTTCACTTACAGTCAGGGGGGGGGGGCATTTACCTTCACCTTCCCCGCATCGGGGACTGTAAGTGCAACCTATGCTGACGGAACCACGTTGGCCATTGCCGCGGGGTCGATCAATCGACTGAACGCCGGATCGGAATTGGCACGCATTACCTATAACGGTATTTCGGTCGATGTTTCGGGAGCTCCGGCTAACGGTGACAGCTTTAGCATCAATACGAATACCAGCGGCGTGTCCGATAGTCGAAATGCAGTCAAACTAGCCGCGTTGCAGACACAAAATACGATGGAAGGTGGTCGAGCGACATTTCAGGGAAGTTACTCAAGCCTGGTCAGTGGTGTCGGTTCGGTGACTCGCCAGATCAAAGTCAGCGGGGAGGCGCAGCAAGCCCTCCTTAAGCAGAACGAGTTGGCACGCTCGGCGGTATCCGGTGTCAACCTTGATGAGGAAGCTGCCAACCTCATCCGCTATCAACAGGCCTATCAGGCCTCGGCCAGATCGCTCGATATTGCTTCGAAGCTGTTTGATACGCTTCTCAGCATCTCCAATTAAGGAATAGCATCATGCGTATAAGCACTTCGATGATGTTCGATACGGGCACGCAGAACATGCTGCAGTTGCAGACTAACTTGTACAAACTGCAAAATCAGATGTCGACCGGGCGACGTATCCTGACCCCGTCCGATGATCCGGTTGCGGCGGCGCAGGCGCTGGAGGTCAGTCAGCGACAGTCAATCAATTCCCAGTTCATGGACAATCAGGGCAGTGCAGCCAGTCAACTGACGACTCTGGAAAGCACCCTGAGAAGTGCCAGCGATTTAATTTCGAACGTGATGGTCAGGGCCACTGAAGCAGACAATCAGAATATCAGCGATTCTTCCCGTTCGGCAATTGCATCTGATGTCAGTGAGAGCTTCAGTCAGTTGCTGGGGCTGGCAAACAGCACGGATGGGCTAGGGCAGCATCTGTTCTCGGGATTTCGGGGGGAAACGGAGCCATTTGGCGTCTCTGGGTCTCCGGGGAGCCGAATTACTTCTTATCATGGCGATGATGGGAATCGTCAATTGCAGGTTGAAACAGGGCGCTTGATGGATGTTTCCGCGTCTGGCAGCGATGTGTTCGTGCGCATTCCTCAGGGTAACGGGCAGTTCATGGCGAGTGCCGGAGCCACCAATACGGGGACTGGCGTTCTTGGCGCGTCTTCAACGATTTCCGGCTATGACGGCAGCACCTATCAACTGACTTTTACGGCTCCTGGCGTGTATGACGTATACGTCAATGGGTCTGCTACCCCTTCTCTGACTGGCCAAGTTTATACCGCAGGTTCGGATATTGTGGTTGGCCCGGCAGCGCAGCAGATCAAGATCAACATTTCTGGCACGCCGGCTGCAGGTGACACCTTTACGGCTCAGCCTGCCAGCAATCAGGATATTTTCACGACGCTGGACAGCATGATCAAGGCGTTGAATGCCAATGTGTCGAGCAGTGCTGCGACCAAGGCAGCGTTCAAGAATCAGATGACGCAGATTCGCCAGAACTTGGGGCAGGCATTTGACCATCTGCTGACGGCACAAACCTCTGTTGGCGCCCGCCGGCTTGAGCTCGAGAATCTGACGAGTGCAGGCTCTGATCGAGACCTGCAATACCAGACCGATTTGGGCAAGCTGCAGAATTTGGACTACACCAAGGCGGTGTCCGACATGGCCAATCAGAAAATGGTGCTCGAGGCGGCGCAGCTTTCATTCAAGCAGGTTAGCCAGATGTCGCTGTTCAATTACCTATGAAAAAAATTGGCGCCACACTAATTGCCTCCGCCTGTCTGGCTGGTTGCGGGGGAACGCCCCTGATTCCGAATGAGACCATTCAGCTTACGGCCAAGACTGGAATTAGTCTGTCTTCTCTGGCAACGGCAGCCGTGGTCGGGGCGGCGATCTATCTGGTCTATGATCCGCTGGCGCCCAACTGGGAGATCGAAGAATCCAAGCTGTCGCCGGATGTCTATCGCTTCTCCATGAAGATGAAGCGTTACCATACCGGTGGCGCTGGCGAGTCTGTGCAGATACTCAAGCGGCGCGCCAGCCAGTTACAGTACGAGAACGGTTTTTCCAGCTATCAGATTCTCGAATACACTGAGGGTATTGATTCTCAAACCATAGGCGCACGGCGTATGGCGGAGGGAACGATACGCTTGGTGCAGCGCCAGGATGCTGATTCCTACAAAATGAATGAGCGCTACTGAGCGGCGGGAACGGCGAAACCCAAGGTTGCACTAAGGGCGTATTCGTAGAGCGCCTGCAACGGGGTGGCCAGATAGTTCATGCTGACGGCCAGCGAGATGAAACCGCCGATCATGGTGAGCGGGAAGCCCAGCGCAAATATATTCAATTGAGGTGCGGCCCGGGTGAGCACTGCCAGCGCAATGTTGGTAATCATTAGTGCGACAACCACGGGGAGCGCGAGCAAGACCCCGACCGAAAACATTTTTGACCCGAGTTCGACCAAATTCAGCCAGCTTGTCGCTGCTATGGGCGTCGCACTGACCGGTATGGCATAAAAGCTCTGCGCCAGGGTGGCGACATACATCAGATGGCCGTTTAGTGAGAGAAACAGCAGGAAACTGATGAGGCCGATGAACTCGCCGATCACAGGTGTTTGTGACGAGCTCAGAGGGTCGTAAGACGTTGCAAAGCCAAGTCCCATCTGGGCGCCAACGAATTCGCCGGCGACATCGACGGCGGCGAAGACAATGCGGGCCGCGAAGCCCATGCCGATACCAATCAGCATTTGCTGCGCCAAGATCCAGAGGCCTGCAAGCGAGCCTGGGGCGACCGTCGGCATCGCCGGCAGGGCCGGGGCGATGGCGATGGCTATGCCGATGCCTAGAATGAGCCGGGTGCGTCGGGGAATTCCGGCTGAACCCCAGAGCGGCGAGGTGGCGATAAAGGCCAGAATGCGGGTCAGCGGATAGGCAAAGGCAACAATCCAGGCGTCGAGTTGTGCCGTGGTTATGCTGAGCATGGTCAGCCGATCAGCTGTGGAATGCTCTCGAACAGACGCTGGATGTAGTCAATCATGTATTCCAGCATCCAGGGACCGACGAGGATCAGGACCATGAACATGACGACCAGTTTCGGGACGAACTGCAGAGTCGCTTCGTTAAGCTGGGTTGCCGCCTGAAAGATGCTAACGACCAAGCCAACGACCAGAGCGGAGAGCAGCATCGGGGCCGCCAGAACGAGGGTGACTTCGATCGCCTGGCGGCCGATTTCCATGACGACACCCGGAGTCATGGATTGAAGCTTTTGACCAGTGAGCCAATGACCAGATGCCAGCCATCGACCAGGACGAAGAGCATCAACTTGAAGGGCAGGGCCACCATGACCGGCGACATCATCATCATGCCCATCGACATCAGCAGGCTGGCAACTACCATGTCGATGATCAGGAAGGGGATGAATATGATGAAACCGATCTGGAACGCTGTTTTCAACTCGCTGATGACGAAGGCGGGAACCAGGACGCGCAGGGGGATGTCGTCAGGCTTTTCGATTTTATCGACCTTGGCCACACTTGCCAGCATGGCGATGTCGGCTTCCCGAGTCTGGCGCAGCATGAAGCTGCGCATCGGAACTGCCGCCCGTTCGCCGGCCTGGGCGATGTTGATCTTGTTCTCAGATAGCGGCAGGTAGGCTTCAGTATAGACTTGGTCGAGGGTTGGCGACATGATGAAAAAAGTCAGGAACAGCGCCAAGCCGACCAGGATCTGATTGGGGGGCGATGTTTGCGTGCCCATGGCATGGCGAAGCAGGGACAGCACGATGATGATGCGGGTAAAACTCGTCATCATCAGCACGGCCGCTGGCAGGAAGGTCAGCGCCGTGAGGAAGAGCAGTGTCTGAATGGTCAGACTGTAGGTGGTTCCCCCACCGCCGGTTGGCGTGCTGGTGACTGAAGGCAGTCCTCCGGCACCCTGGGCCAGAGCCAAGATCGGGGGGAGTAGCAGGCCGAGCCCGAGGATGACTCGCCTAAGCATTGTTCTGGCGTTCCTTTATCGACTTCAACCACTGGGCAAAAGGTGCTTCTGTTGTGCCGGCGGTCGGCTCAACCTCCGTGCTGCTGCCCTTGGGGAGTTGATGCAGCGTACGAATCTGCCCGGGGACGATGCCGATGACCAGCCAGCTGTCGCCGACCTCAACAAGTACGATACGTTCGCGCGGACCCAGCGCAACGCCACCGATAATCTTCATGCCTCCCTGGCCGAAACCTTTGCCTCCCGACAGCTTGCGGGCCAGCCAGGCAGTGCCGAAAAGCAGTCCGAGGATGAGGAGCAGGGCCAAGGTCGCCTGCAGGTAGGTGCCGGCTGGAATGCCGGGGCTGGCGGCGTCGCTACCCCATGCGGTGATAGGCAGCAGCAGAGGAAAGAGAAGGCGCAGCAAGTCTGGGATCGCGTTCAAAGTAGGTTAGGGCGCTATCTTAAACCCAAACCTGAAAATTGACTTTGCCACGGTCAACCGGAAATTTTGCCCAAAATTGAAAGGTGGTGGTCTGCGGCGCAGACCACCATATCAGCGGTTCAGCTTTCGCATCCGCTCCGAAGGCGTGATGATGTCGGTCAGGCGGATACCGAATTTGTCGTTCACCACGACCACTTCCCCTTGCGCGATGAGCGTGCCGTTGACCAGCACATCCATCGGCTCGCCAGCCATTGCATCGAGTTCGACGACGGAGCCGTGGGCCAGTTGCAGCAGGTTCTTGATGGTGATTTTGGTCCGGCCAAGCTCGACTGTGATCTGGACGGGAATGTCGAGAATCATGTCGAGTTCGTTCATTATCCCGCCCTGGCCCAATGGTGCAGAGAAGGACGGGAAGATGTCAGCCGGTTGGACGGTGGCCGTGGCGCCATCGCTAACGACCTGTTCGGCCATGGCGGCAGCCCAGTCGTCCTCACTGATCTGCCCGGCGTCTTCAGCAGGAGCTTCCATGTTTTCGATATCGTCAGCCATTTTTCTCTCCCATCACCGGTTCCCCGGGCGGTGCGTCGGGCGAAGCAGCGATGAATCGCTCGACTTTAAGTGCGTATTGGCCGTTTTGCTGGCCATAGGAACATTCCATCAAAGGCACGTTATCAACCAGTGCCTCTATTTTCGGCGACAGGTTCAGGGGAATAACGTCGCCCTCTTTGAGATTCAGAATTTCGCGCAGCGATATTTTCCCCGTCCCCAGATGCGCGACAATTTCCACTTCGGCCCCCTGCAACTGCTTGCGTAACGTGCCGATCCAGCGCTTGTCGGTCGATAGCTGGTCACTTTGCATCGTGCTGTAGAGCAGGTCGCGGATCGGCTCGAGCATCGAGTACGGGAAGCAGATGTGCATATCTGCCGTCGCGCCCCCGAATTCAAGCGTGAATGTCGTTGAAACGACGATTTCCGACGGCGTTGCGATATTGGCGAACTGCGAGTTCATCTCCGAGCGAATGTACTCGAAGTTGATGTCGTACACCGGCTTCCAAGATTTGCTGTACTCGGTGAAAACAACGTTCAGTAAACCCTGGATGATGCGCTGTTCGGTGGCCGTGAAATCACGTCCTTCAACGCGGGTATGGAAGCGTCCATCGCCACCGAACATGTTGTCGACGACCAGAAATACCAGGTTCGGATCGAAGACAAACAATGCGGTGCCGCGCAGTGGCTTGGCAATGACCAGATTCAGGTTGGTCGGGACGACCAGATTGCGGATGAACTCGCTGTATTTCTGTACGCGGATCGGGCCAACCGAGATTTCCGCGTTGCGATGCATGTAGTTGAACAGGCCGATGCGCAGATAGCGCGCGAAGCGCTCGTTGACCAGTTCCAGAGTCGGCATCCGGCCCCGGACGATCCGCTCCTGGGTGCCAAGATTGTACGAACGTATCCCGCCGCCTTCCCCTTCGCCTTCTTCGGGTTCGTCGGTTTCACCGGTGACGCCCTTGAGTAGGGCATCAACCTCGTCCTGGGATAGAAAATCTCCCGCCATGGATCCTTACTGAATAATAAATGAGGTGAACAGGACGGCCTTGACCGGACCTTCTGGGGCTTCGGCTACACCTTTCTTGTTCTTGACCGGGGGCTCAATGACCGAATTGATCTCGTCCTTGAGGGCTTCTGCCAGTTTTTCCTTGCCTTCCTTGGGTAGTAGTTCGGAGGCTTTTTTCGACGACAGCAAGAGGGTCAGATTGTTGCGAATCTTCGGCATCTTGGTCTTGATATCCGGCTCGGCCGTTGCATCTTCAACTTCAAGCGAGAGCGCCACCTGCAGATACTGGTCGCCGGTTTCGGGGACCAGATTGACGGTAAATGCATCGAGATTGATAAAGACCGGATGCGCTTCCTTGTCTTTTTTCTTGTCTTTCTTTTTGGCGGGCTTGGCTGTTTCTTCAGCGTTTTCTTCATCGTCCTCGGCGTGGTCGCCCTTCTTGAGCAACATGAAGGCAGCGCCTCCACCCAGCACCACTAGAAGAACGACGGCAAGGATGATGATCAACAGTTTTTTGCTTTTTTTCGGGGGGGCTTCGGCCCCTTCTTCGGCTGGCTTGGCATCCTTGGCCATTGTCTCTCCCTCTTTACTCGATCATGACGATCCGGTTATGCGAACAGGTCTACCAAACCTCGTCCCCGCTGAATTGGTATTCCGGCCGGGTTGGAGCTTGCGTGACTATCGGGCGAAAGTATAGCGTTTTCCCCGGTTGAGCGGGCTTCATTGCCAAACTGAAAAGGAGTTTCGCGGTTCTGTGAAGGTAATTGGCTGCCAACATTGGCTTGGCCGAGGCTGATGCCGGCATTCGAGAACATTTCACGCAGTTGGGGCAGGGAGTCCTGAATAGCCTGGCGGACTTCCGGATGCGGCGAGGCGAATGCGGCGGTAGTCTGGTCTCCGTTGATCGTGAGGGTGATTTGAATCGGGCCCAGTTGCGGCGGGTTAATGTTGATCTGGGCGACCTGTTGGTCATTTTTGGCTAGCCAGACGACACGGGAGCCAAAATCCTGAGTCCAGTTTGGTGAATTGATTGCGCTGGTGATGGTCGGCTGGGTTGTTGGCGCAGCTGTGCCATTCGCTGCTCCAGTCGCGGCCAGTGCCGTTGCGAAGGCTGGGGTCGAGCCGCTGTTGCCGGGATTCGAGTCGCCGGCAAGAATTGCCGCATTCCCGGTGTCTGAACGTGGCGGAATCCGCAATTCGGTATTTTGGGCCACGGGGGTAGTGGGAGGTGTGGCGGTCTGAGTATTGCTGGAAAGGAGTGCGTTCCTCTGTTCCGACAAGGCCGGGCGCCCGTCCTTGTCGGCGGAATCAACGCCGTCTGCCTTGGCCATATGAGGGGCTGTGTCCGGCTTGTTGCGGTCGACACTCTCAGTGGGGCGATTTTGAACTGGCGGAGTGGTCATTGGTACGACGTACTGGGCCGCCAAGCCCGGATCCATCGGGATGGAGTCGGCGTTGGCCGCAAGTTTTCGCTCCTTCTCGCTATCTTCCACCTTGTGATCTGGCTCAGTGATGGTCGTTGCGGGCAGGCAGGGGTTGGCGGACAGCGCTGCCAGCACATTCTCGGCACTTCCCTCAATCACCGTGGAGCTTGGCGACGGCTTGGTATCGATGGGAAGCGTGGCTTTGTCCTTGGCCATGCTCGTCTGAGCAATGATCTCGCTCAGCAGTTCAGTGTCCGGCTGTTGGCCAGCCGGAGCGCTTTCGGCTGCGAGTAATGCCGGGGTGGTCTGCCCTGACGCAGGAATCTGCTCGGCAAGAAGTGCTGCAAAGTCTAGCGGCAAGCTGTTCTCTGCAAGTATTTCTCCAAGACCGGGCAAGGCCGTTTTTCCGCCGAGGGCTGCGATCAAACTGGTAACTGCAGGAATACTCATGATCAGACCTTGGGGTACATGGAGATGCTGTCAAGGTAAGCAAGGCATGTGCCTGATATCAGTCCGATTCTTCTTCGTTGCGCACGGCGTATTTTCGGGCCGAGTGTTCTTCCTGGATTTTCTGCTGCTGCTTGTTATCAAGGACTTTCTCACGCACGTCGTGTCGATGCGAGAGGGTGTCGATGGCTTTCAGGCGCTTGTTCTGTTCTTTCCAGTTTTCCTGACCGCTCGCTGTATTCTGCTCTGAATGGCGAACGGCCAATGTTTGCTGACCGATTGCCTCATCGATGCGAGCGAGGAAGTCCTGATAGTTCCTTAGTGCCATCGGTGTCAGCCCTTGCATGCAGGCTTCGCGCAATTTGACTGCATAGTCGGCACGATAATCCTCAAGCATCTGAAGGCGGCTGCGGGCGCTTTGCTCGGCGGCAATCAACTGGCCAAGTTGGCGCGTGGCTTCGTCTGAACGGGTTTGCATCAGTTCCAGCAAGGGCTGCAACGAAAACTTGTTTGCCATGGTTTAGGGGAACAGTGCAGAAAGGGCGCTGACGCTGCTTGTGAAATCGGCTTGCTCGGTCAGTTGCTGCTGAAGAAAGGCTTCCATCCGCGGATAGAGGTTTATTGCCTGATCCAGCACCGGGTCAGACCCCGGCGAATAGGCACCAACCGAAATCAGGTCGCGGGAGCGCTGGTAGCGGGCAAAAAGCACCTTGAAACGGCGAATTTGATCGAGTTGTGCCGGTTCGATCAAATTGACCATGGCGCGGCTGATCGACTGCTCGATGTCGATGGCCGGGTAATGCCCGGCGTCGGCCAAGGTTCTGGATAACACGATGTGACCGTCGAGAATGGCGCGCGCCGAATCGGCAATCGGATCCTGCTGGTCATCGCCTTCGGCCAGAACCGTGTAGAAGGCCGTCATCGAGCCGCCGCCTTCCGGGCCGTTACCTGCCCGCTCGACAAGTTGTGGCAAGCGTGCAAATACCGAGGGAGGATAGCCTCGCGTTGCAGGGGGTTCGCCAATGGCCAGGGCAATCTCCCGTTGCGCCATGGCATAACGGGTCAGGGAGTCCATGATGAGCAGAACCTGTTTTCCCTGGTCACGGAAATACTCGGCAATGGTCGTTGCATAAGCTGCGCCCTGCAGTCGCATCAGCGGGCCGGTATCGGCCGGTGCGGCAACGACGACGGCCCGGCGCATGCCTTCTTCACCAAGGATCTGCTCGATGAACTCCTTCACTTCCCGGCCGCGTTCGCCGATAAGTCCGACGACAATCACTTCGGCTTCGGTATAGCGAGCCATCATGCCTAGGAGTACCGACTTGCCAACGCCTGACCCGGCGAAGAGCCCCATGCGCTGACCTCGGCCAACAGTCAGCAATGCGTTGATGGAACGAATGCCGACGTCGAGAGGGTGTTCGATCGCTGCCCGGGTCATCGGATTGATCGGGCGGCTTTGCAGGGGGCGGGTCAGGTTTGATCTGAGCGGACCCTTGCTGTCGAGTGGGCGGCCAACGCCGTCGAGCACACGGCCTAGCAATTCGTCGCCAACCGGACCCTGCTTGGCTCGATCAATGGCCCGGCGCTTGTGCTTGACAGGAAAGTCGACCCGCGGCGCCGGGTTGGGGGTGTCGCAAGCGATGACGCGAGCGCCTGGGGCCAGTCCGAAGACATCATCGGATGGCATCAGATAGAGCTTTTCTCCGGCGAATCCGACCACTTCTGCCTCGACTGGTGCTCCGCTAGCCGGGAAAATATGACATGAACTGCCAAGCGGCAGTTTCAGGCCCGACGCCTCCATGACGAGGCCGTTGATCCTTGTCAAACGGCCCGCCGGCCAGAGAGGTTGGGCAGAAGCGGCAGACAACTCGCAGCCTTCGAGAAAACGCTGCCAGCGCCCGACGTGGTCGGGTAGGGCGATCAAGGTTGGTTCATCCATTCCGAAGGGGCGATACCGATCGACTCAAGTACACGCTTCCAGCGTGTTTCAATCGTGGCATCGACCTCGCTTGCGCCGGCAACAAGCAGGCATCCGCCCGGCGAAATCTCGGGGTCGTCAATGATCTGGGCGCCGGTTTGGGAGAGTTGTTCGCCGATCTGTTCGCGAATCACCGTGGCGTCGGCCGGACTCAGCCGGAGAACGACATGGGCATGATGCAGGGGCAATGCAGCGAGTGCCTCGCGAATGACAGGCAAGAGCAGTTCTCGGCGCGTGTTGATCGCGCCGCGAAGTACTTGTGCTGCCGTTTCAAGGGCGAGGCTGAGTACCTGTTCGGCGACGTGTTGGTCGAGATGAGCCAGGGATATCTGCAGGTTGCCCAGAAGCTCGGCAAATTGCGCCGTAGTTTCGGCCGCCGTTGTCGCCATTGCCTGTTGCCCGGATTCAAGTCCTTCGCGGTAGCCGAGGCTGTATCCAGTGGCACGAGCTTCGTCGTGGATGCGTTGAACATCTTCAGCGTTCGTCAGGCTCTGCGCGGCATGCACTTCGGGTTGGCCGGAGGCGGTGGAGGGGGCTGCTGCAGGGGCGGGGCTGGTCGTGTCGACTGGCGACTGGCTGGGTGACACGGGTTTGGCATCGAGCGAGCCGATGTTCCAGCGCTGATAGCCCGCGAGCTTGTCCTTGGGTATGACGCCTGCCATCTCGTGTTAGACCATTTGTTCGCCGCCGGCACCACCAAGGACGATTTGTCCCTCGTCTGCGAGCCGACGTACCACCTTGAGGATTTCCTTTTGCTCGCCTTCGACTTCGGAAAGACGGACGGGCCCTTTCGACTCGAGGTCTTCGCGCAGCATTTCTGCAGCCCGTTGCGACATGTTCTTGAAAATCTTTTCGCGGAGATCGGGAGAGGCACCCTTGAGCGCAAGGATCAGCGAGTCAGACTGAACTTCGCGCAAAATGAGCTGGATGGAGCGATCGTCGATTTCCATCAGGTTTTCGAAAACAAACATTTCATCGAGAATCTTCTGGGCCAGGTCAGGGTCGTATTCACGGATCGCATCGACAACCGAAGTTTCGTTGGCGGTACCGATGAAATTGAGTATTTCGGCAACGGTGCGAATGCCGCCCATTGCCGTCCGCTTCACGCTGGTCGAGCCGGACAGGATGCGCATCATTGCTTCGTTCAGTTCGCGCAATGCGGATGGTTGAATTCCTTCGAGCGTGGCGATGCGCAAAACAACGTCGTTGCGCAGGCGCTCGGTAAAGTGATTGAGAATCTCGCTCGAGTGGTCGTGTTCCAGATGGACCAGAATCGTCGCGATGATCTGCGGGTGCTCGTTCTTGATCAAATCAGCGACGGTTGTCGCGTCCATCCATTTCAAGCCCTCAATCCCCGATGTTTCGCCACCTTGGAGGATGCGTGAAATAAGGTTCGATGCCTTGTCGTCACCCAGCGCCTTGGTCAGCACGGAGCGAATGTAGTTGTCGGTATCGACGTGTACGGCCGCGTGTTCTTCGGCATTCTTGTGGAACTCGTCCAGTACGCTTTCGACTGTTGTTCGCGGCACACTCTTGAGTGCAGCCATGGCGTGCCCGAGTTTTTGGACCTCGCGAGGGCCAAGGTGCTTGAGCACTTCGGCGGCATGGTCTTCGCCGAGCGCGATCAACAGTGTTGCACTCCTTTCCAGGCCGTCTTCTGCGTTAGGAGGCATTGGCGCCCATCCAGTCCTTGATGATGTTGGCGACTGCCTTTGGATCGGCACCGGCTATGTCGCGCGCCTTTTGTACCTTGGCGGCGTAGTGATCGATCCGCACGTGGTCCTCGCCCGGTTCGCCATCGATTCCAGCAATCTTGACATGCGCTGCGGCGCCGGCGACGCCCTCGGCAGTTGATGCAGCCCGGCGCTCGGCGGCTGACGGGAACATGGTTTTCAGCGAGGGTTGAATAATCTTCAGGAAGAGGAAGGCAACGATCAGGGCGATCAACAAGTACTTGAAAATATCCTTGGCGTAGGAAATGGTTTCCGGATCCTTCCACAGCGGTATCGAGCTATCGATCTTTTCGCCGGCGGTGAAGGGCGCGTTGGCAACCGAGATCGAGTCGCCGCGTTCCTTGTTGAAGCCCATCGCTTCGCGGACCAATTCGTTGATCTGCTTCATTTCCGCCTCGGGAATCGGCTTGTTGACCGGCTGGCCGTTCTTGTCGATGTCCTTGCGATGATTGATGACAACGGCAGCAGACAGGCGCCGGATGTCGCCCATGCCCTGTTTCGTGTGGCGGATAGTCTTGTCGACTTCAAAATTGACCGTTGCGGCCTTGCTTGTGTTGATCGGCTGGCCGACGCCGTTGAGCGGCGCTGTAACGCCAGCGGCGTCAAGCTTGCCTTGAGTTTCGGCCGTTTTTCCCGGTTGACCGGGGGAGGTGCCGGTTGCTGGTTGGGTCAGCGGTGCGGTGGCCGGAACCGGAGGCTGGTTGGTCAGTGCGCCAGGAACGCCCCCGGCTGATTGGTTCACGCTGGCCGATTCATTGGTCTGCCGACTACGGATGGCGGTGGTTTCCGGCGTATTGTTCGGGCGGTAGCTTTCAGCTGTTTGCTCGCTTTGGGAAAAGTCGATGTCGGCAGCGACCTGAACCTTGAAGTTTTCGCCGCCCAGCATCGGCTTGAGGATGTCCTCAATGCGCCTGATGATGCTGCCCTCGATATCCCGAACATATTTGACCTGTGTGGCATCGAGGCCGGCTTCAGTGAGCCTGTTTTTTAGTTGTGAAAGCAGGGCACCAGTCTGGTCGATTACCGTGACGTTGGTGGCCGGCAATTGCGGTACGCTCGACGAAACCAGGTGCGTAATGCCGGCGATCTGTGCGCCATCCAGCGAGCGTCCGGGATAGACGTTGAGCATGATCGATGCTGTCGGCTTTTGTTCTTCGCGGACGAAGACCGAGGGTTTGGGGATGGCCAGATGGACCCGTGCCGACTGCACCGCGCCAATTGACTGGATGGTGCGGGCCAGTTCGCCTTCCAGGCCGCGTTGGTAATTGACCTGTTCGGCAAACTGACTAATGCCGAATTTCTGGTTTTCCATCAATTCAAAACCCACCATGCCGCCGCGTGGCAGTCCCTGTGAGGCCAGTTTGAGGCGAATGTCATGGACGCGGTCGGCAGGGACCTGCAATGCGCCGTTGTCGCTGTAGCGGTGAGGAATATTTTGCTGCTCGAGAACGGTGACGATAGTCCCGCCATCCTTCTCGTTGAGATTGGAGAAGAGGGTTTTCCAGTCTGGCTGCCGGCTCCACAGAATCGCGCCGACAATGATGGCGATCATGGCGGCCGTTGCTACCATGAAGACAAGCTTCTGCTGGCTGCCGAGCCGGTCGAAGGCGTCGCGCAGACGTTCCACCGGATTTCCTGCCGGTGCGTTTCCTGCTGTCGTCTCAGTTGTTGCTGCCATCAATAGCCGGTCAAATTGCGGTGAAACAGAAGAAGAATCAATCGAGAAGCCAAATTATCCTAGAAATATTCTACTATTACCCGAGCTGAATTCACCCTTTCTTTTTCGATGTTGCCGCACAGATCAATCTCTTGATACCAGACACAGACACCAAGACCGCCGAATTGCAACGGGCATTTGCCATGTTCAATCAGGTTTCGGCCGAGTTGACCCAGGCCTATGAAGCGCTTCAGGTTCGCGCCGCCTCACTGACCGAGGAACTGGCGATCGCCAACGGTGAATTGCGTCGGCAATATCAGGAAAAAGAAGCACTTTCCGAACGTCTCTCGTCTTTGCTCGACGCCTTGCCGGCCGGTGTGGTGCTGCTTGATTCCGCCGCCCTCGTTGTTGCGGTCAACCCGGCAGCCATGGCAATTTTCGGGGCGGACATGGTCGGGCAGCACTGGGGGGATGTGGCGCGCGCCAGTCTGGAGCCGACATTGGCGATTGGTGAGTGGTTGCACGGCGATAGCCGCTTATCGATCGGAGAGAGTTCGTTGCCTTCTGCCGGTGGAAAAATTCTTCTCATCCATGATGTAACCGCCGCTCACCATATGAAAACTGAGCTGGAGCGCAACCAGCGCCTGGCGGCCATGGGGGAAATGGCCGCTTCGCTAGCCCATCAACTGCGTACGCCGCTGGCCGCCGCGCTGCTCTATACCTCCAACCTCGGCCAGGCTGGTGTTTCGGATGAGGCGCGAGCCCGATTTTCGGAGAAGGCAAGCGGACAGTTACGTCGTCTGGAGCGCCTGATTCAGGATGTTCTTCTCTTCGCGCGGGGTGAGAGTATTGGGCGAGATGTCATCCTGGTATCCGACTTGTTGGTGGAGGCGGCACAAACGGTCGAGCCGCTGATGGGCGAGCATGGTCTCGAATTTGTATTGGATGACGCTTGTGCCGGAGCGGTGATCGTTGGCAGTCGCAAAGCCTTGTTTGGGGCCCTCGTCAATTTGCTGGAAAATGCCATGCAGGCGACAACAGGGGGCGGCAAAATTTGCCTGTCCGGCAATTGTCGCGGCGATCTTGTGGCAGTTGGCGTGCGCGATAGCGGACCTGGGATCTCGCGTGAAATGCAGGCCCGCATCTTTGAGCCCTTTTTCACTACCAAGGGGCAGGGAACTGGATTGGGATTGGCCATTGCGCTTGGCGTGGCGCGGGCGCATGGCGGTGCGATCGAGCTGTTTTCCGAGCCTGGCGACGGCGCCGAGTTTGTCATTACCTTGCCGGTTGCTCCGGTAGAGAGCGAATCTGAACACCATGGCTGAAAATAGTTTGCCTATTCTTGTCGTCGAAGATGATCCCAGCCTGCGTGAGGCGATTGGCGACACCCTGGAGCTTGCCGGCCGGCCTTATGTGGCAGTCGATGGCGGCGAAGCTGCTTTGAAGGTGCTGGCTGAGCAGGCTTTCTCGATTGTCGTCAGCGATGTTCGCATGATGCCGATGGATGGCATCACGCTGTTAAAGGAAATTCGGGCGCGCCTGCCGCATCTGCCGGTGGTTTTGATGACGGCGTATGCCGAGGTGGATAAGGCGGTCGATGCCATGCGCTCGGGGGCTTGCGACTTCCTTCTCAAGCCTTTCGAGCCGAAGGCCTTGCTCGCCCACATCAATAAGTATGAATTGCCGGGAACCGATAACGGTGCTGGTGTTGTTGCCATTGATCCGGCCAGTCGTGAATTGTTTGCCATCGCGCAGCGCGTGGCACAGACCGATGCGACGGTTCTCCTTACCGGAGAATCGGGGGTTGGCAAGGAAGTAATCGCTCGCTTTATTCATCGGCAGTCAGCGCGTCGGAACGGACCGTTCGTGGCGATCAACTGCGCGGCGATTCCGGATAGTTTGCTCGAGGCGACGTTGTTTGGCTACGAGAAAGGGGCTTTTACCGGCGCCCAGCAGGCGCAGGCCGGAAAGTTCGAGCAGGCGCAGGATGGTACGCTGTTGCTTGATGAGGTCACCGAAATGCCGATGGGGCTCCAGGCCAAGCTGCTCCGCGTCTTGCAGGAGCGCGAGGTCGAGAGGGTGGGGGGCAAAAAGCCGGTAGCGCTGAATATCCGCATCGTTGCGACGTCCAACCGCGATATGGCTGAGGCGGTGGCCAAAGGGGTTTTTCGCGAAGATCTTTATTACCGCCTCAACGTATTTCCGGTAGCGATACCGCCGCTACGTGAGCGGCCGCTCGATATCGTGCCGATCGCCCGCTATTTTCTGGTCGAGCATGGCGGTCGCTTTGGTCGGAACGGTGTCAGTTTTGGGGCTTTGGCTGAGCAGGCTCTGGTCCAACATCCCTGGCCTGGCAACGTCCGGGAGCTGGAAAACGTGATTCAGCGCGCCCTCATTTTGTCGACCGGGTCGGAGATTTCTGTCGAGCATCTCCGGTTGGCACCTGCGCCGGCTGGAGTTGCAGCGAAGGTTGTGACGGAAAGACCCGTGCTTGAAGCAGACAAAAGAGTTGATAATATGAAAGATCTGGAGCGCGAACATATCCTCCGGACCTTGGCAGAAGTCGATGGCTCAAGAAAGCTGGCTATCGAGCGCTTGGGAATTTCAGAACGGACATTGCGCTACAAGTTGCAGCAGTACCGGGACGAAGGGTTTTTCGAAGACTGATATTGGCCTGACTATTGCTTGTATTGAGGCAGGATTAAGGAGCTGGTTATGGACACCCAAGGTATTGAGCAAATGTTGAGTGTGCTGCGGTCTACCGCAGCGCAGGCATCCGGCAAGCCGGCCGAGAGCGCGGCTGGCGGGGCGGCTGGTGGGGTGGATTTCGCGCAGGTACTGAAGTCATCTATCGACAAGGTCAATCAGACGCAGCAGCAGGCTGACGTGATGGCGGAAAAACTTGCCGCTGGGGACACCTCCCAGAATCTTCATGAGGTGATGATCGCACTGCAGACGGCTAGTGTTTCCTTCCAGGAAATGGTTCAGGTGCGCAACAAACTGGTCACAGCCTATCAGGACGTGATGAACATCCAGGTTTAAGCCGAAGCTTAGTCTTAGTATTCCTGCTCTGATCGGAGCGCCTTGCGTTCGCGTTCCAGCCGCGTGATGTAGCGCTCGATGAAGGCCAGCCGGGTTCCCGGCAGACTGACAAATTCGCAGCCCAGCCGTAATTGTTGTTGGCCGTCGATCATCTCGATTTTCAGGACTTCACAGACCCGAAGATTGACCGAAAGCACGCTTTCGCCGGGGATTTCGAGGCGGCAATCGTGAAACAACGCCCCTAGCGAAAATAGTTCAGCATCGTCGACCGGTCCCAGCAAGCTAAGTCCGCCACCACTCAGGTCAAATAGTGGGTAATCGACGACCGAGTGGCCGCCTGTGGAATTCCGGACGGCAAGTTTGCAACGCAGGGGCGTGGTGTGATGAGGCGTTTCGACACGAAAAAACTCACGTCGCTGCAAACGCAGGATCGATGCCGGGAGCGGGGCGATCAATGCTTTTTTGCCATCAACGGTCGCCATCGAAAGGCCGGGCAGGCGAATCTGGATTTTGACCCGTTCCAGCGGGGCTGATAGCGTGATCCGAGTGGCCTTCAGCGCCGCATCGTTACTTGCTGGTTGGTTTGATCCGTCGAGGACAAGCTGGTTGGTGCTTTCGTCAATCGACAGCAGGGTCGACAGAAAAAACTCCTTGCCCTCGTCCAGATAGACCGTGATCAGGGTGTGATGTTTGAGCAGGGCGCGCAGATGAACAAAGATTTCAGCGCGGTTGTGGAGGAGGTACTTGCCGTAGGCGGCGGGCTGGTCGATTTCAAATATTGGAACCGAAACTTCGTTCTGGGCGAGGGTCATGAAGCCTGAATTAGGGTGGAGGTTGAGCGGACAGGCCGATCTGCGTCGCGGGGCTGCCGTGTTCAAGACGGTAAAGCCACGCCAGAAGTTCAGCTACCGCCATGTATAACTGGGGTGGGATGCGCTCGTCAATATCCACCTGGGTTAGCAAGGCGACGAGCTCCGGCGATTCGTGAACATATATGCCGTGCTCCTTGGCGCGGGCGATGATCTGCTCGGCAATCAGCCCCTTGCCTTTGGCGACGACGCGCGGTGCGGCATCGGTCTGACTATAAGCCAGAGCGACAGCCTCGCGGGTGGCGTCACTCCCTGGCCTGGCCATGATCTACGTGTAGTTGGGTTAGCGTTAGCCCGGCTGCCTCCAGTTGCTCACGAAGCGACTGAGCGCTGTTGCGCAGCGTTGCCTCGCTGGCCGGATTTTTTGCACTGGCTGAAATGGCCAATGTGCCGCCAGCGCCGAGTCGAAGGGTTACATCGATGCCGCCGAGTGCAGGCAAATCGAGTTTGAGACGGGTCTGCCACTGGCTGGCTTGTTCGGTATCCGGTGACGACTTCGATTCCGGGTCGCCGGATATTTCCCACCACATCGGTTGCCCGGGCCAGACTTGACCTTGCCAGACGAAATTCTGCGTTGCCAGTCCGTTCAGTTGCTGTTGAACCAGTGGGACCAATTCGCGCGGAACCGGATTTTCGTTCGGGATGGCTGGTGTGCTTGCCGAGACCGCGGCTTGTGGCGTGGGCGCCGTTGTGGCGGGGGGCTGATTCAGAGGTAAGCCTTCAGTTTTTTCGCCAAAATTCCGGTTGACCGTGGAATTCGTATGGAGCGCTGGAGCTTTGTCAGTTGGTTCTCTGGGCAGCTGCTGTGTCAAAACATCGGCATCGGGCAAAGGCGTTGCTGATCCCCCCATTTCGGAGACTGAAGGCCTAAGCAGTGGTGTCTGCGAGATTTCATCTGCAAAGCTGGTGCCCGCTGGAAAATTTGCGCTGCGATTGATGAATTCGGGCGCATTCAATGGGGCCGGGGAGAGTTTTCCTTGCGGCTCCTGTAGTAATGCAGCGGTGGGCAGTTGTCCGTTAACCCAGCGCGCCTGATGTGCTTCATAGAACATGCCGCTCTGACTGAGCGCCTGCTTCAATATGGGAGCCAAATCAGCAGCGGATTTGGGCATTGCTTCGACCAGTGGCTGGCTGCGGTTCAGTGCGGCCGGCGCAGCCTGCTTCCCTTCGCCTTCCAGTGGTGTCAGCAAGTTACCGATGACCTTGCCGGCGGTGCTCAGGGATGTACTGACCGACTCCGGCGGCGCTGAGGCGTTGTTGCCGGAAGAGCGATTTGCCACGAACGCCAGCGTGAGCTTGCCGTCGCTTTCAGCAACCTCCAGTTCAAGTGTGTCGCCGGGCTTTGCTGAAAATGGCAGGGCCAGTGTGATATCGCGCTGGCCAACCATGGCCCGGTAGGTACCGTTTGGCATCAGTGCCTGGATTTCGGCCATGACACGTTGGCCGGGGACAAGATTGCTCAGTACATCGGCAATCCGTTGGGCACTGGCGACCGGTTGCGCCTGGGTGTTTGTTACCGAACGTTGATCGGGGATGACCGCGCGCAGGCTGTTGGCGACATCCGGCGGGATCATGGCTTGGCAGGGGCGTCTATTGCCTTGGCGAACGCATTAACCAAGGGGGCAATTTGATTCTTGCGTGCAGAGCATAGCTGGATAGCTGAATGTAGCAACTGCAAAATTCGTTCAAGTTGATCTGGGCTAGCTGTTTTTGTCAGGAATTGCGAATCCAAAGAGCGCACTGCCTCCATCATCAGCAGCAACTCTTGATTTTGGCTATCGAGTTTTTCCCATTCACCCTTTTTAGCCATATCCTGCAGGGCTTCCAAGCCTAGGAAGAGCCGCAAAAGGATATCTTTTGGGCTAAGGGTACTGGTCAGGATTTTGCCTCCCTGCTACTCCAATTTCTCGCCATGCCGAGGCAATTTCGCCAAGTAATCCTTGAACCTCTCGAATAGCATTGGCGTCTTTATGTATGTTTGCGTGAATCAGGCGTGATGCCATGTAGTCGTACAGGGCCTTGAGATTCTTTGCCAAGTCGCCGCCTTGTTCCGTGTCAAGACTTGCAGAGAGACCGCTTTGAATAATCTCGATAGCTTTAACGATTGAATCCGATTTACCTTTGGCATCATTGACGGCCAGCCGTTCAATGGATTGTTGCAATGCTCTCTCGGCGCCATCGAACAACAACACAATCAATCGATGTGGATCTGCACCGCGCACGTCCGACTCGATGCTAATCTGCTGGTATGAAGCAATAGGGCTCGAAAACATGGGTTAACGATCACAATGAATAGATGTGTATCTTAGCAAGGACGACAGCTTAAGGTAGCAAGTGTTGGTCATTGGCTTCATTTCTGCAGCATCGCAATCTGTTGGGTTAGGTAACTGCTAGTGGTCTGCATGGAGCTCACGAGTTTATCAAGGGCAGTGAATTGGGCGCGGTAGCGTTTCTCGACCAGACTTACTCGAATCTCCAGCGCCGCCTGATTGTCCTTGAAGCGATTGACCAATGAATTGAGACTGCTTACGCGAGTTGAAACAGTGCCTCCCCCGGCTAATAAGGAGGTTACTTCTGTACTGAATGATTTCCCGTATGCACCTAAGGTTTTTACGACATCGGTTGCCGATGTACTGATCGCAGAATTTAGTGCGGTAGCGTCCAGTTTCAACTGGCCGCTTGTTTGGATGCTGACACCTAGCGAAGAGAGTGTTTGCAAGGTGGCGGCGCTGAGTTCCGTCGGTATAGTCGTTCTGGCACTTCCTAGGGTGTTGAGCAGCGAGCGAACAGTGCTATCGCCACTGAAAGCTTGGGCTGTCTTGGTCGTCGTGTCGTAGTTGCTGTTGGCCTTTATTAGCGATACAACAGCATTGTAGCTATCGACGAATGACTGCACCGCTGATGTGATTTTGGTGCTGTCGTTTTGCACGGTTACGTTCGATGTGCCGAGCTTGACAGCGGTCAACGTTAGCCCGGCGACATTGGAAAAAGTATTGGTGCTTGAGTTGACTTCGATACCGTCGATTTTCAGAGTTGCATCTTGGGCTACGGTACGGTTCAAACCAACGGTTGTCGTGTCAAAGCTCGCCAGAGACGCTTGGCTACCCGATGCAGTCAACGTCGAAGTTAGAGAAAAATCATTTCCAGCACCCGATTTATCACCGGTAAGCACCATGCGCTGCTTGCCTGTTGAATCGGTGATAACGGTCGTTGTCACGCCTACTTTTGCATTATTGATGGCGTCGCTAACTTCCTGTAACGAAGAGCTCGAACTGGTGAGACTTATAGTGGTTGCGGCAACTCCTCCAACTGTGAAATTAAGGTCGCCGGGGCCAAAGGTCGTGCCTGATACATAAGCGGCAGTGAAGTCTTTTTGCGCACTTGCCAGTTGGGTTACTTCCAGTCCATAACTGCCTACTGACGCGGTGTACGCAGCGCTGGCATTGAGTACAGTGGTGTCACTCGAAGTGGCGCTTAGAGCAGAAAGCCGGGAAGGGTACTGCAAGGTGTCTGCCGCAGTTTGCAGTGCATCCAGCTTGGATTTAAGAGTGCCGTAGAGGGAAATCGTGTTGTTGGTCGCCGAAATCTTGGTATTCAGCGCGGTTATTGGCGCTCGCTCGGCAGTAATGATACTGGTCAGCATGGTATTCAAATCAATACCTGTACCGATTCCCAGCGAACTGGAGGTGGCCATCGCGACTTTCCTCTCTCAGGTAGTTAGTGGTTAAGCCTTATCTTTGATCAAAAGGCCCTGAAGTTTGTCCAGCGCATGGGCGATTGCCACGGCCTCTTCCGATGGAAACTGCCGGATCACCTGCTTGGTTTGGGTATCCATGATCTTAACAATTTGCGAACCTGAGGCGTCGTCAATTGAGAAATTGAGCTCAGATTGCCTTGATGAGATGAAATCAGAAATCTTTTCAACGGCTCGCTTGACCTCAAGTTTGTCTGGCGCTTTTTTGTCCGTATTTTCTATTGCCTGAGAGGTTTTTGCTGCTTCAGGTGCTTTTGCCTGAACGCCTTGCTGGCGTACTTCAGTCGCGGCAAACTCCGGCAACGCGACTCGTGGAGTCGAACTCGCATTAGTTGTGTCTATGTTCATTTTCTGCTCCTAACGACAAAGGTGCAGAGGCCTTTGCAAGCCACCGCACCTTTCTACGAGATTGAGGCAGCAGCCGTTTAACGCAACAGAGTCAGCACATTTTGCGGGATCGCATTGGCCTGAGCGACCATGGCGGTACCAGCCTGCTGGAGAATCTGGAAGCGTGACAGATTTGAAGTTTCTTGAGCAAAGTCAGCATCCATGATGCGGCTTTGAGCAGCCTTTTGATTTTCGTAGGCAGCTTGTTTTGCCTGGATCGAAAACTGAGCATTATTAATGGTAGCACCCTGAGTGATCCGTGCATTTGCAACCGTTGCGAGAGAGCTGCTTGCGGCTTCAGAACCTGTGACGGCGACTGAGGTGAAAGTTGTCCCGCCGAAAACGGCAATCGCGGCATTGGCTTCTGTTTGAATGGCCGTTGCTTGAGCCGACAGCAAATTACGTTCGGCTGAAGTTGAGGCAGAAGTGGCTGAGTTCGCATTCAATTCAATAACGCGCGCCATGATATCGCCTACAACGGCGAGCGCACCGTCTGCGATTTGAGCCGCAGAAATGGTGTCGCCCAATGTGCGGATTTGAACCACTGTCTGACGTGCTGCTGCATCAATTTGAATGCCGGAGGCGAGGCCTGATGCATCGTCCTTGGCAGAGTTAACTCGCAGGCCGGACGAGAGACGCTCAAGGGCGGAAGAAAGTCCTAGGGAGTTCTTGGCCAGATTCTTTTGTGCGTTGAGCGAGTAGTTGTTGGTGTTGATTTGTGACATTTTGATCTCCTGATGGCAATGTACTTTAGGTCGGTTACTGGCGGTCAGGCTTTCCGCCGACCCTTTCTGTACGGCGATTTATTTCGCTGACAAGTCCATTACGGCAAGGCTAGGCATAACTTTAGAAAAATTTTGGAAATTTTGGCTCATGGCTATTGGCTTGGTAGATGAGCCTTTAGCCACTCTTCCAGATGATCTTCAAGCATGTAGTGGCGCAGCACCCATTCGCGCATTGCCTTCCCTTCATGTTCACGTGCTTCCGGGTCGTGGATTCTCTCGCGTAGCGCTGCTATCCACGCGTTTGGGGTATTAGCTACACGACAGGCCGGGCTGTTGTGATAAGGGTCGATATCTGTGCAAACGACGGGAATGCCAAGCGCGCCATATTCCAACAGGCGTAGATTGCTCTTGCCTTGATTGAATGGGGTTTGGGCTAGTGGTGCAACGGCGATATCGAGATTGAGTGAGGCCAGATAGGCGGGGTAGTCGTCAAAGGGGATCAGATCGTGATATTCGGCCAAGAGTGGGCGGATCTCGTCGGGGCACATGCCAAAAAATATCCAATCGGCCTCGCTTCGAGTCTGTTCAATGATTTCTTTCAATAAAATAAGATCACCTTGGTGGGTTGAGCCACCGGCCCATCCGATGCGAGGTTTGTCTCCCGTTCGTTTCTGGTTAGTGAGCGGAAGCCATACCTCCTTTTGCAGTCGGTTAGGAACAACCTTGATATCGGCAATGAAATGTCGGTAGGTGTCGGCAAGGTATTCGGTTGACAACACCAGTCGATCGCATCGTTCAAGGGCGTACTTGAAGCGAGATCGAGCATTTGGCGGAATGTGTTTACGGAATGGGTTGGTGAGATCCAAGTCATTGACTAGGTCATCCAACGTGTAAACAATAAATGGCCGCGTGCTAGATGCACGCCAATCATCCAGTGCTGCCAAGGAAATATCATGGATATAGTTCTGGATAATTACTGTGGTTGGGTCAAGTTGGGCAATTTCGGCGGCAGTGAAGTAGCGCGCAACGCCACTGATTTTTTGTCGCCAAACACACTCCATTGCCAATCCTGCCTTACGGACAGCAGTCAATGGCGATGTAACCCGGAAATCCCCTTGTCCGTTCCCTAGAGGGTTGGCCAAAATTCGTGGTTTATCACTTGGCATATACTGCCATTGGGCACGAAACTCCGTCTCAGGAAGCGGGGTGGGCGAAAGTAGTGAGAGGTTGGGGTTCCAATAGGGGTCTTTGATTGAGCGCGTTCCCCAGCGCTTCCGAAGGGTTCGACTGGCCTCTCGCTTGAATGAAAGTGCAAGCAGGCGCTTGCCAAGGTCGTAGTGGCTTGTTTCGCCCCCAAATACCACGCTAGCTCTCGGATGAACCAAGCATCGCAATCCTTCATTGCGAAATCTGAGACCGAGGTCAATTTCGCCGCAATAGTCTCCATAGGCTTCATCGTCCATGCCTCCAACTTTCTGATAGCTCCCTTTGCGAACCAACATGCACGACGATGGAGGGGCCGCGACATCTCGAGTGACCTTCAGGTAATTCAGGTAACCATCGTCACCGAGTGCGGCCGAACTGGCGAAGGGTGATCCAAACTCGCCCATCATGCCAAATACGCAACCGGTAGCGGCGATCTGCGCATTCCCTGCATGATGGATTAGCGGTGAAACGGCAGCAACGCTCTCAGACATTGATGCTCGTGAAAGTTCGTCCAGCCAACGGTCCTGCACAATGACGACTTCTTCGCGTAGCAATACCACCAATTCATGTGCAGCCGCAGCAATTGCCTGGTTGCAAAGGGCAGCATAATTTGAGCCACCAAGCGTAAATGCCACCCTGATACGGGGGGCATCTGCGCGTTCCTGAACGGCTTTTAGCCAGCTGTAGTAATCGGGGTCTCCTGCGAGGGGTTGGGTGACGATTACTATTTCAAAATCAGGATACTGAGTGTTTTTAATAAGGCTGTTAACACAACGAATAATGAACTCTAGTTGTCCTTGTGATAATACAGCGACTGTAATTGCCGGGTATGTTGCCGGGTTGTAGTGAATCTCCCAGCTGTCATTGGTCAGGTACTGAACATCGGCAGCAATCCCCTTGGCCTTGAGTGATTCAGCTAGGGCGCTAGTACATGATTCGGGGTTGCTGGGGAAGTTCTTGTAATACGTGAGCAATATGTCGGGAACATGGGCGATTGACTGCCAACCAAATCTGTCTGCAATACGGATTAATTGGCCATACCAAGGACTCGTGGACTCAGTGCTTGCACCCCCTGAGGCCATCCAGCATTTTTTGCTTACGCACAAAGGTCCTGCCAAATCGACTGACTGCAAGTAGGCAGGATTGACCCGAGGTTTGTAGCGAGGGGAAACGCGAGTCTCTGTTTCATCGCAACAATCGTCATCGACATAAAACGCCAACGTATCCGGTGAACGTTCTATTTCTTTGACTAATCGTGCCAAATACAAAATATCTGGACGGACCCCGGCGGGAAGTTCAATTACCCATTTACACGGTGAGGCGGCAACCAGATCATCTATACGCTGCTTTGCCAAGCTGAGAGATTCCACTGTGTGCCAGCGAATATTCGGAACCTCGTCAATACCGTCTGGGCTTGGTAACTCGGTAACAACGTCAAGTATCCAACGCTCATCAATTTGCTGCGACAGCGCATCTAGCGTGTCAGCAAGTAAGGCATTATCAGAGGCGCCAAGGCGAATCAAAAGCTTGAATTCGCTGTGCAAGGAACCGTTCGCGTTGTGCGGGACCTCCAGAAAAAGGGTGTCGGTTTCAATAAATCCACGCTTGTCGAGCCAAACTTGGTGCGCACGGTCCAGTTGGGTTTTGGAAACGGATGATCGGCGTACGTGGCTTTGTTCCAGACCCGGGCTCAGCGGTTCTGAGTCGTTGATGTCTTTGAAATAAAGACCGCTATCTAAATAAAACTCCCTAAGCTGATCTAAAGCGGATACGCGTTCATCTTTGCTCAATGTCCATAGTTTTTGGCCATTATTTACGAGTGGCTTGCCACTCTCTTCCAGATCGCGTTGGGCCTCGTACACTTTTTGAATGAGCTGAATTGCCATTTCCCAAGAGTCGGCCCGGTTTCGAGAATGCCGTTCAGTAATCTGGGGAAGGGTTAATAACGCCTTTTCGTACGCATTTTCTTCACCATAAATTGCGAGACCCGGAATCCGATGATGGGTGTCGTCCGATGGGAGGGGGAAATAATGGGATTGAATCAATAGGACTGGGCAGCCGCAAGCCTGTGCTTCGCTGATGATGCCCGACGGCTCATAACAATAGAGCACCTTGGCTTTGCGCAAAATCCCTGCAATTTCTTCTGGCGTACGTTTAATCTCTTGGCCTAAGCTGATCAAGTTCCTGTGTTCAGGCAGAATCGGTTTGCGGCCAAGATGGTATTTGTTGGCGTAATAACACTCAAATTCACGATTGGAGTCTTCAGGATTGTCTGCGTTATTAAAAACAGCATCGACCACCGGATGAATAAAAAGCGGTAAGCCTTCTTTACCCTTGGGGAGGCACCAAGCCTCATAAAAGAAGATCAGGTCCTTTTCTTCGAATTCGATGGGCTTACCCAAGTGACCTGGAACATTCAGTAACCAGCGAACAACTACCGGAGTACTGGCCGGGTTCGCATGGATGATTTCAGGATAGACGGTTACTGGGTTTCTACCGGCAGCATAATGCTCTTCAAGCTTGGCAAAGGTCAGCTGGGGAGTGCGAAGAGTTTTTGAGACTTCTTTTGCATTGAGTATATATGCCTCTTCTCCCAATTCGTTCAATATGTGGCAGAGATAGTGTAAAACTCGAATTCCACCCGATGTCTCTCGGTAGTCTGGGGCAAATATATAAAACGGCATGCCGGCACTTTGGCTTATGGACCGTGGACGATTTGCCGAAAAGCAGAAATTACCAGTGTTTTGTATAGGCTTCATTTATTTTTAGCGCGGAATATGCCAAAGATTTTTTTGGTTATTACTGTTTTGCTTCGTTCTTGTATTGATGTATAAGTCTTTTGTGCTGGTTTGAATGCAAAAAGAAAAAATTGGTTTCCTTGGTGGAGTCGGTCATTTTTTCAAATTCAAAGAGATCGGTGCCATCCGTCGTAAAGGCAAGATAACCAGCGCAGTAGAGCTGCTCAAATATCTCATTTGGATTGTAATTGAATTTGGATGACCATTTTCTGAGAATTTCGGCCATAATTATTGGACGGTGTGTGTTTATTGTTTTTAACCCGCCTTTAATTACCATTAGCTCAGCGCCCTCAACATCGCATTTAATGAAATCAGGGGGGGGTAATAAATTGTCGTGAACAAATGTGTCAAGCGTTGTCTGTTGGCAAACAATTTCGTCGACATCTGCGCGATCGGAGACGTTGGTCGCAGATGCATTTCCAGAGCAGGCTGTGTAGTAGTAAAACTTCTGTTCGCCGACTTTGTCGGAAAGTGCAATATTAAACGCCGATATTTTATCCGCGCAATTGAGACGGATGTTGTCAGTGAGTTGCCCGTAAGTTTTTGGAATGGGTTCGAAACAATAAAAATTGGCGTTTCGTGATTTGGCAGAAATATTGAGCGAATGCCATCCAATATTCGCTCCAATATCGTAAAAAGTCTTGTGGCCATCAAACATTTTTTCCATCATCCGCGATTCGGCGGGTTCAAAGTCGGAAAAATTGAACGTTTCAATCGGTGGGGATCGATGGTCGCCGAGCTGGCAACGAATCTTGATTCCGGTACTTCTTATGGTAAATATGACACCGGTTCCGTCAATGCAGATTTCCTTGATGTCGATATTGTTAATGTTGGATGCGTATTCAAACAGAATTTTATGGAATTTTTCATACGCGGTTTCGATAAATTCTGGCTTTCCAATATGTCCATTGGAAAAAGATTGTTTGAGTTCGTCAATGGTCATGATTGTTGTTCCACATAATGCAATATTGTTTTTCTAAAACCCGCAAGAACGGGGATTTTCTGCTGCCAGCCCAATCCGCTCAGTTGGTCGACTGATGCGTTTGTGCTTTTAAAGTTGACCCGCATCATCCGATTTTCTTCTGGTAGCGCATGCGCTACCGGACCCAGAGATTCATCAAGTCCTGAGTCGTTGAGCAGGGTTGCGAGTTCGAGGATGCTTACTGGGTGAGGCGACGCAACATTGAATACCGACCCCGATGGGGCTTTGTTTAGAACAAGCAATAGTCCGGAAATAAAATCGGTAATGTATAAGAAGTTTCTAATTGCACTGCCATCGCTCGTGAGTTTGATTGGCTTTTTCAACAACAGGGAACGGACAAAGTCTGCATATGAGCGTCCGTCGTCCAGATCGAACCCCGGGCCATAAGTAATCGAGGGGCGTATTACGAGAGTGGGTATGCCATATTGGCGGAAATAGGCCAAGCAAAGCATTTCGCCAAAACGTTTCGATTCCAAATAGCAGTTTCCCAAGTCCGTACAACTGAGGGGGCCGTAATCCGATTCAGATGTCGGGCGTTGTTCATCGGGGATGAAGCCGGTCACACCGGTGGTGCTGAGGTATACGAATCGACATGTCGGGTTGTGCAGGCGCAATTGCTCGAGGAGCCTTTGAGTGACAATTCCATTGGCCTCCATGACGTCGACAGGCGTTGCTGCGAAATATTTGGGGCTGGCTTTGCTAGCGCAATGAATGAGCACGTCGCAAGGGTATTTTGCCAAATGCTGAGCCGCATCGTCCGCGACCACGAATTGACAGGGTAGGGACCCGTGATCGGGGTATTTCTCGCTAAGCCGCTCTTGGTTGCGAACGTGAGCGCTTAGCTGACATTGCAAATCTCCGGAGTCGATGAGAAAAGATATGAAGCGGATGAGGTACCAGCCGATCTGACCCGTGGCCCCCGTGATGTAAAGCCGTTTACCCTGCAAAAATGCGTAATTTTCATTTTCTGCGGCCAGAAGGGAAAAGTCTTCGTACATCGTGCTTGAAATCATGGGCTATTAATCGATTTTGCGTATTGCAACAATTGGTCCTGCTTCAATGAATCGCAATCGATTTCCTGTCTGTTGTTTGTGTAATGGTTGGCCAGTCGCCGGATGGATACTTCGATTGGTGAGAATTGGAAGTTGTCGAGTATTGCGCGGAGTTTTTTGTTGCAACCAGTATAGGTTTTTCCAAGACCAGGATTTACGATTTGGTAACCTTTGTTGATTCTCAAGCAATGATCTACTGTTTCAATGACTTGCGATAGTTTGATCGAATCATCTGGTGTCACATTAAAATCGCCTGTGCGCACGTTTCGGTCAAATAACTGCTCGATAATGTTGCAAAAATCGGTTACGTCCAGATAGTCATAAATGGCATCTCTGAACAGTGTCACATCGATATTGGCAAGACGTTTGGCAATCGTGTTGGAGATGAACTTGTACCGATAATCCTCGTATTTGCCGAAAATGCCAAATAATCGCAAGGTGACCACGTCCTCGAGATGTTTTGCGTAGCTTGCGATGACGAATTTTGAGAATCCTTGGCTGTCCGCTGGAATGTGAACGCCTAGGTAATCCTCGGTCATCTTCTCGGCCCAGTTCTCGCGGTTGTAACTCGATCCACTACATAGCGTATAAATAAGGCAGCCTTGCGGTCGGTGGCGCAATAGATTGAAGAACATGCGCAGATTCTGTTCGCACACGTTGCTGTCGTAACCCTTGCCAACTGTATTCGAGGTTGCTGAATGGATAATCAGGTCAGGTTGGAAGGCATCTACGCACCGGGCGACATCGGTACTGTCCGTCAGATCGACGTCACATTGCCTCGGGGAGCAAAGTACAAAATCGTTGCGCTGGCTCAGTACTTCCAGCAGATTGCGACCGACGAAGCCTTCGGAGCCGGTCAGAAAGATTTTTTTCATGCTAATGAGCCCATTTTTGCTCAATGGTTACGATGATGTCATCAATTGATGGCGGTACGCTCAAGTCCATGATCTTCAGGTATTTTTCCCAGCCACCTGTACCGTGGTAATGATGGCACTTGGCCAGACAGTCGGCGGCATTGTCGTCGTCCCCCCGTTTTGCATGTACGTAAGCCAAGCAGAGATTGGCCATCAGGTGATCCGGTCGCAGGTTAAGGACGTTGCGAAACCCGGTTTCCGCGAGTGATAGATTGCCCAGGCGCAGATCGCTGTTGTACAGAAAGTTCAGTTCGAGATTGAAAACATATTGCATGTCCTGAATGTAGTCGGCACTGAAGTCGGGGGTGTTAATAACGGCAATCCGATAGTCAGCCCCCAAGACATCGCCGGAAATATAGCCCATTTCCGAGGCGATCTTATGTATTTCGCTGCCGACAACAGGGCTGGCACAGACGACGTGGTACCAGTTTGCCGGAATGCTCCGCAAATTGAGTCGCGCTTCCTCAATATCCTGGCAAGTTTCACCGGGGAGACCGATGAGAACGTTGGCATTGGAGTAAATGCCCAGTTTTCGGCAATCCTTGGCGACTTGTCTTGAGATGCTCATCTTGAGCGGCTTTTTCATCTGGTGCTTAAGGACTTTTTCGCTGCCGCTTTCGATCGGGAGCACGAGCTGGTTGACCCCCGCACGCTTGAAGGCAGATAGGGTTTCGTAATCGAGCGAGTAAAGCGTCAGACCATTCTGGAAGATAGCATTCAGCTTTTCCTGTTCGATGAACTCGAGAATTTTCAAGACTCTTGCCTTGTCCGCCATGAAGTGGTCGTCCTGAAAAATCAGGGTTCTTGCCGCGTATTCGTCGACCAGGCGATGGATATCCGCAAATACGCGCTCGGTCGAGTGGTACCGCATTTTCCGCCCATGAACCTGGTGCGAAGCGCAGAAGGTGCAATGGAAGGGGCAGCCACGCGAGGTCATGATGTGGTAGCCCATGCTGTCCGAGTGGGCGGCATAGGATGTCATGACTGGGTTCAGGCTATGTCGTCCATGATCGCAGAGGGCGTAATCGTAGAAGGGGATTTCATCCAGATCGACGATAAAGTCATGCTTGGGAACGAATAAATTGTCCAGCTTCCGGGCCGTAATCCAGGATTCGGACTGGTTGGCGTAGCCTTCCGGGGATTCTGCACCAATGAGCCCCAGCATCGGTTTTTCTCCCTCGCCGAAACACAGCGCGTCATAGAAGCGGAAGCCACCTGTCCGGTGAATGTGTTGGTAGGAGTTCGTCGGGATATTGCCTCCGCCGACGAGAAAGGCTTCTGGCCAGATGGTTTTTATGGTCTGCCCTAGTTCGATGAAGTTCTGATAGGAAGGGCTGAACAGGCTGGAAATGCCGATGATGTCTGGTGTGAAGTCGGCATCGAAATTTTCCGTCAGGTAGTGCATGGCAAACGATGCAAAGTTGGGAAAGTCGAAGTCATTCAAGGCGCTGACTTCAACGTTGAAATCGACCAGTCTGACGTCGAGCTCGTAATGTTTTTTCAGGTAGGCGGACATTGAGAGCAGTCCGAGCGGCAGGTCAGTGGCCAGGCTGTTCAGAATCCGCCCGTTCTTGAGGACTGTCCGCGCATTTTTAGGGGGCGAGACGTAGGACTCGTAGGAAATATGGACGGGAACGAGAAATAATATTTTTTTGGGCGCACTGACCATCGGGGGCTCCTGTTGTTTTTGTCCTGCTACTGCTTGTTTCCAAATGGTCGTTTGCCATGTGCCCGGCAATTACGCTTCGGGGGGAAACTGCTCTGCATGGTAATGAACTGGTAAGGCGTTAATCGTGGCGATCACTTCCTTCGGGTAAATCCCGGGGACCATGACTAGAACGACGTCGATGTTGCAGCCCGGGGTCAGCAGGGTTTCCGGCGGCAGTATCCTGAGATGAGATATTGGCGCAAATTTGTGATGCTTGAATTTCGCCGAGTCGATGATGCATTCGATCCGGTGGTATTCCGATAGCGAAAGCAGGGCGAGCGTGCGGTGCCCTGCTCCCCATACGGCAACTTTCTGGCCACGGTCGGTGAAGTTTCGCAATGTTTCGTTGAAGCGGGCAACCAGCGCGTCGAGCGCCAATTTGCTGCTTGCGATGGCACCCACGCTGCGCTTTTGAGCAATGATCTGGATGTCGTATTGGTTGTTGATGATCTGTATATCTATCAACGAAAAGCCGGTCAGCCGCAAGGCGGTTTCGAGACTGTCTGCAGTGAAGTACACCAGATGGTCGGCAACGAATTCGTGGGCCGACTGGCTGGCCAGCAGAAAATCCAGGTTGGGCACTGTCAATAGCAGCTTGCCGTCATCCGCCAGCAAGGCGCGGCATTTTTGTAAAAATGTCCTGGCATCCGGTTGATGTTCCAGATAGTTGAACGAGATCAACAAGTCGTATTGGCCATGTTCTTCGGAGCCAACGTCAAGGAGGTAGCGATTCGCGACACCTTCCGGCATCGAGAAGGCTTCTATTTGCGGTGGCGAAAACTCGATACCGCTGGCGACGTAGCCGGCTTCTCGGAGCAGGGGCAGATTTTCTCCGCTGGCGCAACCTATCTCCATGGCGCGGGGTTGTTCGGTGAACTCTTTGCGAAGTTGCTTGAACAGAGCCAACCGCTGTTCGCGGACGACGGGGGATAACGACGCTGCTGTGATGACCTGTTTGAAATAGTCGACCGGTTCGTTCATCAATTGCGTCAAGCCGCAGCCTGGGCATTCCGTAATTTGCAGCACGACGCCTTGGTCAGCAGCGAATTCGTCGGGTTCGGGATAGTATTGCGCCGCCTTGGGAAAGGGGCCGATGGAAATGGCGTCAGCAATCGCCAGAGGCTGACGACACAAACGGCAGTGGTGTGCTGCGGCAGTGGCCGTGGGGATCATGATTCGAGCGGGGCGTCGAAGCTGGGCTTGGTTGCCGCGATGGCTTCCCAGCGGCTGCGGTTCAGGCCGAGATTGTAGGCTGGGAGACCATGGCGCTGGCAGGTTTCACAAATTGCAGCTTGTTGTTTGGCGGTGCTGATTTCTGCCTTGCTGGCCGCCAGGAAGTTTTCAGCGATGATATTCGGACCACGGTTGAAGGTCGTGCAACAAACCGGCACGCTCAGATCCCAGTTAATGATGGTCTGGTTCTCCAGAAAGGGGCATCCCGCTTCTGAATTTTGCCCATTTTTGCCGTTGACCGTGGCAGCCGCGATGCCCTCCTTGACGCTAACAAGCAGCTTGTCTTCCAGAGCCAGCGTTGTCGGACTGGGACGCCCTTCCAGCTTTTCGATGACGCGTTCGAGGGGCATTACCAAGGCGTAGGTGGTCGACAGGAAGAAACCAAGTTCATCGCAAAACTCCCGCATCTTGTCCAGATTTCGGCGGTTGTTGTTGTTGTACAGGTGATAATTTACATCGATCACAGTATCGAGGCGGTATTTGTCGATGTAATACCTGAGCCGCAGCATATTGGAGCGGACCAGATGGATGTCGCCACCGCTATGCGTGTCGTTGTAGGCCTCGGGGTAAAACCCGGACAGGGAGACTTTCAGGTATTCGGGGTTCTCGCGCATGACCTTGTGCAACAAGGTCTCGTTTTTTATCGAGAGATTGCTCGATAGCGCGGCGGCAATGCCGCGTTGGTGCAGGTAGGCCACCATCTCTGGCAGCGACGGGTTAAGAAAGGGTTCGCCCCAGCTGTACAGGCTGATGTGCGTTACCAGATCATTTTCTGCAACGATCTTGTCGATAACCTGGTGATAGGCATCGAGCGTCATCAGGCCGCGCGGATATTGTTCGCCACCGGCACCATGGGCGCAGGAAAGGCACTTGAGATTGCAGGTGCCCATGACATCGACGGTGTAAAACAGATCGCAGTAACGCGAGTAGTTGATGAAGTTGTTTGCTGAAACGCCGTACTGCAACAACAGCTGGTTGATTTCCTGTTCCTTTGTAGATGCGGCGACAACGATCTTCAGTGAGGGGTGCTGTGAGTGGATTTCGGGCAGGGCCGTTGGCGGATGGCAGGGTAGTCCCGCGATCCGCTTGCCGGAAAATGCCGGATCAGAATCGATGAAGCCCTGGATTTCAATGCCATGAGTCCTGCACAGGCGTACCAGCCCCAGTCCGGTCATCCGGGCGCCCCAGATCAGAACCGGAGCGCCGGTTAGTTGCGTCAGCAGCTCTGCCTGCCGGGGATTCATGCAATCCTGCCTGCAGCGAATTCCGTTTCGTACCACGCGAACAGACGCTTGACGGAGTCCTCGATCGGGGTAAAACGGAAATCGCCGATGGCATCTAGCAGGCGACGGTTGTCGCCAGTGTAGGTCGAGTAGATGTCGCTATTAATGATAGTCAGCGTGTTGTCGCGACCACTTTCGTGGTCAATGACGCCAGCCAGATCGGTCAGGCTGTGCTGGGTTGCAGTGCAGACGTTGTAGGACTTGAATGCTGTTGGCAAGGTCAGAAATTTTTCGATGATTCTGACGAAGTCCTGAACATCGAGGTAATCAAAGATCGAATTGCGATTGACGGTGATTGTCCCGTTGCGGATCGAGGCGCAGATATTGTTCGAGATAAAGCGCCGGCTATGGTCCTCGTGCTCGCCGAAGATGGCGAAAACTCGCAGATTGACGAAATCGTGGGGTGAGCGCTCGATATCCTTGGCGATGCAGAACTTGGAAATGCCATAGGTGTCTGCTGGAATATTGCAGCCAAAATAGGATTCGGCCATCAGTGGCGTGTAGAAGCGGGCAGCATATTCGGCACCCGAGCCGATGTTGATCAGTCGACCAAAGTTGGCTGCGCAACGTTCGAGGTTGTAGTAGATGTTCAGGTTGGCTTCAGCCGAGTGGATGTTGATTGCACTGTTGATCACCACGTCGGGATGTTGTTCGCGCAGGTAGGCTTCGGTCGCCTCCTGGTCGAGTAGGTCAAGCTCGGCGCGTTTCGGCGCGAGAACCTCATAGTTGCGGGTAGTCAGGTAATGCACCAAGTTCCTGCCAATGAAGCCGTTGGAACCAAGAATCAGTATTTTCATCAACGCGATACCTCAGCCAGCAGGGGGCGGATTTTCTCCAGCAAGCTGGTCTTGTGCGGGTCGAGATCTTCTTCGACACAAACGACGGGAGCGGTGCAGTTCTTGCAAAAATTGATGTCGCAACGCTTGCCTTCGAGCATTGCGACCTGTAGCGCCCGCAATTGCTGGCCATTCCAGATGTCTTTGACGGACTGCTGTTCGACATTACCGATAACGACCTTGCGTGGCCAGTCCAGTGTGCAGGGGCTGGTTGTGCCGTCACAGTTGAAATGCAGGTACATGAAGATAAAGGGACAGACATCCTTGTCTACATTGACCTTCTGGGCATACATGCCTGTTTCTGAGACCTGATTTTGCTTGTCAAGCTGTACCTCGGCCCACTGCGGGACAACCTTCTCAATGAATATCTCGTCGCAAATATTGCCGAAGGTGTCGTAAAAATATTCACGCTCGGCATCGCTTAGGACGAATTTGTGTGTGATGTTGCTAGATAGGGCGCTGGTCTGATCCGCAATCTTGACATAGATCTTGCAGTCGCCACGAATGGAATAAAGATGTCTGACCCCTTCAACAATCGCTGGGAAGCTTTGCTTGATGCCGGCAACCTGTTGATAACGTTCGTCTGACAAGCCTTCGAGCGAAATGTTGATGCGTTGCAGGCCACTGTCGATCAGCGCCCTGTTGAGTGCGGGCTCAAGTTGGGAGGCGTTGGTGAACAGTTCGATGATTTCGGCGGTGCCACTGTCGCGGGCATAGCGAATCATCGCCGGTAGATCCGGATGCAAGGTGGGTTCGCCGTGGTTGCCAATCTTGATCTTCTTGATTTTTTGATCGAAAGCCTTGAGGTCGTCGACGATCTTCTTGAACAGGCTGAGCGACATCATGCCGCGCTTAAGGCCGACGGCTTTCATTGCGTGGCTATCAGCCTGAAAGCAGAAGCTGCATTTGTAGTTGCAGACACTACATACGTCTATATGGACAGAGAACGGTGTGCTCAACGGCACCTGATCCTCCAGGGGGACTTTGGCTGCGGAGTGGATGCGCGGCTGGATGACGGCGGCAATGCTTTTTTCGCTCACGACGGATGCCTTTGTTGGGGGATGTCAGTAATTTGGTATGGTTTCGGATAGCACTTGCCAGCGCTTTTCAAGCATCTCGATTCGAGCATTGTCTTCCCGATGGATGAAGCCATGATAATCACGCTTGTTCTGCAGCCACAACAGTTCGAAATGCACCGCCACGCGCAGGCCTTCACGGATTTCAGAGATGTCTAGAGCGTTGGCGCCGAAAATAACCTTACGCGTCTCGAAGCGAGTCAAATGCGTTTTACGGACCTCCGTCAGAAATGGGATTGCGTCAGCCGATACGCCACCACCAATGACAAGGTCAAGATGCTTGTCACGGCAGTGCTGGGCCGCTACCTGACAAAACTCTGCCATGCTGGGGGAATTGACTGCCTCGCGGCCCCAGCCTAGCGAACCCACAAAGTCGACACGGCCCAAGACAATGCCAGCCAAGCCCCCTGCTACAGCCATATCGGACATTGCGGCAATCGACGTAAAGGTCGTGTGGGTCTCCATGTTGAAAAGGAATTCGGTGTCAATCTGCTCATCTTGGGTGTAAACATGATCCTTGGCCTGAATGAATTTGCTTAATGCGTATGGGGTTTCGACCATCGGGGCAATGATGTACTCCACGCCAAATTGCTTGCTCTCGATGAGATCGCGCATCGCTTCGCAACCACCGACTTTCAGTCCAATTTTCAAATCGGCTTTGCGGGCGATCTCCATGAGGCGAAGCAGTTCGTCCACGCGAGTGCCCTCTGCTTCAAACTCTGCTTTGACCGCAACACAGCCATAATCGTTCTTGAGTGCTTTGAGCAGACTCAGCATCTTGCGTTCGCAAACATTCATGATGGAACCTTTACTGGAATTGGATCAGATTGAATATCTCAGCATGGTGCTGAATTGTTAGGGTGCGGTTTTCCTGACTAACGCCGTCATCGTAGCCACCGCTGAAGAATACAAATCCGGTGCCACATGCCTTTGCTATGGCTTGATCAACGCAACTGTCGCCGACTACGAGAGTTTCGTCCGGGGAGCTGCCCAATCCATTCAAGCACGCATGCAGGTTATCCGGATGGGGTTTGCTGGTGGGCAAGTCTAGACCCGCACAAACGGCATTAAAATATATATTAAGCCCCGTTTCGGCGAGGATTTTTTCGGTGAGTTGCCTTGGCTTGTTGGTGCAAAGGCCAAGCCGGATACCTCTGGATTTCAGTGTTGATAATGTTTTGTGTACGTCAGGGTAGAGTGTTGCCGGATTGGTTGGCAACGCGAGGTAACGAGCACGAAATATATCAAGATAGGCTTGTGCCTCGTCCTTGGCAATGTTAAGTGCTGCGGCAACCATGGTCTTGCCTCCAACACTTAGCCATGGCGTTAAATCTTCCCTTGCCAGTGGCAGCAAAGTGCGTTCGGCTCGCAGGTCATTCAGCAGCCCTGCTACCGTCGCCGCGCTATCGATCAGCGTTCCATCGAGGTCGTAAACAATTGTTGAGTACATGAGTTCTCAGTCTGAGAAACGGCTTGCTGCAAGCTCATCTCTATCCAGAAACGGAGACATGTCATCCAGCGCTGGTGTACTCATCGACCCATCGGGGAGTTTTCTTGAGGCTAGTTTTGGAGAAAATCCTTGTGCGGGGTCGACAACGACCTCTATGAGCGCCGGTCCCGGGGCTGAAAGCAAGTCTTCGGTTGCTTGCGATAGCCAGTCTTCCGCGCTTGCGACGCGGTGCGCAGGCAGTCCCAGAGAGTGCGCCACGGCGACAAAATCGGGCAGGCTGACGCCGTTGTCCGGGCCGATGCCGAACATGTTGTCTTGGAAGTAGGCAGACTGGGTTTGGCGGATGGAGAGGTAACCGGCGTTGTTCAGGACGATGACCTTGACTGGTAGCTGATAGCCAACGAGCGTTTGCAACTCCTGAAGGTTCATCATCAGGCTGCCGTCGCCGGCGAGGCAGATCACCCGTTGCTTGTTGCGTGCGATACAGGCGCCGATTGCAGCCGGCAGGTCGTACCCCATCGAGGCATCGCCGGAGTTGGTAAATAGACGCTGCCCGGCCCGCAGGCGAGCCGCCTGGAAGCCCATGACGCAGGCGGAGCCGTTGCCGGTGACAACCACCGCATCCTCATCCAGCTTGGCGAACAGCAGTTCGACAAAATAGTAGGGGTTGAGTGGCCGGTTTGTTGTTCTTTGTGCAGTGCTAACGACGGGGTAGCGGCTAACCCGGTCGCGGCACCAGCGAAGGTAGTCTTGGTGTTCCCTGGCTGGCGTGTAGCCATCGAGGCGCTTGAGCAGTGCCGGAATGAAGTCGGCTAGATCGGCGTGGATCTTGTAGTCGATCGACAGCGTTGGCTTGTCCATTTCGACGGCATCAATGTCGACCATAAACTTACGGGCGCCGGCGGCGAAGCTTTGCCAGTTGTAACTGATCTGGCGGATATTCAGGCGGCAACCGAGTACGATCAGCAGGTCCGCATTCTGGACCGTGAAGTTGCCGGCGCGGTCGCCGACGGTACCGGGGCGGCCGGCATAGCAGGGATGGTCGTCGGTCAGAGAGTCGTGGGCGTTCCAGCCGGTAACTACAGGTATCCCGAGACGGAGACACAGGGTGATGAACGCCTCCTGCATGCCAGACAGGCGAATGCCGGTACCAGCCATCAGCACCGGCCGCTTGGCCTCCTTTAGGGCTGCCAGCAAGGCGTCCAGGGCCGTATCGAAGGTCGTCGTCGGCTGCTGCGCTAGCCAGGCGCGTGTATTTGGACAAAGTTCGGGGTCGTCGAGCAGGCTCTCGTGATCGGCACTATCCCAGCCTGGCAGGTCGCTCGGATCGATTTGCGTGCTTTGGACGTCGACCGGAACGTCTATCCAGACTGGCCCGGGGCGGCCGTGCGTAGACAGGAATATCGCCTTGTCCATGACGCGCCGAATCTCGCACGGGTTCTGGACCGTCGTGGCGTACTTGGTGATCGGGCGCGCCATGCTGACGATGTCGACTTCCTGGTCGCCCAGTTGCCGCAAGGGTTGCGGGTAGTTACGGAGGTAGGTTTCGCGCTTGACCTGTCCTGAAACAACGAGCATGGCGATGGAGTCGACATAGGCGCCATAGACTCCGTTCAATGCGTTGATTCCACCAGGGCCGGTGGTCACATTGAGTACGGCAAGGCGGCGCGAGGTACGATAATGACCTTCAGCTGCCATGGCTGCTGCCTGCTCGTGGTGGAAACAGATCGGCGAAAGCTGTGGATGGCGACCAAATGCATCGTTCAGGTGCATTGCACCACCACCCGTGACCAGAAACACATGGCGTGCACCGGCTTCGGCGCAGCGCTGCGCAATGTAATCGGCAACGCGCAGGTGACCGGTCATGCGAAATCTACCCCGATAAAGGTTCTGATCCGGTCAGCGACGTAGGAGATCATGTGCGGGTCCAAGGCAGGGTGAATCCCGAGCCAGAAGGTGTTTTTCATGATGCGGTCGGCGTTGTCCAACGGGCCGGCCACACGGTAGTGTCGGCCGGCCATGTACGGTTGGCGCGTCAGGTTGCCGGCAAACAGTAGGCGCGTACCGATCTTGTGCTGATCAAGGTAGCGCAGCAGCGTGACGCGGTCGAAAGGCACCTCGTCGCGCAGCGTCAGCGGGAAGCCGAACCAGGATGGGTCGCTGCCAGAAGTGGCTTCCGGGAGAACCAGGAACTCATGCAAGCCGGACAGTTGACTCAATAAATCGGCAAAATTGCGTTTGCGTGTGGCGATGAAGTGGTCGACGCGTTCCAGTTGGGCAAGCCCGATCGCCGCCTGCATATCGGTGATCTTCAGGTTGTAGCCTAGGTGCGAATAGACGTACTTGTGGTCGTAGCCGGCCGGCAGTTCGCCGTGTTGCCAGTCGAAGCGCTTGCCGCAGGTGTTGTCACAGCCCGGGGCGCACCAGCAATCGCGGCCCCAGTCACGGAAGGATTCCAGAATTTGCCGTAATTTCGGGTCGACCGTGAAAACTGCCCCGCCTTCGCCCATGGTGATGTGGTGCGCCGGATAAAAGGAGAGCGTGCCGACGTGCCCGAAAGTGCCAACCATACGCCCGTTGAGCGTCGATCCAAGGGCGTCGCAGCAATCCTCAACCAGCCATAATCCGTGGCGGTCGGCCAGTTCACGCAAGGCATGAGCGTCGAACGGATTGCCCAGTGTATGCGCGAGCATGATTGCCCGAGTTTTAGGTGTTATGGCGGCCTCGATGCTGGCTGGCGACGGGTTGTAGGTCGGAATTTCAGAGTCGACAAAGACCGGGATCAGACCGTTTTGCAGTATCGGATTGACAGTGGTTGGAAAGCCCGCAGCGGCGGTGATTACCTCGTCGCCGGGACGCAGCGCGCGTTTGCCCAGTTGCGTCGCCCAGCTTTTGCTCGAACGCGGCATTAAAGCGTCCGGTGGTCAGCCAGCCGTCCAGCGCTGCGTCAACCAGATTCACAAACTCATCCGGCCCCAGCAACTTGCCGGAGGGTGGAATGACGCTCTGTCCTGGGGCGAAATCCGGCGCAGCAGTCGTGCGCGCGGCGTATGCGCGCACTCTCTGAAGGATATCTTGTCGTTCTTCGTTTAACGTCATGGTGTCAATCTGCGTATTCGGTGATCTGCCGGCGGCAGATCGCTTGCATGTCATGCCCGGCAAGCCACGCCTTATGCCACGCGGTGGTTTGCTCAACGGCCACTGTTAACGGCCATTTCGGACGCCACTTGAGAATATTCTTTGCATCACTGGCATCGAGACTCAGCAAGGTTGCTTCGTGCGGGAAATCTGCTGCCTCGTCGGGCGCCCAGCTGGCTTGCGGACCCCAGGCGGTTGACAGTCGCGTGGCAAGCTCGCCGGTGGTGACGCAGTCTGCGGTCTCTGGCCCGAAGTTCCAGGCCCGTTCAGCCACCGATCCTGCACATAACCGCTCTGCGAGCATGATGTATCCGGAGAGTGGGTCCAGAACGTGTTGCCAGGGGCGAATGGCTTGCGGATGGCGCAACCGAGCAGTCTCGCCCCGAGAGAAGGCGCGCAGGAGATCGGGTAGTAAGCGGTTGGCAGCCCAGTCGCCACCGCCAATGACGTTGCCTGCCCGAGCGGTGGCCAGACGGATACCATTCTGATTCAGGAAGGATTGGCGATAGGCATGGCTGACCAGTTCGGTGCACGCCTTGCTACTGCTGTAGGGGTCGTGACCGCCCAGTGGATCGGATTCCTTAAAGGCTCGGCCGGTCTCGTGATTGGTGTAGCACTTGTCGGTAGTGATGACGACAATGGCGCGCAGGCTGGGTAGGCATCGTGCCGCTTCCAGAACATTGACGGTCCCCATGACGTTAGTCGCGTAGGTGTCGACCGGGTTGCGATATCCTTCACCGACCAGCGGTTGGGCGGCAAGATGGAACAGGATTTCCGGCGCAGCCGCGCGCATCGTGTTGGCCAGTTGCGCAGCATCACGGATGTCGCCTATGGTGGAGGAGAGGCATTCACCTACCCGTCCGATGTCATAGAGCGCCGGGGTGGTTGGTGGCGCCAGGGCGTAACCACTGAGTTCAGCGCCCAGTTCGTGCAGCCAGATCGACAGCCAGCTACCTTTGAAGCCGGTGTGCCCTGTCAGAAAAACCCGTCGGCCCTGCCAGAACTGTTGGTTCACCATGTTTTCCAGGGGGCTTTTCCTTGTTGCCAGAGCTCTTCCAGATGCATCTTGTCGCGCAGGGTATCCATCGGTTGCCAGAAGCCTTCGTGCATCCATGCAGCCAATTCACCGCGACTGGCCAGGTTGCGCATCGGTTCCGCTTCCCAAGGCTGGGCGTCGTCTTCGACCAGGTCAACGACTTCCGGTTGCAGAACGAAAAAGCCACCGTTGATCAGGCCGCCCTGGCCGATTGGCTTTTCTTGGAAACGACTGACCTGAAAACCGTCGATGTCGAGCGCGCCAAATCGCCCGGGGGGGGTTACTGCGCAGACCGTTGCAGCCAGTCCGTGGCGCTTGTGAAAAGCGATTTGTGCTGTGACGTTGATGTCTGCAACCCCGTCACCATAGGTGAAGCAGAAAGGCTCGTTGGGAACGAGAAAATCCTTAATTCGCCGAAGTCGGCCGCCGGTTTGGGTGTGTTCGCCGGTATCGACCAGTGTCACTTTCCAAGGCTCCGCATGTCGCTGGTGCACCTGCATTTGGTTGTTCGTCAGGTCGAATGTGACGTTGGAGTTGTGTAGGAAGTAGTTCGCGAAGTATTCCTTGACGACGTAGCCCTTGTAGCCCAGGCAGATGACGAAGTCATTTATTCCGTGTGCGGAGTAAATTTTCAAAATATGCCAAATGATTGGCTTTCCACCAATTTCAATCATGGGTTTGGGCTTGAGGTGCGATTCTTCGCTGATGCGGGTGCCAAGTCCCCCGGCCAGGATGACGGCCTTCATATGCTGACCACCCGGTTTTTGCCTGTCTGTTTTGCTTGGTACATCGCTTCGTCAGCCCGTTTAATCACGGTAGCCTGGTTGTCCTCTGAATTCATTTGCGTAACCCCCGCACTAAATGTAATCAGCACCTTCTCATTGGCATGCAGGAAGAATTTTTTGGTCAGTTCGCGTTGGAGGCGGGTGAGCGCGCTCACCGCATCATTGAGCGGAGTATCCGGGAGCAGGACAATGAATTCTTCACCGCCATAACGGGCGACAGTGTCTTGCGGCCGGAGCGTTTCACGGCAGATTGTCGCCAGATGGATGAGCGCTTCATCGCCGGTCTCGTGCCCCATCGAGTCGTTCAGTTTCTTGAAGTTGTCGATGTCGATCAACGCAACGCACAGTGAGGTTTCATGGCGCGTTGCCCGGGCGGCTTCCTTGGTGAAGATCTCTTCCAGGCCACGGCGGTTGAGGACGCCGGTCAGTTGGTCGTGGCGGACGAGTTCGCTGGTGGTTTCGAGTTCGCGTTCGAGCTCGCTGATACGCGCTTCCGATTCCTGCACCTTTTGCTGAGTTATTCGCAGTTCGTCGCGGGAGCGCTGGGCATTGATCTGGATCGTCCTGGTTTCGCGCATGACTTCACCCAGCACGCTTTCCAGTTCGGAGATGTCGGTGGCGGAGCTGATTTTCCCGGCGCAACTTTCAATTTTGTCGTGGTAGTCCGAGGTCGCCTCGGCAAAGTCAGCGAGGTGATCGACAAAGCCGGCCAGCATGCTCTTGATGGCATCCCTGGCTTCCGACAGGCTGGCCTTGAGCTGGCTTTGCTTGTAGAGGACTTCCTTCAGCCGCCGTTCGGCGTCATCTAGGGCGCGCTGTGACAGCGGCTTGTCGATGATTTCCCGGACCACCTCTATCTGTCCGTGCAGCCAGTGATCATCGAGGACCAGGTCGGTGATGTTGCCGACCAGCAGACGAAGCAGACCAAGGAGACTTTGGCGGAGTTCTGCCTGATCTTCGGCCAGTAGTTCGAGCTTGAAGGCGAAGCGCTTCAGGCGAACGAGAAATTCCTGCAACTGGGCCGGACTCGTCGCGCTGCGGATGTCCTTGGCCAGCGCCTTGGCATCGGTGGAAAGCTGCGGGCTTTCGATCAGTTGAGTGGCCATCGCGGTTTCGAGCGTAAAAGCAAACAATTCGCGCAGCTCGGGCAGCAGGTCGGCCGTTGTTACGGTCAACCCGGAATTTGGGCTAATTTCGATATTGCCGGCTTCGGCGGGATTGACGGCCTCCGCCTCCTTGCCTTGTCCCCACGAGCGTAACAGGCTCTGCAAGCGGGTGTACAGCGTGTCGGGATTGGCGGCGTTGCTCGTCAACACGTGTTCGAGCGACTCGCGTTTGCGGGCGGAGGTCAGCCCCGGATGTTTGGCATCCCACAAACGCAGCAGATCGGTTATCAACTCTGACCAGGCCAGTTTTTGCGATTCGGCAAGGCCAGCAACGAAATCGCTCAGATACTTCTTGTAGTCTTCCCAATTGGCCGCTTTGACAGCCTCTTCGAGTTGCCGTGCTAAACGTAACTGGTCGGGCGACGCTTTGGGCAGGGCGGCGGCGAGTGAGCGCAGTTGCACTTCCGGAAATGAAGCACCGGCCGGTTTGGTTCCGGCGATCTCGTGATAAAGCGTCTGGTAGTTCTCCGGCGATGGCGGAATACGGCGCACGGCCAGAAGTCGCAGGGTTTCCCGGGCGATCTCGAAGGGATTGGTGAGAGTGCTCATGTCGAAATTTGAATGTTCAAGCTATAATCGCGCCCCATCACTTGGGCCCCCGTAGCATGAAGGTCGTGCAGTTGATTTGTAATCATCAGGTAGCGGTTCGATTCCGTTCGGGGGCACCAGTAAAATCAAACAGTTAAGCCATTCTTCGGAGTGGCTTTTTTGTTTTTCGGGTGCCGTGCAGGAACCCAAAGGGGTTTGGCCATTAATGTGTCTCAAGGTAGCCGGTCGTAAGCTCTCCGAATCATACCTGCACAGCGACACCCTGTTGAGTGACTTGATGCAATCCTGACGCTGTTTCACACCAGCCATGGTCAATCTGCTTACCCATACTTAAAATAGGGGTAATATTCCATTGGTCTAAATCTAGGGAGCGTCCGGATGTTTTTCAATAAACTCAATGGGCTTGTTCATGGCCCACGTGCCATGTCTCCGACCCATCGGTTTGTCGAGAAGGTGGTCGCAGCCCTGGGCGAATCGATTTCCGAGGCGAACAACTTCGAACCCATCCTGGCGCAGGCCTTGCACTCTGCAGAGGAGTACTACCATCAGCAGATCAAGGGTATCCCCGGCCCGTTCGAAATTTCGGCCAGCGCTTCTTGCCACAATTCGTTTTTCCAGACTGTTTTTCCCGAACCTGCTGATGTCCAGGTTGCGCTGGGGAGAAGCATCGAGATCCGGGATTTCTTGCCGCCGTTGGCCAGGGAGGGCAAGCTCGAGTTCTTCGGGCTCCTCGGTTTTCGCGAGAGGGCGGGGTTGGGCAATGAGCTTGGCCTGCAATTCGCTGACCACACCATCCGCAGCATTGGATATAGCGAAGAGTATTGCCGGGAAAGTCTGCGCAACTCTTGTCTGCATCGTCTCCTCGGGCAGTTCCGTGAGCATGTCGAGATTCTGCGGAACAAGGGGCGGCTCCTTAAGTCGGAGTGGGACATTGAAAACGGAGCGCCCGCTCCAACACCGAAAGATGGCCAGGCTCCCGAGTATGTTCTGGCCGAACGGGAGTTGCAGCCTGACAATCTGTTGAAAGGATTGGTCGCCTGGCTGGAGACCCCCCAAAATCATTTGCGGCTGGAATCGAGCAATATTGCCGTTGCCGACCCACGGCTCGGCCGGGCCGAGTTGCCGGTAATGCGTTGTGCCGACCGGCGCCATTGGCTGGTCAGTCTGGTTCAGATCTCCGTTCAGGAAGCCATGGATGCGCTGGCCAGCGAGTCTCGCTGCCATCGTTATATCCTGATCTAGGTGGAGTGACTTTCTTCCGGAACTGTTTTGATTTCATTTCATCGAACCAGCATGCGGATATCGCATGGACAGTCGGGAAAGGAATTCACATGGATGCCAGCCTGCACACGATGGACAATCTGTTTGCCCAGCTTGGATTGCCGGACGATCCAGTGGCGATTGATAGTTTCATCGCCAGCCATCGTCCCTTGGCGCACGGCGTAGCGCTATATCGCGCCCCGTTCTGGACGGCCGCCCAGCGCGCATTCCTGAAGGAGGAAATCATCGAGGATGCAGACTGGGCCGGGGTCATCGACGAACTTAACGTTCGTCTGTCGTAGGCCGTCAGTCGATTTGCCGGGGCGCAATCGTCAAGGCGACGGAGGCGTGGCCGATCAAATTGCCGACCAGTCCTTCTTGGGCGGCAGGGCGACTCGGGCAATCGGGCCGCGTTCGGCCGCAATCACCCGGTCCATCACGTCGTAGAGTTCCTTGATCAGTTCCGGGCCAAAGGCCTGTTCGATGATTTTGTATTGTTCGACGATCAGCGGGCCGAGTTCAGACACCAGTTGTTCGCTCTTCGGCGTCAGGCGGACGATGACCCGGCGCTGGTCTTCCGGCATGCGCACGCGGGTGACCAAATTCATTTCTTCCATGCGCGACAGGACGCCGGTCATACTCGGGCTCAGAATGTGGCAGTGCTCGCAGATTTCCCGCGGCTCCAGTTGCTCCATTTCGCTGAGCGTACGCAAAATCCGCCACTGCTGTTCGGTCAGTCCGAAGTGCGAAATGATCGGGCGGAAGTGGCAGAGTAATTCTTCCCGGGCTTTCAGGAAAAGTTGCGGCAGGTTTCTGTAAGCTAGCTTGCGCGACATGAACAGACGCTCTCTGGACGTGGTTTGAATGCATCCAACGGGAATGCATGGGTGAAATGATACCATTTGACTGGCTAATATGTTAGTGATTGAATCAGAACGCTTCGGGCCAGGGTCTGGTCCTATTTTGCGTGAATTGGATTGGAAAGTGGAATGAACTCAGCGCCGCTGCAGGCCATACCGGACATCCACATCGGGCGGGTCTACGACCAGCGCGATCCGGAATGCGAAATCCACTACGAGACCTTCGGTCGGCTGGCCGATTTCTTCGGCCGCAATACGCCGCCGCATCGGCACTACTGCTTTTATCAGATTCACCTGCTGGTCCGTGGCAGTGTCCGCCTGAGCCTGGACGGCCAGGTCTATGGCGGTGATGCGCCCTTGCTGATCTTCACGCCGCCGACCATTCCGCACTCCTTCTATTCCGAGGAAGACACCGACGGCCACGTGCTGACAGTGCGCCAGGAGGTCGTGCGCAGCTGGTATCGCGAAATGCCGGGGCAGTGGCCGGATGCCTTGTTGCGCGAGCCGGTCTTTTTCGAGTTGAGCAGCCTGCCGGCCGGGAGTGCCACTGATTTTGCCGCGCTGCTGCAAACGGTTGAACTGCTGCAAGGCGAGTTCGACAAGGATGCCAAGGGTCATTCTGCCTTGTTGCTGGCGCTGGGCGAGTGCGCCTTCATTCATCTGAGCCGCCTGCTGTTGGCACGCGAACCGGCAACTGCACAGCGTTCGGAGCGTAGTGAGGACTTACGGCTCTTCCTCAACTTCTGTGATCTCGTTGAAGCGCATTTCCGCGACCATCTGACGCTGACCGAATACGCTGGCCGCCTGTCAGTGACCGAAGCGCGGCTCAATGATATTTGCCGGCGCATGGCCAATCTGCCGTCCAAAGAGGTAGTGCACGAACGCCTGCTCCAGGAGGCGCGGCGCCTGCTTCGTTACTCTGCCGTGCCGGTCAGCGAAATCAGCTACCAGCTCGGCTTTGTCGATCCCGCCTACTTCTCGCGCTTTTTCGCCAAGCGCACCGGGACGCCGCCCAGTCAATTCCGGCTGACCGGTCAGGCTTGATCAAATTTCTGCCGAAGCGGGCAGGGGGTTACGAAAAGTACAAGTCATTTCCCCAAACGTCCATTCATTAACATCTTAGCGAATGGCTTAATACGTCTCATCAGAGCGCGGTATCAACGGCGCCGTTACGAGGAGTGAGACGACATGGCAGAAAGCAATTTCGACATCACGCGCAAATTCGTTCGCGTCATGCGCACCCTGCCCAACGGTTTGATCGAATTCGAGTTCGCCATCGGCGATCCGGATGTGGCGGCCGAGCTGGTCATGCCCAAGGCGGCATTTGATGAGTTCTGCGCGGCCAATCAGGTTGAGCTGCTGACCACCGAAAAGGCTGCCCCGCTCGATGCCGAGGCATCGGACGCCGATTTTCACTGGAATCTGCATCAGGCAACGCACCAGCGCTTTCGCTAGGCATTTCAATTTTGGCCATTTTTTACGGTTGACCGTAGCAAGCCCGGTTGACCGTGGAAATGGCCTGCAAACAAGGAGACAAGCATGGCAATTGATTTGAGGACGGTCAGCATCACACCGCTGCGCCAGACCTTTGGCCACCTGGCCCGCCGCATGGGCGCCGACAAGCCGGCTTCGCGTTATCTCGAAGCGACCATGGACCTGCAGCCGGTCGAGAACTATCACTACCGTCCGACCTGGGAGCCGCACTACGACATCTTCGATACCAAGCGGACCAAGATCACGATGAAGGACTGGTACGCGCTGAAAGACCCGCGCCAGTACTATTACGGCGCCTGGACGCTGGCGCGCGGCCGGATGCAGGAAATCGCCGAAGGCGATTTCGATCTGGTCGATGAACTCGGTCTGGCTGCCGCCTATCCGGCTGCCGGCAAGGACGAAGCGCTCAAGGTTTTCCTGCCGCTGCGCCACGTCGCCTGGGGCTCCAATCTCAACAAGGCTTACGTTTCCTCCTACGGCTACGGCATCGCCATTTCGCAGGCGGCCTGCTACGCCTCGATGGATCAGCTCGGCGTTGCCCAGTACGTGACCCGTCTCGGCATGGCCTTCAACGATCTCGACGCCCTGGCAGACGCCAAGACGGCCTGGATGGACGGCGCCGAATGGAACGAGCTGCGCCATTACGTCGAAGATCTGATGGTCGAAAAGGACTGGTATCAGGTCCTGGTCGCCCAGGACTTCGCCCTCGAAGGCCTGCTCTATCCGCTGATCTACGAGCGCTTCAATGAAAAGCTCAACGCCGCCTACGGCCCGGTCTTCTCGATGCTGACCCGCTTCCAGCGCGAATGGTTCGGCGAAACGACGAAGTGGATGGATTCCGTGCTCAAGGCCACCGCTGCCGACAACGCCGAAAACAAGGCGCAACTGGCCGAGTGGATCAAGCACTGGCGCGACCGTGCCGTCGTCGCCCTGAAGCCGGTCGCCAAGCTGGCCTTCGGTGCTGAGGCTGATTCCATCATGGACGAATTGGTCCAGAACCTGAATGCCCGCGCCGCCAAGGCCGGTGTCGCCCTGTAAAGGAAGCTGCATGTCAAACGCTTTTATCGCATTCCAGAAAAATGACGAATCCCGCTGCATCGTCGAAGCCATTCTCGACGACAACCCGGGGGCGATGGTCGACGATCAGCCATCCATGGTGAAGATCGACGTGCCGAACCGCCTGGTCATCAAGCGCGAGACCGTCGAGGAGAAGATGGGCCGCAGCTTCGACCTGCAGGAGCTGCAACTGCACCTGATCACCATCTCCGGCCACCTCGACGAGACCGACGACGAATTCACCCTGAGCTGGAATTCCTGATTCCAGCCGCCAAGGAGCAAACACCATGGATATGAAAGTTGCCAAGAAGCTCGGCCTCAAAGAGCGCTACAGCCTGATGACCCGCGATCTGGCCTGGGAGCCGACCTTCCACAAGACGGAAGAGATTTTCCCGCAGACCACCTATGAAGGCATCAAGATTCACGATTGGGACAAGTGGGAAGACCCCTTCCGCCTGACCATGGACGCCTACTGGAAGTACCAGTCCGAGAAGGAGCGCAAGCTGTACGCCATTCTCGACGGTTTCAACCAGAACAACGGCCACCTCTCGGTCACCGACGCCCGCTACATCAATGTCTTGAAGCTCTTCCTCGGCTCGACGCCGCCGCTCGAGCTGATGGCCGCCCGCGGCTTCTCGATGATGGGCCGGCAGATGAACGGCGCCGGTCCGCGTGTTGCCTGTCAGATGCAGGCGGTCGATGAGTACCGTCACTTCCAGACGCAGATCCACTCGATCTCCAACTACAACAAGTACTACAACGGGATGGACGAGTTCGCCCATCAGCAATCCCGCATGTGGTACCTGTCCGACGGCAAGTCCTTCTTCGACGACGCGATCACCGCCGGCCCCTTCGAATTCATGGTCGCCATCGGCTTCGCCTTCGAATACGTGCTGACCAACATCCTGTTCGTCCCCTTCATCTCCGGCGCCGCCTACAACGGCGACATGGCGGCGATGACCGTCGGCTTCTCGGCCCAGTCCGACGAAGCGCGGCACATGACGCTCGGCCTCGAATGCATCAAGTTCATGCTCGAACAGGACCCGGACAACCTGCCCATCGTCCAGCGCTGGATCGACAAATGGACCTGGCGCGGCACGCGCAAGCTGGCTTCTGTCGGCATGATGATGGATTACATGCTGCCCAAGCGCATCATGAGCTTCAAGGAAGCCTGGGAAATGTACGTCGAGGACAACGGCGGCTCGCTGTTCAAGGACCTCGCCCGTTACGGCATCACCATTCCCAAGTGCTTCGGCCAGACCATCGAGGAAAAGGAACACGTCACCCACCAGTCGTGGATAGGTTTCTATATGAAGCCCGACGCGACCCCGTTCCACACCTGGATTCCGTCGCCCGACGAAATGGACTGGCTGTCCGAGAAGTATCCCAACACCTTCGACAAGTACTACCGTCCGGTGCTCGAGCATCTCGATGCCCAGGAAAAGGCCGGCAATCGCTTCAACAACAAGACGCAGCCGATGAACTGCCAGGTCTGTGTCAGCACCATGAAGTTCAACGAGCCGGGCGACCCGATGGAAATGTGCTTCCGCGAGTCGGTGTACAAGGGCGAGAAGTTCCACACCTGTTCCGACCACTGCAAGGAAATCTTCGACAACGAGCCGGAGAAGTATGTCCAGACCTTCATCTCCTCGCACCAGGCCCTGCAGGGCAACTGCGAGCCGGATGGCGTCGATGTCAATGCGCCGGACTACCAGCCGGGCAGCCAGATGCTCGACTACTGGAGGCTCGACAAGCGGGCGACCGGTGACTTCAATGGTTCGGACGATCAGAAGAACTTCGCAGCCTGGCGCGAACAGGCCACCAAGAACTAAGGAGACAGCAATGACGATGTTGAAAACCCTCGCGCCGTACGAGTTCAAATCGAGCGATGCCCTCGAGAACTACAAGGGCAGACAGTTGCTGTACGTAAACTGGGAGCGTCACCGCATGTTCTCGCGCCCCTTCGTGCTCGCACTGCCGCCGGAAACGCCGTTCTCGGTGATCGTCGACCAGTACATGACCGACTGCTTCAGCTATCACCCGGACTGGAAGCAGATCGACTGGAACACGGTCGTCTGGCAGAACGGCAACACGCCCTTCACGCCGGATCGCAACAAGAGCCTCAAAGAGAACGGCATCGGCCACAAGGACCTGATCCGTTTCCGGACGCCGGGTCTGGATGGCATTGCCGGTACGGGGTACTGATTGGCCGTTGAAGGCGAAAGGCAACCCCTCCCAGCCTCCCCTTGTCAGGGGAGGGGCTGCCCGGTCACGATAAGCCGACTCCCCCCTGACAAGGGGGGCAGGGGGGGTTAAAGAGGCATCAGCCCACCAGACAAGAACAGGATAAAAAAATGAGCTACGAACTGAGTATCGAGCCCCTTGGCAGGACCATCGAGGTCGAAGACGGCCAGACCATCCTTGATGCCGCGCTGCGCGCCGGCATCTACCTGCCGCACGCCTGCGGCCAGGGCTATTGCGCCACCTGCAAGGTATGTATCACCGATGGGGAAGTTGACCACGGCAGTTCTTCCAGTTTTGCCCTGATGGATTTCGAGCGCGAGGAAGGGCTGGCGCTGGCCTGCTGCGCCAGGCTCGAATCCGACATGACCATCGAAGTCGAGATGGAAACCGACGAGGATGCGCGTGATATTCCCGTGCGCGATTTCCCCGGTGTGGTCAGCCGCATCGAGAACCTGACGCCGACCATCAAAGGCATCTGGCTCAAGCTCGACAACGACGAAGTGCTCGACTTCCAGGCCGGCCAGTACATCAACATGAACCTGCCGAACGGCCTCGGCCATCGCGCCTTCTCGCTGGCCAACGTGCCGTCGACCGGCAACGAGATCGAACTGAATATCCGCATCGTCCCCGGCGGCGCCGGTACGGCCTGGATTCACAACGAACTCAAGGTCGGCGACAAGATCACCGTGTCAGGCCCCTACGGTCGTTTCTTCGTGCACAAGTCGGCCAATGTCCCGTCGCTGTTCATGGCTGGCGGTTCCGGTCTGTCCAGCCCGCGCTCGATGCTGCTCGATCTGCTGGAGGAGGGCAGCGAACAGCCAATCACGCTGGTCTACGGCGCGCGCAACCAGGGTGAGCTTTACTATCATCAGGAATTCGTCGATCTGGCGGCCAAGCACGCCAACTTCACCTACGTCCCGGCCCTCAACGACGAGCCGGTCGACAGTGGGTGGACGGGTTTCCGCGGGTTCGTTCACGAGGCGGCCAAGGCCCATTTCGACAACGACTTCCGCGGCAACAAGGCCTACCTGTGCGGCCCTCCGGTCATGATCGACGCCTGCATCACGACGCTCATGCAGGGCCGCCTGTTCGAGCGCGACATCTACACCGAAAAATTCTTCTCGGCCGCCGATGCACAACAGGTGCGCAGCCCGCTGTTCAAGCGCGTCTGAGCGGTACATCAGGTTGGCCGTCGGAGTCGGAAAGAGACTTCCACGGTCAACCGGAAAAAAAGCCCAAAAATAAAATGCTTCACCCATTGACTCACTAACATAGTAGTGATTTAATTTAATCACTAACATGTTAATAAACGTGGGCTCACCCACACTCATCGAGGAGATGTCGAATGAACTACCGTAACCTGATTGCCGTTGCTGCCTTGGCCGTTGCGCTGCCGGCCGCTGCCCAGGAAGTGACCTTGAAGATCGCGCACTTCCTGCCTTCCGCTGCGCCGACCCAGCAAAAAGTCCTGCAGCCGTGGTGTGACGAGATGGGCAAGCAGTCGAATGGCCGCATCAAGTGCCAGTTCTACCCGGCCATGCAGCTCGGCGGCACGCCGGCCCAACTGGTTGATCAGGTCAAGAACGGCGTCGCCGACGTGGTGTGGACCGGCCCGGGTTACTCGGCCGGTCGCTTCCCGGTACATACCGCCAAGAAGGAAATCGTCGGCCTGACCGGTTTTGCCGGCATGAAGTTGCGCACCTCGACCCGCGTCGGTGCCAAGACCCTGGCTGCCCTTGGTGGCTCGCCAGTCGCCATGCCGCCGGCCCAGGTCACCGAAGCTATCGCCAAGGGCGTCGTTGACGGTTCGCTCGGCGCCTGGGAACTGGTTTTCCCGACCAAGCTTTCCGAAGTCACCAAATTCCACGCCCAACCGGCTGCCGGCGTCGCTCACCCGACCGCCACCGTGCTCACCGTACTCATGAACAAGGCCAAGTACGACGGCCTGCCGGCTGACCTCAAGGCCATCGTCGACAAGACGACCGGCGAAGTCATGGTCGGCAAATTCGGCGCCATGTTCGACGACTTTGCGGCCGATACCCGCAAGCGCATCGCTGCTCAGGGCAACAAGATCACCACTTTCAGCGCCACCCAGGTGGCGGCCATGAAGCAGGCGACGGCCAGTGTCGAGGACGAATGGGCCAAGCAGGTTGGCGAAAAAGGTCTGGACGGCAAGAAGCTGATCGCTTCGGCCCGCGAACTGACCGGCACCAACAAATAAAAAGATCAGGAAAAGGGGAACAGCATGCAAGATCCGATGGGGATACCCCATGAACTGGTAGAGCACGACAGGGTCGAGCACTACCTGATCATGGCCGGCAAGACGATGGCGATTTCAGGCGGTGTATTGTTCATCGCCCTGATTGCCATGTCGCTGGTCTCGATCATCGGCCGCAAGCTGGGCTTTGGCTCGGTCAATGGCGATATCGAGTTGATGCAGGCCGGCACGGCGGTCGCGGCGACTGCTTTCCTGCCGTACTGCACGCTGCTCGGCGAACATATCAAGGTCGATTTCTTCACTGAAAACATGCGTGATTCCCTGAAACGTCCGATCGATGGCATGGCCGAAGTGCTCTTCGCCATCGTTTCGGGCATTCTCGTCTGGCGCACCATCCTGTCGGCCATCGCCACGCATGAATCGGAGGAAGTCACGACACTGGTTTCGCTGCCGTTGTGGATTCCGACGGCGCTGCTCGTGCCTGGCCTGTTTCTCATGATGATCTGCGCAGCCTACCGGGCCTACGCCCACTTTCACCCGACCAAGAACATTCCCGGAGCCCACAAATGAGCGGTACCGCAATCGGTCTCATCGGCTTCGCCTGCCTGCTCGGCATGCTCGCCGTTCGGGTGCATATCACCATGGCCATGTTCATCACGGGGGGCAGCATCTACCTCGTCATGAATAGCGGCGAAACATCAGGCCTGCTGTACACCCTCAATAACCTGGTCTATGCCCGGGTTTCCAATTACGACCTGGCAGTCATTCCGCTGTTCATCCTGATGGGGCAGTTCGCCACCCACGGCGGGCTGTCCAAGGCGCTGTTCAAGGCGGCCGGCACGCTGATCGGCCACTGGCGCGGCGGTCTGGCCATGGCCTCGACGGCAGCCTGTGCGGCGTTCGGCGCCATCTGCGGTTCCTCGCTGGCGACCGCCGCGACGATGGGGCAGGTCGCTTTGCCTGAACTCAAGGCAGCCGGTTATTCCGGCAAACTCTCCACCGCTACGCTGGCCGCGTCCGGCACGCTCGGCATCATGATTCCGCCGTCGGTGCCGCTGGTCATCTACGCCGTGCTGACCCAGGAATCAATCGGCAAGCTCTTCGTCGCCGCCGTCATCCCCGGCATCATCGCTGCGCTGGGCTACATCCTGGTCATTGCCATCATCGTTCGCCGCGATCCGTCGGCCGGGCCGGCTGGCGTCAAGGTGCCGTTCGCCCAGATGATCAAGGCCCAGATCAACATCATTCCCGTGCTCTGCGTCTTCCTTGTCGTCATCGTCGGCATCTATGGCGGCTGGGCCAACCCGACCGAAGCCGCCTCGATTGGCGCCGCAGCCTGCGGCATCATCGCCGCCGTCTCCGGCGGCATGCGCACCAAGGACTTCCTGCAGAGCGTCTATGGCACGGCGCACGCCACCGGCATGATCTTCATGGTCCTGATCGGCGCCGACCTGCTCAACTCCAGCCTGGCCTTGTCGCAAATGCCGACCGAGCTGGCAACCTGGGTTCAGAACAGCGGTTTGCCCGCTCTGGTCGTGCTGTTTTCCATCCTCGTCATCTACATCCTGCTCGGCTGCGTGATGGATTCGCTGGCCATGATCCTGCTCACCATTCCCATTTTCTATCCGATGGTGATGGGCCTCGATTTCTTCGGCATGGCTGTCGAGGACAAATCGATCTGGTTCGGTATCCTTGCGCTGATGGTTGTCGAAATCGGTCTGGTTCATCCGCCGGTCGGCATGAACCTCTACGTCATCAACAAGATTGCCAAGGATGTGCCGATGAGCGAGACCGCCTGGGGTGTCATGCCCTTCCTGGCCTCTGATTTCATCCGCATCATCTGCCTCGTTTTCTTCCCTGTCCTGTGCCTCGGCCTGGTTCATTATCTCGGCTGATTGGAGTCTCAATAAATGATTAAACAGAAAGTCAGTGGGTCGGTTTTCGGCGTCGTCCTCAACGACCACACCTCGCTCCGCAAGATTGGCGATGCGCTCGAAGCGGCACCCTACAAAGGCGCCCCGAAAGCCCCGGCGATGTACATCAAACCGGCCAACACCCGGGTTTGCTGCGGTGCTGCGGTCAACCTGCCAAAAGGGGCAAAAACGGTAGAGGTTGGCGCCACCATCGGTCTGGTCATGGGCCGTGCTGCGGCTCGCCTGACCCGCGCCAAGGCGCTGGACGCCGTGGCCGGCGTCGTGCTGGCCGGCGATCTTAGCCTGCCGCACGACAGCTACTACCGCCCGGCCATTCGCGAGAAGTGCTTCGACGGCTCACTGCCAATCAGCTCGGTCAAGCCGCTGATCGAGCTGGCCAAACTGGTCATTACGACTGAGATCGATGGCAAGGTTGTCGAACAGCGTTCGCTGGCCGATCTGGTCCGCGACCCGGCCCAACTGCTGGTCGATGTCACCGAGTTCATGACCCTGAGCCAGGGCGACGTCCTGCTCGTCGGCGTCAGCTACATGGCGCCGCAGGCCGCTGCCGGCAGTCAGGTCAAGATCAGTGCCGAGGGCGTCGGCAGTATTCAATTCTCGATTCAAGGAGCGCAGGCATGAAGCGCGGTCGCATAGCATTCCAGGGCGCCATCCATGAAGTGACGCAGGCGGCTGACGGCCGTGTCCAACTGGCCGATGGCCGCTGGCTCAACGAAGCCGAGGTCAGCTGGCTGCCGCCGGTTGTTCCCGGTGCCGTCTTCGCACTCGGCCTCAACTACGCCGACCACGCCAAGGAACTGGCTTTCAAGGCACCGGAAGTGCCGCTCGCCTTCCTCAAGGGGCCGAACACCATCGTCGGCCACCGAGCAAAGACCCGTCGCCCGGCTGACGCCACCTACATGCACTACGAGTGCGAGTTGGCCGTCGTCATTGGCAAGACCGGTTATCAGGTTTCCAAGGCCGAGGCGATGGAGATGGTGGCTGGCTACACCGTGGCCAACGACTACGCCATCCGCGATTACCTCGAGAACTATTACCGCCCGAACCTGCGCGTCAAGAACCGCGATGGCTGCACGCCGCTCGGCCCTTGGCTGGTCGATGCGGCCGATGTGCCGAACCCGATGGCACTCAAGCTGACGACCCGGGTCAACGGCAAGACGACGCAGCAGGGCACGACGTCCGACATGATTTTCGACATCGCGACCTTGATCGAATACCTGACGTCTTTCATGACCCTGAACCCCGGCGACATCATCCTGACTGGCACGCCGGAAGGCCTCGCTGACGTCAAGGCTGGCGACGTGATCGAGACCGAAGTCGAGGGCGTCTGCTGCCTGATCAACACCATCGTCGACGACCAGACCTATTTCGCCACCGTATAAAGAAAGCGAGAACAGCATGATTCAACACATCATCAATGGCCAGAAGGTCGGCAGCAAGGAAACCTTCGAAACCATCAACCCGGCGACCGGCGAAGTCATCGACACTGTCGCCAGCGGCGGGTCGGACGAAATCAACGCCGCAGTGGCTGCCGCCAAGGCAGCCTTCCCGGGCTGGGCGGCAACGCCGGTCAAGGAACGCGCCCGTCTGGTGCGCAAGCTGGGCGAACTGATCGCCGCCAATGTCGAGCCGATCGCCGACATGGAAACCGCCGACTGCGGCCAGGTCACCAACCAGACCAAGCGCGTGCTGATTCCGCGCGCCTCGGACAACTTCAACTACTTCGCCGAGCTGATCCAGCACATGCACGGCGAAACCTACGATTCCGATACCGGCCACCTGAACTACACGCTGTGGCAGCCGGTCGGCGTCTGCGCGCTGATCTCGCCGTGGAACGTGCCGTTCATGACCGCCACCTGGAAGACCGCGCCCTGCCTGGCTTTCGGCAACACGGCCGTAATGAAGATGTCCGAACTGTCGCCGCTGACCGCCAACCGCCTCGGCGAACTGGCCCTCGAAGCCGGCATTCCGGCTGGCGTCTTCAACGTCGTCCATGGCTTTGGCGACAAAGCCGGCGAGCCGCTCGTCTCGCACCCGGATGTCCGCTCGATCTCCTTCACCGGTTCGACCATGACCGGCAACCGCATCGTCAAGGCCGCCGGCCTCAAGAAGTTTTCGATGGAACTGGGCGGCAAGTCGCCCTTCGTCATCTTCGACGACGCCGACTACGAACGCGCCCTCGACGCCGCCATATTCATGATCTTCTCTAATAACGGCGAACGGTGCACCGCCGGTTCGCGGATCATTGTCCAGGAAGGCATCTACGACAAGTTCGTCGCCGACTTCGCCCTCCGCGCCTCGCGCCTGACGGTGGGCGACCCGATGGACCCGAACACCATCATCGGCCCGATGATCTCCAAGGGCCACATGGACAAGGTCAATTACTACATCGAACTCGGCAAGCAGGAAGGCGCCAAGGTCGTCGCCGGGGGCGGTGCACCGGTCGTCGCCGACAAGTTCAAGAACGGTTTCTGGGTCCAGCCGACCGTCTTCGCGGATGTGGACAACAAGATGCGTATCGCCCAGGAAGAAATCTTCGGGCCGGTGCCCTGCATCATCCGCTTCAAGACCGAAGAAGAAGCCGTGCAGATCGCCAACGACACGCCCTATGGCCTGTCGTCCTACCTGTGGACCAACAACACCAGCCGCGCCATCCGTCTGGCCAAGGCCATCGAATCGGGCATGACCTTCGTCAACAGCCAGAACGTCCGCGACCTGCGCCAGCCCTTCGGCGGCTCCAAGGCATCGGGTACTGGCCGTGAAGGCAACCATTACAGCTTCGAAGTGTTCTGCGAAGCCAAGAACATCGCGGTTTCCTACGGTAGCCACCATATCCCGCGCTGGGGGGTATAAATCATGGGCAAACTCGTTCTCGCCGCCAAGATCACCCACGTTCCGTCGATGTACCTGTCGGAACAGGATGGCCCGCACAAGGGCTGCCGCCAGGCCGCCATTGACGGTCACAAGGAAATCGCTCGCCGCATGCGTGAGCTGAAGGTCGACACCATCGTCGTCTTCGACACGCACTGGCTGGTCAATGCCGGCTACCACATCAATTGCGCGCCGAGCTGGGAAGGCATCTATACCTCCAACGAGCTGCCGCACTTCATCAAGAACATGCCGTTCTCGTATCAGGGCAACCCGGAACTGGGCAAGGCCATCGCCGAGCAGGCCACGGCTGCCGGCGTGTTCACCCGCGCCCACGACGCGACCAGCCTGGCGCTGGAATACGGCACGCTGGTCCCGATGCGCTACATGAACGAGGACAAGCAGTTCAAGGTCGTCTCGGTCTCTGCGCTGTGCACCGTGCATAACCTCATGGATTCGGCTGAACTCGGCCGCGCCGTGCGTCGTGCAATCGAGGAAGACTACGACGGTAACGTCGCCGTGCTGGCCTCCGGCTCTCTGTCGCACCGCTTCGCCCAGAATGGTGTTTCCGAGCAGTTCATGCACAAGGTCTGGGACCCGTTCCTCGAAACGGTCGATCACCATGTTGTCGACCTGTGGCAGAAGGGCGACTGGAGAACCTTCTGCGGCATGTTGCCGGAGTACGCCGTGAAGTGTCACGGTGAAGGAATGATGCACGACACGGCGATGCTGCTCGGGGTGCTGGGCTGGGACCAATACGAAGGCAAGGCCGAAGTCGTGACGCCTTACTTCGGTTCGTCCGGCACCGGCCAGATCAACGTAGTTTTCCCGATTTAAAAGAGCTTAAAGCCATCCGAATCCCCATAGAGAAACCATCAAACAAATCTTCAGGAGACAGATTCATGGGTGAAATCGTCATGGCCATCAAGGCCACGCATGTTCCTTCGATGCTTATTTCCGAGCAGCCCGGGCCGGCCCACGGTTGTCGTCAGGCGGCGATCGACGCCGAGCGCGAAGTCGGTCGTCGCGCCGTCGAACTCGGTGTCGATACCTTCATCGTTTTCGACACACACTGGCTGGTCAATGCCGGTTACCACATCAACAACAATGCGGTGCACAAGGGCAATTACACCAGCCACGAGTTTCCGCATTTCATTCAGGATTTGCCTTACGAATTTCCCGGCAACCCGGAACTCGGCGCGATGATTGCCGAAGAAGCCACGGCGATGGGCGTCAAGACGCGCGCCCACCAGGTCGCCTCGCTCGATCTCGAATACGGCACCATCCTGCCGATGCGCTACATGAATCCGGAAGGCAAGATCCGCGTCATCTCGATTGCCGGCTGGAGCACCTTCGGCAGCCTCGACGAATCGCGCATTCTCGGCGAAGCATTGGCCAAGGCCGTCGCCCGCAGCAACTGCAAGGTCGCCATCGTCGCCAGCGGCTCGATGTCCCACCAAATCTGGGAAAACCGCCTGGTCGAGGAAGGTTTCAATTCGATCAGCCGCGAATTCAACAAACAGGTCGACCTGCGCGCCCTGCAACTCTGGGAAGAAGGCCAGTGGGCCACCTTCCTGCGCATGCTGCCCGAGTACGCCCAGTACTGCACCGGCGAAGGCAAGATGCACGACACCGCCATGCTCTTCGGCGCCATCGGCTGGGACAAGTTCCAGGGCAAGGCCGAGATCGTCTGCCCCTACTTCGAAAGCTCGGGCACCGGCCAGGTCGTCGTCAGCCTGCCGGTTGCCGGTATTCCGCTGGCCGCCCGCGGCATCGGCGCCGAAATGCCGGTTTCCTGAAATCCTGCGGTCAACCGTCAAAAGGACCAAAAAATGCCCCATCTGATTTACGAATACACCGACAACCTCGCTGCCGAAGCCGACATCAAGGGCCTGTTGCTGAAATCCAACCAGGTGTTGATCGCCCAGGGTGGGGTACTTCCGATTGGTGGCATTCGCTCGCGGGCGACTCGCCTGACCGACTACTGCGTGGCCGACGGCAGCGTTGATGATGCCTTCGTCCACGCCGTCCTCAAAATGGGGGCAGGGCGCTCCGACGAGGTCAAGAAGAAGATCGGCGACGACCTGTTCAAGGTGATCAGTGAACACTTTGCTGCGATCTACCAGAAACGCACGCTGGCGCTGTCGCTCGAGATCGTCGAGTTCAGCGAGGCCGGCACCTGGAAGCAGAACAATATTCACGTCCGTTACAAGAAGAATTAACCCCACCAAGAGGAAACAAAAATGCTGAGCAAAGAACTCATTCAAGCCGCCGCCGAGCGGCTGCATGCAGCGGAAAAGGCCCGCAAGGCCGTGCGCCAGATTTCGCTGGATCACCCCGAGATCACCATCGAGGACGCCTACGCCGTACAGAAGGCATGGGTCCAGATGAAGCTGGCCGAGGGGCAGAAGATCGTCGGCCACAAGATCGGCCTGACATCGCGTGCCATGCAGATGTCGTCGCAGATCAATGAGCCGGATTTCGGCACGTTGCTCGACGAGATGGTCTACAAGGACGCGTCCGACATTCCCTGCGAGCGTTTCATCGATCCGATGGTCGAGGTCGAGCTGGCCTTTATCCTGAAGGATCGCCTCGAAGGTCCGAACGTCACGATTTTTGACGTGCTGTCGGCCACCGATTATGTCGTGCCGGCTGTCGAACTGATCGATGCCCGCTGCCACCGCATCGACCCGGAGACCAAGCGGCCGCGCAAGGTCATGGACACCATTTCCGACAACGCTGCGAACGTCGGCATCATCCTCGGCGGTCGTCCGATCAAGCCGATGGACGTCGATCTGCGCTGGGTCTCGGCGCTGCTCTACAAGAACGGTGTGATCGAGGAAACCGGCGTCGCTGCCGGCGTGCTCAATCACCCGGCCAACGGCATTGCCTGGCTGGCCAAGAAGTTCGCGCCCCACGGTGTGGCGCTCGAACCGGGCCAGATCATCCTGGCTGGTTCCTTCACGCGTCCGGTCAAGGTCGTGCCGGGCGATACCATCCACGTCGATTACGGTCCGCTCGGTAACATCAGCGCCCGTTTCATCTAAGAAAGGACGTTGACCGTGGATATGCCCCTCAACCAATTCAAGCGCGCCCTGGCCGCCGGCGAAACCCAGATTGGCCTGTTTCTCGGCATGGCCAACGCCTATGCCGCGGAAGTGGTTGCCACGGCCGGTTTCGACTGGCTGCTCATTGATGGCGAGCACGGTCCGAACGACCTGCAATCGATCATCGGACAACTGCAGGCGCTTGGCCAATATCCGGTCAAACCGGTGGTGCGCACGGTCGATCACGATACGGCACGGATCAAGCAACTTCTCGACGGCGGCGTCCAGACGCTGATGGTGCCGATGGTCGAAACAGCCACCGAAGCCGAAAGCCTGGTCCGCGCCATGCGTTATCCGCCGCACGGCATCCGCGGCGTTGGTACAGCGCTGGCCCGGGCCGCGCGCTGGAATGGCGTCGAAGGCTATTTTGGCAAGGCCGACCAGGAGATGTGCCTGATCGTCCAGATTGAGTCGGTTGCCGGGCTGGATGGTCTGGACGACATTCTCAAGGTCGATGGTGTCGATGCCGTATTCATCGGTCCATCCGATCTTGCCGCCTCGATGGGGCATCTTGGCAACCCAGGGCATGCAGATGTGAAAGCGGCCGTCGAGGGAGCCATCCTGAAGATTTCGGCTGCCAGCAAGGCGGCCGGGGTGTTTTCGGCCGATCCGGTCGCTGCCGCCGCCTATCAGGCGATTGGCGCCAGTTTCCTGCTGGTCGGTGTCGATGCCCTGTTGCTGCGCAATTCGGCTGTGGCTCTGGCCGACAAATTCAAAAAAGCGGAGTCCGGCAAGACCGGTGCCGCCTACTAAAACATTTAGGAGAACAGCTCATGCTGGCATTGAACGACACCAACCTGCTGCGTCAGGCCTGCTACATAGATGGTGCCTGGGTTGGCGCCGATTCGGGCGAAACCTTCCCGGTCACCAATCCCGCCACCGGTGAAACCATCGCCACCGTCCCCCGTTGCGGCGCCGCCGAAACCGAGCGCGCCATTCAGGCCGCGGACGTTGCCCTCAAAACCTGGCGCGAAACCACCGCTGCCGAGCGTTCCCGCATCCTGCGCCGCTGGTTCGACCTGCTGATGACCCACCAGGACGACCTCGCCGCGCTGATGACCGCCGAGCAGGGCAAGCCGCTGGCCGAGGCGAAGGGCGAAATCGCCTATGCCGCCGCCTATATCGAGTGGTTCGCCGAGGAAGCCAAGCGCGCCTACGGCGAAGTCATTCCGTCGCCGTTCAAGGACCGCCAGATCGTCGTCACCAAGGAACCGGTCGGCGTTTGCGCCGCGATCACGCCGTGGAACTTCCCGTCGGCGATGATCACCCGCAAGGTCGCTCCGGCGCTGGCGGCCGGCTGCACCATCATCTTGAAACCGGCCGAGCAGACGCCGCTTTCCGCACTCGCCCTGGCCGAACTGGCCGAGCGCGCCGGCGTGCCGGCTGGCGTGTTCAGCGTCGTGACCGGCAAGGCTTCCGCCATCGGCGGCGTGATGACGGCAAGCCCGATCGTCCGCAAGCTGACCTTTACCGGCTCGACCCCGATCGGTCAGTTGCTCATGCAGCAGTGCGCCGGCACGGTCAAGAAGATGTCCCTGGAACTCGGCGGCAATGCGCCCTTCATCGTCTTCGACGACGCCGATCTCGATGCTGCCGTCGCTGGTGCGCTCGCTTCCAAGTACCGCAATGCAGGCCAGACCTGTGTCTGCTCGAATCGTTTCCTCGTTCAGGATGGCGTCTATGACGCTTTCGCGGCCAAGCTGGCGACCGCCGTGTCGGCGCTCAAGGTCGGCCACGGCACGGAGGAGGGCGTCACGCAAGGCCCGCTGATCGACGATGCCGCCATCAACAAGGTTGAGGAACTGGTCAAGGACGCCATCGACAAGGGCGCCCGCGTCGTCACCGGCGGCAAGCGCCACGCGCTTGGTCGCACCTGGTACGAGCCGACCATCCTGGCCGACGTGGCCGCCGGCATGGCCGTCGCCAAGGAAGAAATCTTCGGCCCGGTCGCCCCGCTGTTCCGCTTCAAGACCGAAGCCGAAGCAGTGCACATGGCCAACGACACCGAGTTCGGGTTGGCAGCCTACTTCTTCTCCAAGGACCACGGCCGCGTCTGGCGTGTTTCGAAGCAGCTCGAATACGGCATGGTCGGCGTCAATACCGGCCTGATTTCGACCGAGGTCGCCCCGTTCGGCGGCGTCAAGATGTCAGGCATCGGCCGCGAAGGCTCCAGCCATGGCCTCGACGAGTACATGGAAACCAAGTACCTGGCGCTGGGCGGTTTGTGATCGCTTTTCACCCGCAAATCGCCATCCCCACGGTCAACCGGAAATTTCGCCCAAAAATGAAATGTTCCGGTGGACGGCGGCGCGGCGCCCAATGAGCCAGAGCGCTCCCGAAGCGGCCCGCGAGGGCCGTTTTGTTTTGCTGCTCGGCGCGCTGGTTGCTTTCGGGCCGCTCGCCATCGACCTCTACCTGCCGGCCTTGCCGGCCATCGCCAGCGGTCTGGCGGCGACGCCGGAAGCGGTGCAGTTGTCGATCACCGTTTTCCTCGCCGGCTTCGGCCTTGGCATGCTGTTCTACGGGCCGATCTCTGACCGTTACGGCCGGCGCACGGTGATGCTTAGCGGTATCGCGCTGTTCGCCCTGGCCAGCCTGGCCTGCATGCTGGCGACCGGCGTCGAGCAGCTGATCGCCGCCCGCTTCGTCCAGTCGCTCGGCGGCGGAGCGGCCTCGGTGCTGGCCCGGGCCGTCGTCCGCGACGTTTACACGCCGACCGAGGCGATCCGCAAGCTGTCGCTGATGGCGATGGTTACGGCCATCGCGCCGCTCGTCGCACCGCTGCTCGGCAGCGCGCTACTGGCCGGTTTCGGCTGGCGCGGCACCTTCGCCGCCGTGCTGCTATGGGGCGTCCTGAGTTTTGTCGTCGTCTGGCGTTATCTGCCCGAAACGCTGCCGGCCGCGCGGCGCGGCCAGTTGCCGCTGGGCGCCGCCTTTGCCGCCTATATCCACCTGCTGCGCGATCCGGTCGCCGTCGGTCTGCTGCTCGCCGGCGGCATGTCCTTTGCCGCGATGTTCGCCTACATCACGGCCAGCCCCTTCTATTTCATCGAACTCCAGCATTTCTCGCCGGCCGCCTATGGCGCGCTGTTCGCCACCAACGCGGTCGGCATCTTCGCCGCCAATTACCTCAACAGCCGGCTGGCCAAAAGCAAAGGGGCGGAGGTGATGGCCGGCGTCGGCAGCGCCTCGGGCTTGACTGGGGCCTTGCTGCTGTGGCTGGCGATGAGTCTCGGCGATGTCGTTCCCGCGATCATCGGCGGCCTTTTCATCGTCGTCAGCATGACCGGTCTGCTCGGCGCCAACTGCGTCGGCCTGCTCATGGCGCGTTATCCGCAGAACGCCGGGGCGGCGGCCGCGTTGTTCGGCTCCAGCCAGTTTGGCTTCGGCATGTGGGCGAGTGCCGCGGTCAGTTACACTCACGACGGTAGCGGCCGGCCGATGGCCTGGGTCATCCTGGCGACGTCCGCTGCCTCGCTGGTCGGCTATCTGCTCTTCCGGCGTGCTTCGCGCCGATAACCGACCACCGTTCACATACCATGCCCAACATGCACCCCGTCGCCCTCTACTGCACCGCTGCCCTCGGCATGCTGCTCTTTCTGCTCGGGCTGGCTGTCTCCATCTTCCGCTTCCGTACGGGTACCGGTTCCGGTCCTTCGGCTGAGCGTAACTCCATGCTCAACAGGCTGATCCGGGCGCATGCCAATACCGCCGAATTTGCCCCATTCCTCGCCGTGATCTTTCTCTATTTCGGCTGGCGCGGGCCGTCCGACCTCGTCGTCAATCTGATTATCGCCGCCACCTTCTGCCGCTTTCTGCTCGTCATCGGGCTGATCGCCTGGCCCAGCCTGGGGCGGCCCAATCCGGCCCGATTCGTCGGCGCGCTTGGCACTTATTTAGTCGGCACTGCGCTCTGCGCGGCCATGTTCGCAGGAGCTTGAACATGGCTTTGCCAGCCGGCATGCGAGCGCTGGCGCATCGCAACTTCCGCCTTTATTTCACCGGCCAGGCGATTTCCATTCTCGGCTCGTGGATTCAGCAGGTGGCGCTCGCCTGGCTGGTCTACCGGCTCACCGGCTCGGCTGCGCTGCTCGGCATCACGGCCTTCTGCGGCCTCATCCCGCAGCTCGTCGTCGGCCCGCTGGCCGGGGCATGGATCGACAAGCATGACAAGAAAAAATGGCTGATCGGCGTTCAGTCGCTGATGGCCGTTCAGGCTTTCGTGCTCGCCGGCCTGTGCTGGCTGGACTGGATAACTCCCGGCTTCATCGTGCTCATGGCGCTGGTTCTCGGCGTCTTGAGCAGTTTCGACGCGCCGCTCCGCCAATCGCTGATCGGCAGCTTTGTCGGCAGCCGCGACGACCTGCCCAACGCGCTGGCCCTCAATGCCATGCTCTTCAACGCCGGCCGCTTCATCGGCCCGCCGATAGCCGGCCTGCTCCTCGGCCTGACCTCTGAAGCCTTCTGCTTCGCCATCAACGGCTTCTCATTTCTTGCCCTGATCGCCGCCATTCTGGTCGTCCGCAGCCAGCCGCCGCTACGCGCCACCGGCTCGGTCGGTCAGGTCTTCAAGGAAGGCGTCCTCTTCGCTTGGCACACCTGGGTCATCCGCATGCTGATCATCACGCTCATTGCGCTCAACCTGACCGCCTCGGCCTACGCCGTCCTGCTCCCGGTCTTCGCCCGCGATGTCTTCGCCGGCGATGCGACGACGCTGGGCTGGCTGTGGGGCGCCGCCGGCTGCGGGGCTTTTACCTCGACGGTCTTTCTCGCCACCCGTAAAACCGTCTCCGGCCTGATCGCCGCCGTCGTCGCCGGCGTCGCCATCAGCGCCGTCGCCTTGCTTGTTTTCGGCGCGACCACCCGGCTGCCGCTCGCACTGGCCGCCATGGTCGGCCTCGGCTTCGGCATCTCGGTGTGCAACGTCGGCATCAACATGATCCTGCAAAGCTCTGCCCCCGAGCAGCTGCGCGGCCGCATCGTCTCCTTCTTCACCTCGGCCCGCTTCGGCTTTGACGCGCTCGGCGGCCTGCTCGCCGGCTTCGTCGCCGTCGCGCTCGGCGCCGGCCAGACCATGTTGGTCGAAGGCGCCGCCCTCACCGTTTTCGCAATATTCCTGCTCACCCTGCGCCAACGCCTGACGGCGCAAGTCTCGGCAGCGCAAGGAGAAAGTCATGGACATTGAAATGATCGCCTCGCTCGGCCTCGGCAGCGCCGAACAACTCGCCGACCGGGCACTCGCCGCCGCCTCTGGGGCCGGCGTCAAAATCTGCGTCGCCGTCGTCGACCGCGCCGGCTACCCGCTCGTCTTCAAACGCCACCCCGGCGCGCCCTACCACTCCATCGACATCGCCCTCGACAAAGCCTACACGGTGGTCAGCTTCGGCCCCGCCACCGCCAAATGGGATGCCCGCCTGGCCAAAGGCTCAGAAATGCTCCGCCACGGCCTGATGCAACGCGACCGCTTCATCGGCTTCGGCGGCGGCCTGCCGGTCAAGCACGAAGGCGTGCTGGTCGGGGCGATTGGCGTTTCAGGTGGGAGTGAGGCGCAGGATGTGGCGTTTGCCGAGGCGGCGCTGGCGGGGTTGGTTGGGGGCGGGTGAGGCATCCGGTCGATGGCCGGTGGCGTTCAGACTCGCGCAGCTTCTCGCATCTAGGCGGTTATCGGCTTTTCGGATGACGCCCTTCAGGTTGAAAGGGTAGTTGGCACCTTTAAGCAATCGAACAATTTCGGCGAGTAGGGCATCGAGGTCTGCGCGAAAGTCGACCTGCGTTTGATTTGGCAGCACTTCATTGCGTCGTATCTGCACGTGTAGGTGCGCATCAGCTATATGGCGAAGTGATGAGTTCAACTTGCTCATAGACCCTTTGAAAGACTTTGCACCCTGATAGTTGTTCGCAACTTCAGCGAATGTCTTGCAACTGAACACCGGTGGGACATGATCTGTAATTGCTCGCACTAGCATTGCTACGCTCATATAGCAGCGATTTGCGTCGGCAACATTTAGTTCTTCGGCGAGCCTTACCAAGCGACTTACATCCCACGATGATGATGTTTGTGATCTAAGTTCGCTGAGGCGAGAAGTGTCTACATAGGCTGGACCAGCAATTTTAGTTGCGGAGCCGGAGTGAGCAGACTTCCTTCTGATCTGATTAAGACCGCCTTCTACTATGGCTCTGGCGCTCTTTACGGCGGCTAGAGAAGGGCCTCCTAAATAGCCACCAGAGCCAGAATTGATCGCGTGTAACAAATTAAAGGAGAACTCGTTTAGTGGTCCAAGCTCCGAACTGAGCATTGCCTTGGCTTCAACAACTAGTCGCTTGAACTCCGCCTCATCGTCAGTTGACAGGTGCAGACCGAGCGTTCGTGAGTCAATGAAACGTACCTCGAGAGCCTGCATCTCTTGAATTACCTGCGCAAGATCCTTGTCGGTTGTCATATTTGGTGCCAGCTAACAGTTTTTCGGGCGAAGAAGCGTCCAGGTTGTTGCAAATAACACGGATACGATTGAATCGCCTGTAAGTTTTTGAATGACATTGAGATTATCCGATGCGGGTCGCCACATCAATCAACATTCACCCGGACAGAGCTGATGTTGGTAATGCACCTGTTTCTCGAGAGCGCGCGCTTAGTCGATTTGCCGAAACCGCTACAGCCTCGCGTAATTCGGTAATATCGCGAACTTATTATTCCAGCTCCCATCTACGGAAAACCGACCATGCAATACCACGCCGCCAGTACCGATTCCCTGATGAGCATCACCAATCGCCCCGACCTCGTTTTCGAGCGCGGCGAGGGGTCGTGGCTGTACGATCATCAGGGCAAGGCCTATCTCGACTTCATCCAGGGCTGGGCGGTGAATACGCTGGGCCATTGCCCGCCGGAAATCGCTGCGGCACTGACTGCGCAAGCGGGCAAGCTGATCAACCCGAGCCCGGCTTTCTACAATGGGCCGATGATCGAACTGGCCGGCCTGCTCACCGCCAACTCGGTGTTCGACCGCGTCTTCTTCGCCAATACCGGCGCCGAAGCCAACGAGGGGGCGATCAAGCTGGCGCGCAAGTGGGGGCGGCTGCACAAGGATGGCGCCTACGAGATCATCACTTTCGGCCATTCCTTCCACGGCCGCACGCTGGCCACCATGTCGGCTTCCGGCAAGGCTGGCTGGGACACGATCTACGCGCCGCAGGTGCCGGGCTTCCCGAAAGCGACTTACAACGACATTGCTACAGTCAACGAGAAAATCGGGCCAAAAACGGTAGCCGTCATGCTCGAACCGGTACAGGGCGAGGGCGGGGTGATTCCGGCCGACATCGAATTCCTCAAGGCGCTGCGCGAACTGACCACGGCGCGCGGCATCCTGCTCATCGTCGATGAAGTGCAGACCGGCATGGGCCGCACCGGCAAGCTGTTCGGCTACGAGCACGCCGGCATCACGCCGGACATCATGACGCTGGCCAAGGGCATCGGCGGCGGCGTCCCACTCGCGGCGCTGCTGGCGCGCGAGGAAATCTGCTGCTTCGAGCCGGGCGATCAGGGCGGCACCTACAACGGCAATCCGTTGATGACCGCCGTCGGCCTCGCCGTGCTGACGCGCCTGCTGTCCCCGGGTTTCCTGTCCGGCGTCGAGGCGCGCGGGCAATATCTGTCGAAACGCCTGCTCGAACTGTCGGCAAAACACGGCTTGCAGGGCGAACGCGGTTCCGGCCTGTTGCGGGCCTTGGTGCTGGCCGACGAGCGCGGCCCGGATATCGTTCGCCGGGCGCTCGAAGGCGGCCCGACGGGCTTGCTGCTCAATTCGCCACGCCCCAATCTACTGCGCTTCATGCCGGCGCTGAATGTGACCGAGGTCGAGATCGATCAGATGATTGCCATGCTCGACGCCCTGCTGCAGGGCTGAAAGATGAGCCAGAGAGCGACTCCGGAACACCCGGAGCGCGCCCTCGTGCGCCGGGCCATCGAGCAGAAACTGACCGACCTGCCGGTGACCACCAATCCGCTCGCCGTGTCGCTCAACATGCGCATCGTCGAAGCGCGCGATGGCCGTATGCGCATTGGTTTTTGCCCGCCGGAAGCCTTCACGCAGGGTAACGGCGTGGTGCAGGGCGGCATCATTTCCGCCATGCTCGATTTCGGCATGACTTTCGCGGCCTTCTCGAAAGCGCCGGTCGAGGCCAGCGTGGCGACGGTGTCGCAGACAACCAATTACTTTCGCCCGGTTTTTGTCGGCGAGTTGATTGTCGAGGCCGAACTCGAAAAAACCGGCCGGACGCTGATCAACGCCCGTGCTTCCCTGTACGACGCCGAGCGCTTGTTGCTGGCCAGTGCCACGGCGCCGATTGCCATGATTGCGGCCCGATGAGCGCCCGCCAAGTTTGATATTTCCGGATGGGCGCTGACCGTCCTATTTGATCGTCAATTTGGCTAGCCGCAGGAGCGAACCCGCTGCCTGTCGGCCGACCACCAACCGTGAGTGAATGCTCACAATTCTGGTGCGTCTCGCTACAAACCGGTGCATGGCACCATCCATTTTTGTGTCTGTCTATTTTGCAAGCCTTTGAATAATAGAAAATTTATTTTTTGGCATGCTTGCTGCTAAACAAGATCACTAAGCACCGTGGCCATGGGGAATCTTGTCTTTGGCTGTTTTTTATAGCCCCCTCTGGCCCGGAAAACTATTTCGACGAGCACTGCAAGAAACCACTTGCGGATTATCGTTAATATGTTAATAATTATCACTGAGTGAACGTGTTTTACATAGAGGAAGCTTCGAGCCGTGAATCTATCCAACATCGCTGCAGGCAACACCAGGTCGAATTGCTATCGTTCCGGTTATACGGCAGATGCTGACATTCAATCGGCTGCGTTGATTTACCAGCGCTGGAAGCAGCGCTACGATCAGCTTTCCTCCGGCCGCTTCGAGGGCAGTGTCGAGGAACTCGAATTGCCCCCGTTCACCGTGCTCAAGGAATGCAGCAATCGGATCGTTCATCAGGCCGGTAGTGCCCCGGCCGGCGTGTTTGCCGTTGGTGCTGTAACCCGGCTGAGCGGTGATGCCTATTTTCGCGGTGACATCCTGCGTCGGCAGTGTCTGGCCATGGTCGATCCGCTGCGTGAATTCGAATTGCGGACGGCGGAGGATTTCGAGATCGTTGGCGCAGCCTTCAGTCCGGAAATTCTGTGCGCCTACGTCAACGATCCGGGCATTGATTTCCGCGAACTGGAAAGCGATCTCTACCGGGCTGGCCGGACCATCGACAATCCCCAGACCGAACACTTGCAGTCCTTCCTTGTTCGCTTGCTCGAAACGGCGCGCGAGGATTCGGCGCTGATGCTGCGTCCTGAGAACGTGCGCAGCATCGCCGAGGAGTTCTATGAATTGCTGTCTGCCTGCCTGAGTCCGCAGAACCATGCCTCGGCTCCGTCGGTTTGCGAGAACCGCGACCGCCTGGTGCGTCGCGTTCGGGTCTATCTGGATAGCTCTCATGACTCGGCCGTGACCATATCCGATGTCTGCCGCGAAGTTGGCGTGACGCGTCGTACGCTGCAGAACGCGACCCAGGAAGTGCTCGGCGTTTCGCCGCAGCATTACCTCAAGGCGGTTCGCCTCAACGGCTTGCGGCGCGAACTGAAGCAGCGCGATCCCGCCCGCGAGTCGATCGGCGACGTGGCGTCCCGGTGGGGCTTCTGGCACCTTTCCCAATTGGCTCAGGATTATCGTCGCCTGTTTGGCGAACTGCCGTCGCAGACCTCGGCGCATCTGCACTGAGTGGTATCGGCCGGGGCCGGGGCTTGGGCCTGGCCGTGCGGCTCCGCTGATTTCCCCCTGATTGTTTTCGGATCGCGGCCTCGTCACGCCTGAAAAACAGGTGCCGACGTAGCAGGCAAATTGCGCGGGCCGAAATTTGCCAATTTTCGATACTGCCCGTTTGCCGCCCTGTTCAATACTGTTTCTCACCCTGGTTCGCCAGCAGAGAGCAATTTTGGACAGTGAGGTCAAACAATGAAAAGATCGACAGCGGGCTTGGCGTCATTGCTGCTCGGCATCAATTTCGGGGCGTCGGCAGCCAGTCCGACGGTGCCCGAGCCGCTTCCCGAAGAATCAATTTCGGTCGAGCGCCTGAAGCCGGCCGACGGCAATCGTCTCTATGTTAACGACCCGACTTTCGGCCACATGGTCGACGGCCGGATGTACGTTATCGATGGCCGTAGCGGTCGCTTTCTCGGCATGATCGGGACCGGCTTTGCCGCCTTGTCGACCGTTTCGCCCGATGGCAAGAATATCTACCTGGCGGCGACCTACTATCCGCGGCTGTCGCGTGGAGCCCGTGCCGACGTGGTCGAAATCCACGATACGCAGACGCTGGAACTCAAGGGCGAAATTGATATCCCGGCCCGCAAGGCGCAGGGGGTTTCCTATCGTGGCATGCTGACGACCAGCGCCGATGGCCGTTTCCTTTACGTCCAGAACGCGACGCCAGCCACCTCGGTGACGGTCATCGACTTGCCTGCCAAAAAGGTGGTTGGCGAAGTCCAGACGCCGGGTTGTTGGGCGGTCTATCCATGGAGTGCGGGTTACCGCTTCTCTACCGTTTGCGGTGACGGCACGCTGCTCACCGTCAACTTCGACGAGGCGGGCCAGAACTCGACGCGCAACCGCAGCGCCAAGTTCTTCGACCCGGACAGCGATCCGATCTATACCCATGCCGAAGCGCAGGGCGATGCCCGTTATTTTGTGTCGTATAACGGCAACGTCTATGGCGTCCGTCTCGAAGGCGATGCCCCGAAATTCGAAGCCGCCTGGTCGATGCTCGACGCCAGGGACAAGAAGGCCAACTGGCGTCCGGGTGGCCTGCAGATCAGTGCCCTGCACAAGGCGAGCAGCACGCTGTTCGTCAATATGCACGACAAGGGCGCCGAAGGTTCGCACAAGAATCCATCCAAGGAAGTCTGGGCGCTGGATCTGCTGACCAAGAAGCGGACCGCCCGTATTCTGTCGAATCATGCCGTGTCGATCATCGCCAGCCAGGGCGCCGACCCGCTGCTTTACCAGCTCAATCTGGAAAAAGCGCTGATCGACGTTCGCCGCATCGCTCCCGGCTACCCGAAAGTCCGCGAGATCAAGGGCGTTGGCGAAACGGCCATGTTCATGGAGGTCAAATGAAATGAATGCGGACATGGATTCAATCGCTCTGCTTTTTGACCCGGTCATCGTCCATGCTACGGCGGCGGCGATGGGCATCATCCTGATCCTCGGCGCTCTGGCCAAGCTGCGCGACATCGAGCTGTTTAGCTACGCCGTCGAAAACTACCGGCTGCTCAACGGCCCGGTGGCAACGCTGTTCGCCCGGGTCTTCCCGCTGCTCGAACTGGCTGCCGGCATCCTGCTCGTCATTGAAACGACCCGCACCGTCGGCATGTTGCTCGGCCTGCTGACCATGGTGCTGGCCACCGCCGGCGTGGAGATCAGCCTGCTGCGCGGCCTGACTGCCATCGAATGCGGTTGCGGTACCGGTGGGCAGCGGATTTCCTGGGGGCTGGTCGGCCGCAATGTCGTCCTCTCCCTCGCCATCGTGCTTGGCGCCAGCGATGGCGCCGCCCGCAGCCTCGGGCTGCTCGACTATTTCAGCGCAGCCGGCGCCATTCTCGGCCTGCTCGCCCTTTATGCCTGTGTTAACCAGTTGCTGGCCAACCAGCCCCTGCTCAAGGAGTTGCAATCATGATTGATCCCCTCGTCCTTTCCATCGTCGTCCTCTGGGTTATCGTCGTCGCGCTTGGTGTCTGCGTTCTCGCCCTGTCCCGCCAGATCGGTATCCTTTATGAGCGCGTCGCCCCGATGGGCGCGCTGATGATGGATCACGGCCCGAAGGTCGGCGAACTGGCGCCGCCGGTCGACGTCACCACCTGGGACGGCGAAGCGCTGACCATCGGCGCCGGCATGGCGAAAAGCACGCTGCTCTTCTTCGTGTCGCCGACCTGCCCGGTGTGCAAGAAGCTGCTGCCGATGATGCGTTCGGTGCGCAACCGCGAATGCGCCTGGCTCGACATCGTGCTGGCCTCCGATGGCGACCGCTCTGAGCATGCCGCCTTCCGCGAAAAGCACCAACTCGGCGATTTTCGCTACGTGCTATCGCAGCCGCTGGGCATGACTTTCAAGATTTCCAAGCTGCCCTACTGCGTGCTGCTCGACGCCGCCGGGCAGGTACGCGCCAAGGGTCTGGTCAATTCCCGCGAGCAGATCGAAAGCCTGCTCACCGCTTACGAAACCGGCGTTGCCTCGGTCCAGGCGCACCTCGACCGCAACATGGTTGACGCCGAGATCATTTCCGGAAAGGCCTGAGATGAACCTCCTGAAATGGTTTGACTCGCTCACCGAGCGAAGCTCCCGCCAGGTCGCCAGCAACTCGACCCGGCGCGGTTTCCTGGTCGGCGTCAGCAAGCTCCTGGTAGCCAGCGCCTTCACGCTGCCGGTCCTGCCATTCGACCGCAGTTCGTCGGCGCACGCCGCCAATCACAGCGCGCCGAAAAAGAAAGAGCCGACCGACACCGATTGCGACTACTGGCGTTATTGCAGCGTTGATGGCTTCCTCTGCACCTGCTGCGGCGGCTCGATGACGACCTGCCCGCCGGGTACCACGCCGTCCGCTGTGTCGTGGGTCGGCACCTGCCGCAATCCGGCTGACGGGCGTGACTATCTGGTCAGCTATAACGACTGCTGCGGCCGGACAACCTGCGGCCGCTGCATGTGCAACACCAACATCCGCGAACGGCCAGGCTATCGCATGGGCGTGCACAACGATGTGAACTGGTGCATGGCCAATCAGAGCAGTCTTTACCACTGCACGGTGTCGATCATTGTCGGCGTCGAGGAGGCCAAGTCGTGATTCGACATTTCATTTTTGGCCTTTTTTTCGGGTTGACCGTGGGAATCGCGCAGGCGCAGGACGGCAAGGCAATTTACGACGCCAACTGTGCTGCCTGCCATCAGCCGGATGGCGCCGGTGCCGTCGGGCTGGCCCCGCCGCTGGCTGGTACGCTGGGCAAGCGGGTGGGTTCGCCGGTCGGTCGCAAATACGTGCCTGGGATCGTGATTGCCGGCCTGGCCGGCAAGATGGAATCGAAGGGCGTCGTCTACAACGGCATCATGCCCAACTGGCAACAGTTTTCCGATGCCGAACTGGCAGGTGTCATCAACTACGTTCTGACCGCTTTCAATGCAGCCGAACTGGCCGCCGGGCACACGCCGTATGAAGCCGCCGAGTTCGCCGCGCTGCGCGCCAAAAAGCCGACTGGCAAAGAGTTGCGCGCCTGGCGGAGCGAGTTGGAGTAAGGGAGCGGCTATGGCCAATTTTCGATCACTCCTTCTCGGCTTGTGCCTGCTCGGCATCGTGCCGGCCGTGCAAGCCGGAGCGGATAACCCAAAGAAGAACTTCCGCCTGTACTGCATGGGCTGCCACCAGATTGATGGCAGCGGATCGCCCGAAAACGGCATCCCCTCCATGCGCGACGAAGTTGGACATTTTCTTCGCCTGCCCGAGGGTAGGGCCTATTTGTCGCAAGTGCCGGGCACGCTGAATACCCCGCTCAATGACGGCGACACGGCGGAGCTCCTTAACTGGGTTCTCGTCAATTTGGGGCGGAGCAGCACGCCGCCCGATTTTCAGCGCTACACGGCCGAGGATGTCCGCGGTTACCGGGCCTCGATCCCCGAGGATATCCCTGGTGTGCGGGTGAAACTTCTCGAGCAACTGGCCAAGCCATAGCCGGCTGTTTCTTCGCACCCAGAGCCTGGCTGCACCAGGAAAAATCAGCACCCACACTGCGCCAGCTGTCTTGCCGCGGGTAACGGGGCGGTGCATCCGAACGAGCATGTTTTGGAGGGGCGGTTGTTGATCCACGTCAATTTGCCGATTTTTGATAACGACGGATTGGCGCAGTCCATAGACTGATTCACACAGGAAGTACCGACAGGGCCGAGCCGGCAACGGCGGGGAATACTACAAGGAGATGCACATGATCAAGGTTCGCACATTGGGGTGTGGCGCGCTGATTTCAGCGCTGTTCGCAGTATCTGCAGTCAACGCCGGCACCGATGCCGACGCCGCAAAGCTGGGCAAGGAACTGACGCCGTTTGGTGCGGAAAAGGGCGCCAACAAGGACGGCGCAATTCCGGCCTGGCAGGGCACGGAAGCACCGACCGCCGGCTGGTCCTATGGCAAGAGCCGAGCCGCACATTTCAAGTACCAGGGCGACAAGCCGCTGTACACCATTGATGCGAGCAACGTCGATAAATACGCCGACAAGCTGTCACCGGGCCAGATCCAGCAGGTCAAGCATGGCAAGGGTTACAAGATGGATGTTTATCCGTCACGCCGGACCTGCGGCAACCCGGACTTTGTGGCCGAAAACACCAAGAAAAATGTCACTACCGCCAAGCTCGGTGCTGATGGCTGGAGCCTCAAGGAAGCGATTGTTCCCGGTATTCCTTTCCCGGTGCCGAAGACCGGTACCGAGGTGATGTGGAACGCCAAGATGAAATACGCCGGCGTCGGTTTTGAATGGCCGACCTTGTACACTGCGCTGTCGCCGCGCCAGGGTTCCAGCGAGTGGATCGCCGCCACGTCGACCCAGACCTATTATTTCCCGTGGGGCAAGAAGGGCTCGACCCTGCTGTCCTCACTGCCGCCGGTCGAGTATTTCACCTACTTCTCGTACAAGTCGCCGACGGCGCTGGCCGGTCAGTCGCTGGCCATCACCAACTTCCTCGACAAGACCAACGAAGTTTATTACTACTTCCCGGGGCAGCGCCGTGTTCGACGCATGCCGACCTACGCCTACGATGCGCCGCAGATCGGCTTTGAAAACCAATACACGATGGACGAGCCGCGTATGTTCAACGGCACCATCGAGCGTTTCGACTGGAAGCTGGTTGGCAAGAAGGAGCTGATCGTCGGCTACAACGCCTTCGGCATGTATGACCCGAGCGTCAAGTTTAACGATGTGGCCAAGGATGACGGCATTGCCAGTGCCAACCGCCGCTACGAAACGCACCGTGTCTGGGTGGTTGAGGCTACCGTCAAGGCAGGCGTCCGTCACGTCGCACCGAAGCGCACTTTCTATATCGATGAAGATAGCTGGGCCATCGTCGTCGCCGACGACTACGACGCTCAGGGCAAGCTGTGGAAACTGCGCGAAGGTTTCGTCATTCCTGTCTATGAAACGGGTAGCTGCGACAACCCGGCCTTCGTTCAGCACAACCTGATCGACAACCGCTATCTGGTAGATCAGAGCTCTCTCGGCGGCGGCAAGGACATGCGCTGGTTTGTCGAAGCCAACGATCCGAAGTTGAAGGAAGGTTTCTATACCTCCGACAACCTGCGTTCGATCAGCGAACGCTGATCCGGTCGCCACAACAACATACGGAGGGTAATCCGATGAACACGATATTCAAGAAAACCGTTCTGGCCGGGCTGATTGCGTATGCCGGGAGCGCTGCCGCCTTTACGTTTGAAACAGAGAGCGTTTCGGGTAGTTTCGACTCGACGGTGAGCCTCGGCTTCGGCATTCGCGCCCAGGACCCATCTTGCAGTCTGGTCGTTGCCGGGGCAAGCGGCAGCGGCGCACCGGCCGGGTGCACGACCATCGCGGGGGTGGGTGATCAGGGCAATATCAACTACGCAAAAGGCGACGCTTTCACGACTTATCTGAAAGGTACGCACGAGTTGCTGCTCAAGTTGCCGGACGACTGGAAATTCATGGGCCGCGTCAGCTGGCTGCGGGATTTTTCGGCCACGAACACCACCGGTTTCGTCAGTGCTGCGACGGGGCCGAACGGCTATACGACATCGCTGTCGGATGCCGCGCAAGACGACCTGGAGTTCAAAGCGCGTCTGCTCGATCTGTGGGTCAGCAAAGAATTTTCGATTGGCGAGCAGCGGGCGCGGGTTCGTGTCGGTAATCAAGTGGTGAGCTGGGGGGAAAGCCTCTTCCTGCCGGGCGGCGTGAATCAGACCAATGCGCTGGACATCATGCGCCTGTCGCAACCCGGCACCCAGCTCAAGGAAGTATTCCTGCCGGCGCCGATCGTCAGCTTTGCCACCGGCCTGGGCAATGGCTTCAATCTTGAAGCCTATATCCAGACCAACTGGAACGACAGCTATTTCCCGCCGACCGGCAGCTACTGGTCGATGGTCAATGGCTTAGGCAAGGGCGATGCCGCCTATGGATTGCCAAAGAGGAATGCCAAGGATTCCGGCCAGTACGGTGCTTCCTTGCGCTGGCAACCAGCGGGAACCCAGTTGAACCTGGGTCTCTATGCGATGGCTTATCACGACAAGGTGCCGCAGTTGAGTTTCCAGAATGGGCCGGAGTGGGTCTTCGCCGAGGACAGGCAGATGTTTGGCGTTTCCGCCAACATGCCAATTGGTGACTGGGCGGTCGGTACCGAACTTTCCTATCGTCCCAAGGATGCCGTTTCGCTCAATCCCAATCAGGACGGTTGTGCGCTCAATAACGGCCGGTGCTGGGTCGACGAGAAGAAATTTCAGTGGCACCTGACCGGTATCCTGAGCATGACGCCGGGTGACTACGGCGGCATCCTCAAGGCCTTGGGCAATGCCTCCACGGCAACCCTGATGGTCGAAGGTGTCGCCACCTATTACCCGAAACTGAAGAAGTTCTACAACGGCGAGCCAATCAGCGCCGGGGTCTGGGGCTGGGGGCAGGAATACAATCTCGGCGGCACGGCCGAGGCTGTCGGCGACAAGCTTTCCGCCGGTTACAACCTCGACTTCAGCTGGGTTTACGACGGAAGTCTGATTCCGGGCTGGCAGGTTATTCCGGAAGTCTATTTCTTCCACGCCGTCACCGGCAGGACGCCGAACTCGTCAGGCTTGTTCATGGAAGGGGCTAAGTCTGCCAATTTCATTGTGAGCTTCGTGCAGAACCCGGCCAATTGGCAGTTCGGCGTTAATTACGCCAAGTTCTGGGGCGGTTCGCGGGTCTTTGATCAACCTTACGCCGACCGTGACTTTGTTGGCGCCTACGTTTCACGCAATTTCTGAGTCGTCTGACGGGAAGGGGGCTTCGGCTTCCTTCCTGTCGCAGCACCTATAAAAACGACCATACCCAGCGGAGTTCAGCAGCATGATCAACCTTTTTAGTGTCGATTCCGTCGACCAACTGCTTACCCGGTCGCTCAAGGGCCTGGAAAACTTCTGTTTCAAATTTCGCACGCCCTTCCTGATCTGGTTGGCCGTATTCACGGCCGTGATGGGCTACTTTGCCCTGCAACTGCGCATGGAGGCCGGCTTCGAGAAGCAGATGCCGACCGGTCACGAATATATCGAGACCTTCAATAAGTACCGCAATGACGTGCTCGGCGCCAACCGCCTGAACATTGTCGTCAAGGCGAAGAACGACACCATCTATACGCAAGCCGGCCTAAAGCGGCTTTACGAGGTGACGCAGGCGGTGATCTACCTGCCCAGCGTCGATCGTCTCGGTGTTCAATCCTTGTGGACGCCCAACAGCTTCGTCAATGAAATCACCGAAGAGGGCTTTCGCGCCGACCCGATCATCCCCGGTACCGTGACGCCGGATCAGCTCAACTCTGAACTGATCAACAGCATCCAGCGCTCGGCCAGCCAGGGCGGCTTCGTTGGTACATTGGTCTCGCGCGACCAGACCAGCGCCATGATCATCGCCGAGCTGGCCGAGGTGGACAAGGACGGCAACAAGATCGATTACGTTGCCTACAACAAAATTCTTGAAGAGCAGATTCGCCAGAAGTTCGAGGATGCCGATTTCGACATCCAGATCATCGGCTTCGCCAAGCAGATCGGCGATATCGCCAATGGCGCCGAGTCGGTGCTCGAGTTTTGCGCCGTCGCCTTGGTTTTAACTGCGCTGGCTGTCTACTGGTACTGCCACTCGCTGCGGTTCACCATCCTGCCTATCGTCTGCTCCTTCACCTCGCTGGTCTGGCAGTTTGGCGCCTTGCGCCTGCTCGGCTTCGGCCTCGATCCGCTGGCCGTGCTCGTGCCTTTCCTGGTTTTCGCCATCGGTGTCTCCCATGGCGTGCAGCAGATCAACTTCATCGTCCGCGAGTTGTCCCTGGGCAAGACGACAGAAGAGGCCGCCCGGGCCAGTTTTTCCGGGCTGCTTATTCCCGGCGTACTGGCATTGGTCACGGCCTTCGTCTCCTTCATTACGCTGATCATGATTCCGATCCCGATGGTGCGCGAACTGGCCATCACCGCGTCGCTCGGCGTCTTTTTCAAGATCACGACCAACCTGGCGATGCTGCCGATTGCTGCCTCCTATTTCGAATTCACCAAGGCCTACGCCGATACGGCGATGCTCAAGCGGGAGAAGCGCGCCCGCTGGTTGCGCCAGTTGGCCAAGGTTGCCGAGCCGAAAAATGCGCTGGTGGTAATTTGCCTGACCCTGGGTATTTTTGCCGTGTCGGTCTGGCAGAGCAGCGATCGGGTGATTGGCACGCTGCAGCCGGGGGCGCCGGAGCTGCGCGCGGAAGCCCGCTTCAACCGCGATGCGATGGCCATTGCCGACAATTACGATACCGGCCTCGACTGGCTGACCGTCGTCTTCGAAGCGCCGCCGGAATCTTGTGAGAACGTTGGGCTCGGCATCTATCAGGATCAGTTCGTCTGGGAACTCCAGAACACCGAAGGTGTGTTATCGGCGATTTCCTATTCCGGCCAGTTGCGCACCTACAACGAGGGCTACAACGAAGGTAATCCGAAGATGGCGGCCATCCCGATCGATCCGGGCAACTACGCGGCGCTGTCCACCGAGATCGGCCGGATGCGCGGCTACATGCGCAAGGACTGCAGTATGACGGCGGTGCACCTGTTCCTGAATGACCACAAAGCGACCACGATCAATCGCGTGATTGACAAGGTCAAGGCCTTCCGCAGCGCCAACAAGATGGAGGGGGTCACGATCCGCCTTGCTTCCGGTAACGCCGGTGTCCTGGCTGCCGTCAATGACGAGGTTGAGCATAGCGAAATGCCGATGATGCTCTATGTCTACGCCGCGATCATCTTCCTGGTGGCCATGGTCTATCGCGACTTCCGTGCCGTAATCGCCTGCTGCCTGCCGCTGACAGTCGGTACTTTCATTGGCTACTGGTTCATGAAGGAACTGGAAATCGGCCTGACCGTTGCCACTTTGCCGGTCATGGTGCTGGCGGTCGGTATCGGCGTCGATTACGCCTTCTATATCTATAACCGTCTGCAGATGCACATGGCGGAGGGGCTGGATATCGTCAAGGCGCTCGAGAACTCGATCCTCGAAGTCGGCACGGCGACCATCTTTACCGCCATCACGCTGGCCGTCGGTGTCGCCACCTGGGCCTTCTCCGATCTCAAGTTCCAGGCTGACATGGGCAAGCTGCTCGCCTTCATGTTCATGGTTAACATGGTCATGGCGATGACGGCACTGCCAGCCTTCGCGGTCTGGCTGGAAAAGTTGTTCCCGCGCAAGACGCCGGTTCGTGCTCCTGGCATTCTGGCTCACTGAGAGGACATTATGGCTTTCAACAAGATCAAACTCTCCCTTGGCCTCGCTGTGCTGATGCTGCTGAGTTGCGCCGCCCAGGCACAAGCGCTGGCCGAACCGGCGGTCCTGAAAATTCGTGCTGCAGCCAAGTCGACCGCAGCAACATTGGCCCCGATGCTGGGCGCGGCCCGAGCCGGCAAGCGCATCGTCGCGGTTGGCGACTACGGTATCGTGCTGCTCTCCGATGACGAGGGCAAAACCTTTCGTCAGGCAGCCGGTGTTCCGGTCTCCTCAACTCTGACGGCAGTTTCCTTTGCCGATGCCAAAAATGGCTGGGCCGTCGGCCATTGGGGCGTGATCATGCATACCGTCGATGGCGGTGACAACTGGGCAATCCAGCGCAGCGATACGGCCGAAGACCGGCCGCTGTTCTCGGTACATTTCTTCAATGCGAACGAAGGTATTGCTGTTGGTTTGTGGTCGCTGGTGTTGCGTACACATGATGGTGGCAAGACTTGGGAAACGATCAATCTGTCGGCACCGCCGGAAGGCGGCAAGGCCGACCGCAACTTGTTCAAGGTATTTGCCTCGCCCAAAGGCAGTCTGTTCGTTGCGGCCGAGCGCGGCCTTGTCCTGCGCAGCGATGATCGCGGCCAGAGCTGGCAATACCTGAATACTGGCTACAAGGGTTCGTTTTGGTCGGGGACGGCCTTGGCCAACGGCACGCTGATCGTCGCCGGCTTGCGCGGAACGCTTTTTCGCAGCACCGACGATGGCAAAAACTGGACTAACGTAGTAACGGGAAGCAAGAGTTCGATCACGGATATCGTTGAGGTCGGCGACAAGGTTCTCGGGGTCGGTCTTGATGGCGTACAGATTGAAAGCGCAGATCTTGGTGCAACGTTTGTCTGGACTCAGCGTGATGACCGTCTGTCGATGACGGCTGTGGTAGGTGCTGGGCAGGGATCACTGGTAGGTTTTTCAAAGCGCGGCGTGGTTATGCCTGGTACGACAACGAGCGCAAACTGATCATCACAAAAACAAAGAAGGAGACGAGATGGAAAAATATTCAATGACTATCGGCGGCAAGCAGGTTCAGGCCGTCAGTACTTTTGATGTGATCAACCCGGCCTCCGGTGAAGCCTTCGCCAGCGTGCCGGCCGGTACTGTGGCCGATCTCGATGCTGCAGTTGCCGCCGCTCGCGCCGCTTTCCCGGCCTGGAGCCGGACCCCGGATGCCGAGCGGAAGAGACTGGTGCATGCCTTGGCCGGCCTGCTCGAAGCCAACGCGCCGGCCCTGATGGAGCAGGTAACCAAGGAAACCGGCAAGCCGCTGAACGGCCTGAACGGAGTTGGCTCCGGTATGGAAGTCGGCGGATCGATTGCGTGGACGCACGTGACGGCAGACCTGGAACTGCCGGTCGAGGTCATTCAGGACAACGATGACGCGCGCATCGAGGTGCATCGCAAGCCGCTTGGCGTCGTCGCCTCCATCACGCCTTGGAACTGGCCGTTGATGATCGCCATTTGGCACGTCATGCCAGCCCTGCGCGCTGGCAACACGGTCGTCATCAAGCCTTCGGAACTGACCCCGGTTGCTACCCTGCACTTTGTCGAACTTGCCAACACGGTTTTGCCAGCCGGTGTCCTCAACGTTGTTTCGGCCGAACGCGATTCCGGAGTGGGTGAAGCCGTTGCCAGGCACCCGGATATTAACAAGATTGTCTTTACTGGCTCGACTCCGACTGGTCGCCGCATCATGGAAAGCGCTGCCGGTAACCTGAAGCGCCTGACGCTGGAACTGGGCGGCAACGATGCAGGCATCGTGCTGCCGGATGTCGATCCGAAAGGCGTCGCCGCCAAACTGTTCGGCGTGACCTTCCATAATAATGGTCAGACCTGCGCCTGTCTCAAGCGCCTCTATGTGCATGAAAGTATCTACGAGGAACTCTGCCAGGAACTCGCACGCCTGGCTCGCGAAGCCGTGGTCGGTGACGGCCTCCTGGCGGAAACTCAACTCGGCCCTGTGCAGAACCGCAAGCAGCTTGATTACGTCGCCGCCCTGGTCGAAGACGCCAAGGCGCGCGGTGCCCGTGTTCTTTCCGGTGGAACTCCGCGCTCAGGCAAAGGCTATTTTTACGAGCCGACTGTGCTGGCCGATGTCACTGACGGTATGCGGGTGGTTGATGAAGAGCAGTTCGGTCCGATTCTGCCGATCATCAAGTACGCCGATATTGATGAAGTCATCAGCCGGGCCAATGACAATCCGAACGGCCTTGGCGGCTCTGTCTGGTCAAATGACCTGGCGAGGGCCTCGCAGTTGGCTCTGCGTCTTGAGTGCGGCACAGCATGGATTAATGAGCATGGCGCTATTCAGCCGGATGCGCCCTTCGGCGGCGTCAAACAATCGGGAATTGGCGTCGAGTTTGGTCACTATGGTCTGGAGGAGTACACCACTATCCAGACATTGAAAATCATGAAGCACTAACCTGCTGAACTTTTCCTCTGTGAGTCTTTCGGCCGCCCTGGAGCGGCCGTTTTTTTGAGGTGGCTTATTTCTGATCTACATATATATGCAGCCTGTAGATACTGAGCGGTTGGTCTATCCACTCTCAATCGTCCGGGCAGGTCATTCGGCCAGGCTGCCATGGCCAAGACGGTGCGATAGCGCTTTTGAGGCTTCAAGCATTGCCTTGGCTACGGGGCTATCCCATTCCACGTTAAATTCACCGATTGAACCCAACGAGGTAATCGCGGCAACCATAGTACCCGTGTGATCGTATACGGGGGCGCTAAAGCCGTTGATGCCCGGGGTCAGGCTACCTGATGCACGGCTGATCCCGTGTGAACGAATTTCTGTCAGGTTCTTCTCGAGCCGTCTGCGAACCGTCGTGATGGCTGTGTTGCTCGCGTCGGAGATTTCCTTTAACTCTTCGTCGAGCTTTTTCTTTAGGAATGGCGAACGGTAGAAGGCGGCGAAAGCACGTCCTGTTGCCGAGTTGCACAGCGGCAAGACGGTCCCGGCGCGCAGCGTGATCGTTATCGGGCCGCCGGCGTCGACGATTCGAACAATGGTCGCCCCGTGGTTGCCCCATACGGCGAGAGCAACGGTCTCCTGAATCTCTTCGCAGAGCGTCTCAAGAATAGGACCGGCCAGGCGGACCGGATCAAGTCGCCCGAGTCCGGAAAGCCCCAATTCCAGAGCATAGGCTCCCAGATCGTAGCGACCGCTACTGTTGTCCTGCTCCACGATCCCTATACGGAGGAAGCTGACCATATATCTATGTGCTTTCGCCGCGGGCATCCCGGCGCCTTTGGCGATGTCGCGCAACATCATCGGGCGATTGGTTGCCGCCAGTACGTTCAACAGTCGAAATCCCACCTCGATGGATTGAATGCCCTGACGGTCGCTAGCTGCTTTTGTGGCCATGATGGTTCTGATGGAAGGAAAGCATCCATTTTATGCATCTATGAGCCCTTTGAGGTGGCGAATATAATGACCCCGCAAATATATAAGGGGAGGTCATATGCGGGCAGTTCTGGTTGCAAATCCGAAGGGCGGGGCTGGCAAGACAACGCTGGCGACGAATCTGTCCGGCTACTTTGCAAATAAAGGCAAGAAAACGACCTTGTGCGATCTTGATCGCCAACAGTCATCGCTGCGCTGGATGGCGTTTCGCGACCCGGCATTGCCGGCAATTACCGGTTACTTTGCCGGGAACCAGATTTCCCTCAGTTTGCCGAAGGAGGCAGACTGGGTTGTGGTTGATGCGCCTGCCGGGTTGCAGGGATACAAGTTGACCGACTATCTGCGAACGGTGGATAAGGTGATTGTGCCGTTGGTGCCATCAGTTTTTGATATGGCCGCCACAGAGGATTTCTTGAATTCAATCCGCAACGAAATTCGTGGCCAGCGGGTAAAGGTTGGAATCGTGGCGATGCGGGTTGATCCGCGTACCCGGGCAGCAGCAATGCTTGAAGAGTTTCTGAAGCACTTCGATATTCCTATCGTTGCCTACTTGAGAAATACACAGAATTACGTAAACGTGGCTGCGGCTGGTGCAACGGTATTTGACCCTCCGCGAGCAAAGCATCGACGAGATGTTGACCAGTGGTCGTCCATGGTCGAGTGGATCGAAAAGAAATAGTCTCTTTTTTTACGATTGTCCTTGACGCACTGCAACAAGCTCTGGATAATGCGCCCTCTTCTGACGGACGCGGGATGGAGCAGTTGGCAGCTCGTCGGGCTCATAACCCGAAGGTCGCAGGTTCAAGTCCTGCTCCCGCAACCAGAAAATAGTTTGATTAGTGGTTTTAATTGAACGTAAGGTTTCTGGAGTTTGAAAGAAATATTTCAGGAATTCTCTGAAAAGCTTGACGGGAGGTGAGAAGTTCTTCATAATCTTGCCTCTCTGCTGCAGACGAAG
>VIKE01000009.1 GCA_008080565.1 Rhodocyclaceae bacterium | reverse complement strand
CGTTTGCAACTGGCCCGCGCTTTGATGTGCCCATCCGACATCCTGCTCCTCGATGAACCGACCAACCACCTGGACTTGGACGCGCTGGTCTGGCTCGAAGCCTGGCTGAAACGCTACCAGGGCACGTTGGTCATGATCAGCCATGACCGCGAATTCCTCGATGCCATCACCGGCGTCACACTGCACATCGACAACGCCAAGCTGGTCCGCTACGGCGGCAACTACAGCAAGTTCGAAGACATGCGCGCCGAGCAGATGCTGCTCCAGCAGGCGACGATGGCCAAGCAGGCCGAGAAGATCGCCCACCTGCAATCTTTCATCAACCGCTTCAAGGCCAAGGCCAGCAAGGCCAAGCAGGCACAGAGCCGGGTCAAGGCGCTCGACCGCATGGAAAAGATCGCGCCGGTGCTGGCCGATGCCGAATTCACCTTCGAGTTCCAGGAGCCGCAGAACCTGCCCAATCCCATGCTGTCGATGATGGATGTCACCATCGGCTACCCGCCGGCCGAAGAAGCGCCGGCCGGCACGCCGCCGACCGTCATCGTGCGCGGCATCAACCGTTCGGTGATGGCCGGCCAGCGCATCGGCATCCTGGGTGCCAACGGCCAGGGCAAGTCCACGCTGGTCAAGACCATTGCCCGCGACCTCAAGGCGATCAGCGGCGACGTGACCGAAGGCAAGGGCCTCAACATCGGCTACTTCGCCCAGCAGGAACTCGACGTGTTGCGCCCGCAGGACACACCGCTCGAACACATGGTTCGGCTGGCCAAGGAGGCTATCGCCAACGGCCGCAGCAACGTGCCGGGTCGCGAGCAGGAATTGCGCAACTTCCTCGGCACCTTCAATTTTGGCGGCGAGATGGTCAAGCAGGCGGTCGGCACCATGAGCGGCGGCGAAAAGGCCCGCCTCGTGCTGTGCATGATCGTCTGGCAACGGCCCAACCTGCTGCTGCTCGACGAGCCGACCAACCACCTCGACCTAAACACCCGCGAGGCGCTGGCCGTCGCCCTCAACGAATTCGAAGGCACCGTCATGCTGGTCAGCCACGACCGCGCGCTGTTGCGCTCGGTCTGCGACGAGTTCTGGCTGGTTTCCAAGGGCGGCGTGGCGCCGTTCGACGGCGATCTGGAAGACTACCAGCGCTACCTGCTCGACGAAGCCAAGCGCGTGCGCGAAGAGGCGTCAGCGGCGCAGAAGAAGCTCGCTGCCTAGCCAGCTGCTTTTCGCAAATATTCACAATTGGCGTCATGCCGCTGGATTAGGATTGTTCCACTTAACTTTTTTGAGGAATAATCATGGGTCTTCTTGATTCCGTCGTCGGCGCTCTGGCTGGCGGACAGTCGGGTGGCGAAAGCCCCTTGTTGAACGTTGTCATGCAATTGATCAACAACCCGCAGACCGGTGGTCTGGCCGGGCTGGTTCAGTCCTTTCAGCAGGGTGGTCTGGGCAGTATCGTCAATTCATGGGTTTCCACCGGTCAGAATTTGCCGATCTCGGCCGAGCAGATTCAGGCGGTGCTTGGCGGCGGTCAGTTGCAGAACATTGCCGCGCAATTGGGCATGTCGACGGAGCAAGCATCCGGCGGTTTGGCCGATCTGCTGCCGCAACTGGTCGACAAGCTGACCCCGAATGGCCAGGTGCCCGAAGGCGGCGATCTGCTGGCTCAGGGGCTGGATATGCTGAAAAAGGGTGGTCTGTTCAGCTAAAGAAAACGTTCGAGCAGAACGTTGAGAAAGCGCCGACCCTTCGCGGTCGGTGCAATTTTTTCCGGGCCGATTTCGAGCAGGCCATCGGCTTCCGCCGCCTTCAGTTCCGACTGGATCCCGATCATGGGCTGCGCCGTGCGAGCTTCGTATAGCGACGGGTGAAAACCATCGGCCAAACGCAGCGCATTCATCATGAATTCGAAGGGCAGGCTCTTGGCTTCGACCTGGGTTTCTTCCTGCACGGCATTGCCGCTGCGGATGTTGTCGAGATAGGCCTTCGGGTGCTTCCAGCGCATCTGGCGTAGCACGCGGTCGTGCAGCGTCAGCTTGGAGTGGGCTCCGGCGCCGATGCCGAGGTAGTCGCCGAAATACCAGTAATTGAGGTTGTGTTTGCACTGCTTGCCGCGCTGGGCGAAGGCCGAGGTTTCGTAATTGCTGAAACCTGCGGTGGCCAGGCGAGCCTCGATGCTTTCCTGCATGTCGGCGCAGATGTCGCCTTCCGGCAATTCGGGCGGGAAGGCGGCGAATCGGGTGTTCGGCTCCAGTGTGAGCTGGTAGCAGGAGAGGTGCGAGGGCGAAAAGCTCAGCGCCGTTTCGACGTCAGCGAGCGCTTGCTCGTGCGTCTGGCCAGGCAGGCCGTACATCAGGTCGAGATTGAACGAGTCGAAATGCTCGCCGGCCAGTTGCGCGGCGCGCTTCGCTTCGGCGGCGCCGTGGATGCGGCCGAGGGCTTTCAGATGATCGTCGTTGAAGCTCTGGATGCCGAGCGACAGGCGATTGACGCCGGCCGCGCGGAAGCCGGCAAACTTCTCCGCCTCGACCGTGCCGGGGTTGGCTTCGAGCGTGATCTCGGCATCCGGCGCCAGCATGGCCAGCGCCCGGAAGGCGGCGATCAGTTCGTCGATGGCCGCCGGCGAGAGCAGGCTGGGCGTGCCGCCGCCAAAGAAAACGGTCTGCACCGGCCGGCCCCAAATCAGCGGCAGGGCCGATTGCAGGTCGGCGATCAGCGCATCGACGTACTCGCGCTCGGGAATCGTGCCGTTCGCCTCGTGCGAGTTGAAATCACAGTACGGGCACTTTTGCACGCACCACGGCACATGGACGTAGAGCGCCAGCGGCGGCGAAACGCGGAATTCCAGGTTTGCTACGGTCGACCGGGATTTCTGGCTAAAAATGGGAATCGTGCGCGCCACGGTTTACAGCGTCGGCAGGCGGGCGATCAGTTTCTGCATGGCCTGGCCGCGGTGCGACAGCTGGTTCTTGATCGTGCCATCGAGTTCGGCCGCCGTCTGGCAGTGGGTCGGGACGTAGAACAGCGGGTCGTAGCCGAAACCGTCGGCACCGCGCTGGGCTTCGAGGATGGTCCCGTGCCATTCGCCTTCGGCGATGATCGGCTGCGGGTCGTCGGCCGAACGGACAAGGACCAGCACACAGGCAAAATGGGCGCGGCGGTCGGTTTGGCCGGCGAGGTCGGCGAGCAGTTTTTCGTTGTTGCGGACATCCGATTTCGGTTCGCCGGCATAGCGGGCCGAATAGACGCCGGGCGCGCCGCCGAGGGCGGCGACGCACAGGCCGGAGTCGTCGGCCAGCGCCGGCAGGCCGGAAGCCTGGGCGGCGTGGCGGGCCTTGGCCAGGGCGTTCTCGACGAAGGTGCAATGCGGCTCCTCGGCTTCCGGAATGCCGAGCTGGCCCTGCGGAATGACTTCGAAGCCGAGCGGCGCCAGCAGCGCGTTGAGCTCCTTCATCTTCTTGGCGTTATTGGAGGCGAGGACGAGCTTTTTCATGCCGGAACTCACGCTGCGAGGGCGCTTTGCTGGGCGGCGGTGAGCTGGCGGATGCCCATGGTGGCGAGGTCGACGAGCACGCTCATCTGCTCGCGAGTAAACGGTTCGCCTTCGGCCGTGCCCTGGATTTCAACGATGCCGCCATTGCCGGTCATGACGACGTTCATGTCGGTGTCGCAGTCGGAGTCTTCCGGGTAATCGAGGTCGAGGACTGGAGCGCCCTTGTAGATGCCGACCGAAATCGCGGCAACGTGGTCGCGCACCGGATTGGCGGGCAGCTTGCCGGCCGCTTCGTAGAGGGCGACCCAGGCGCCGGTGATCGAGGCGCAGCGGGTGCCGCCGTCAGCCTGCAGGACGTCGCAATCGAGCGTGATCTGGCGTTCACCGAGGGCCTTGAGATCGGTCACGGCGCGCAGGCTGCGGCCGATCAGGCGCTGGATTTCCTGCGTCCGGCCGGTCTGCTTGCCCTTGGCCGCTTCGCGCGACGACCGGGTGTGTGTGGCGCGCGGCAGCATGCCGTACTCGGCCGTCACCCAGCCCTGGCCCTTGCCGCGCAGGAAAGGCGGCAGGCTTTCCTCGACGCTGGCCGTGCACAGCACACGGGTGTCGCCCATTTCGATGAGCACCGAGCCTTCGGCGTGGCGTGTGAAATTGCGGGTGATCTTGACGGTGCGGAGCTGGTCCGGCTGGCGTTGGCTGGGGCGCATGGTTTTCCTTATTTTTTCGGGTTGTATTTGTCGATGGCCGAGCGGATTTCCTCGATCGCCTTTTCGATCTCGTCGTCGGAGAGATCGCTCTTGTAGGAAGGATTGCGACCGAATTCGTCGAGGCGTGTGGTGACTTCGTCCTGGGTCATTGTCTGGGTCGAAATGGCGCTGCTCGCCGTTTCGACGTAGGCGTCTTCCCAGCGCACGGCGACGACGGACAGGTTGTCGCCGTGGGCGCCGCCCTTGAGTTCGGCCTGGTTGAGCAGCATCGGTACGGCCTGCAGCAGATTGGCGCCCTTCAGGGCGACCGCCATCATCTCGCCGGGCATTTCGCCCCACAGGCCGTCGGTAGCGAGCAGGACGACGTCGCCATGGTCAAGCGGTGTCTTGCGCGAGAACTCGATTTCCGGCGGATGCGGGCTGCCCAAGCAGCTGTAGATCTTGTTGCGGTCCGGATGAAACACGGCCTGCGCTTCGGTGATCATGCCTTCTTCGACGAGCAGCCGAATGCGCGAATGATCCTTGGTCTGGGTGACGACCTTGCCATCGCGGATCAGATACAGCCGCGAGTCGCCGGCATGCGCCCAGTAGGCGACATTGTCCTGGATGATGCAGGCGACGCAGGTCGTGCGCGGCGTGTCCTTCAGGCGGTGGCGGGCGGTGTAATCAAGAATCGCATGGTGGGCGTTGGTCATGCCCTTTTGCAGGAAGCGGAAGGGGTCGCCGAGCACCGGGCGCGCCTCGCGCTGGAAAGCGTCGGCCAGCGTCTGAACGGCGATCTGGGCGGCGACTTCACCGTAGTGATGGCCGCCCATGCCGTCGGCGACGACCATCAGCAGCGCATCGCGCGAGTAGCAATAGGTCGTCCGGTCCTCGTTGTTGGCGCGGCCGCCCTGACGGCTTTCCTGATAAATGGTGAATCTCATTGCATCGGCTTCCTGAGTTTATCGACGAAGCGGCCAATCCAGCTCGGTGACGGCTTCGGGCGGGGTGGGGTGACGGTCTCGACAAGCGCCTTTTGCAGGGCAAAAACGCTTTGCGGACGGTAAAGATGGTTGAGGTTGAGGCACCAGTCGATGATCTCGAGCAGGCGGTCGGAAAACTGGCCATCCCAGCGCATCATGGCCGGCGCCAGGGTGTCCTTCTTCATGCGCGAATCGGCGGCTTGCGGCGCGCTGCCGGCCAGGCAGGCGTACATCGAGGCGCCGACGCTGTAAATGTCGCTCCACGGTCCGAGATCCTTGCGGGAGCCGTAATGCTCGGGCGAGGCGAAGCCAGGGGTGTACATCGGCTTGAGGATCGGTTGGTCAGTGATCAGCGTCTGGCGGGCGGCGCCGAAGTCGATGAGGACCGGCGTATTGTCGCCGCGCAGGTAAATGTTCGAGGGTTTGAGGTCGAGGTGCAGCAGCTTGTTCGAGTGCACTTCGCGCAGGCCATTGAGCATGCGGGTAAACACGCCGCGCATGAAACGCTCGGAAATATGGCCCTGATGTTTCTGGATGAACTCCTGCAGCGTCCGGCCATGCTCGTACTCCATGACCATGTAAACGGTGTCGTTGGCGCGAAAAAAGTTCAAAACGCGAATCACGTTGGGGTGCGAGAGGCGAGCCAGGGCACGGCCTTCCTCGAAAAAGCACTTCATGCCATAGCGGAAGGCACCCAGATGCTCGGCGGAAATGACCGGGTTGATTTCACCGCGCGTGCGCAGGGCAAGGCTGTTCGGCAGGTATTCCTTGATGGCAACCTGCCGGCCGGCCGTGTCGGTCGCCAGATAGACAATGGAAAAGCCGCCAAGCGAAAGTTGGCGGTCTATTGTGTACTCTTCCAGCAGGTGACCGTTGGGTAACGGCTGATTGGCTTGTTGCGCCATGGAGCTCGCGGTTATGATGCAATTTCAGGCATTTTCGGGCGTGTTGTCCGGACTGTAAAGCAAGGGATTCCCGATAATGATTTGTAGTATGACCGGTTATGCCGTTAAAACACGTGATTTAGAGCACGGAACGCTGCAACTCGAGCTAAAAAGCGTTAATTCACGCTATCTCGATTTCCATTTCCGGGTGGCCGAAGATCTTCGCGCGCTGGAAATTCCGCTGCGCGAACTGCTCGCCGCGCGGATCAATCGCGGCAAGGTCGAGTGCCGTCTCTCCTTCAATGCGGCGGCGGCCAAGGCCGATCAGCTCAAAATCAACGGCGAGTTGCTGGCCACGCTGAAGTCGCTGAACGAACGCGTACGCTGCGAAATGCCCGAGGCGACGCCGCTGTCAGTTAACGAAACCCTGCGCTGGCCCGGCATGTTCGGCGAACAGAATGTTGACTTCGCCGCCCTGAGCCCCGAAGTCATGGCCCTGGCGCGCGACGCGCTGGTCGATTTCACGGCAACCCGCGGCCGCGAAGGCGACAAGCTGGCTGAAACCATCATCGACCGCGTCAACGCCATGCGCGACATCGTCCGCCGCGTCGCACCCCGTATCCCCGAGGCGCAGGCCATCTACACCGAAAAGCTGCGCCAGCGTCTGACCGAGGCGCTGGGCGGTGCCAGCGACGACCGCGTCCTCCAGGAGGTTGCCGTCTTCGCGACACGCATCGATGTGGCCGAAGAGCTTGCGCGTTTGACCACCCACCTCGATGAAGTCGAGCGCGTGCTCAAGCAGGGCGGCGCCTGTGGCAAGCGCCTCGATTTCCTGATGCAGGAACTCAACCGCGAAGCCAATACGCTCGGTTCGAAATCGGCGATCACCGAGGTGTCGCAGGCGTCGATGGAACTCAAACTGCTCATCGAGCAAATGCGCGAGCAGATCCAGAACCTGGAATAAATTGGTAGTGGGGCGTTGGCCTGCGGACCGCGCAGGCCAATTTCAATTTGGGCCGTTTTTTCCAGTTGACCGTAGCAAATTGGTAATCCCGCCGCGGCGGGTGCTTTTCTGAGGTGTCCCATGGCCGGAAATCTGTATGTAGTGGCCGCACCGTCCGGTGCCGGCAAGACGACGCTGGTTCGACTGCTCCTCGAGCAGGAAAAAACCGTCCAGCTTTCCATCTCCTACACCACTCGCGCGCCGCGTCCGGGGGAGGAAAACGGGCGCGAATATCATTTCGTGGATGCCACCGAATTCCAGGCCATGATTGGCCGTCAGGAGTTCCTCGAATGGGCTGAGGTACATGGCAATTTCTACGGCACCTCGAAGAATTGGATCGCCGACCAGCTGGCAGCGGATCGTGATGTCCTGCTCGAGATCGACTGGCAGGGGGCGCAGCAGGTGCGCGCCCTGTTTCCACAGGCGATTGGCGTCTTCATCCTGCCACCGTCGATGGAAGAGCTGACCCGTCGTCTGACCGGCCGCGGCACCGACAGTGCCGACGTCATTTCCCGCCGTCTTGCCGCTGCGCAGGCCGAAATGCGCCATGTCGGGGAATTCGACTATGTTATTATTAACGACCAGTTGGCTCAGGCTCTGGATGATTTGCGCGCTGTTGTGCGCGCCTCCCGCCTGAGCTTTGGGGCCCAGCGTGCCCGGCACGCCGCCCTGTTTCAAAGAATGATCTGATTTTTGAGGTTCCCATGGCTCGCGTTACCGTTGATGACTGTCTGAAAAAAATCCCCAATCGCTTCATGATGACCCTGGCTGCCGCCCATCGTGCCCGTCAGTTGGCCAATGGCGCGACGCCGCTGGTCGACGGTGAAAAGCACAAGCCGACTGTTGTTGCGCTGAAGGAAATGGGCGCCGGCAAGATTGGTCTGGAAGTGCTTAACCGCGGCCAAGGCTGAAGGTTGGGGCGGTGAAGACTGATGGATTCCGCGCCGTCGCCTCTGCCGCCTGCTGATGTAGAACCCGCCTACCGGGTTTTCCTCGATAGTCTCGATTACCTATCCCCCGCTGAGCTAGAGAAAATCAAGGCTGCGTATGCCTACGCAGCCAAGGCGCACGCCAGTCAGCGGCGGATGTCGGGCGAACCCTATATTACGCATCCGCTGGCCGTGGCCGGTGCCGTTGTCGAGTGGCGGATGGATGCCGACGCGATTGCCGCGGCGCTGCTCCATGACGTGCTCGAAGATACCGGCACGACGAAGCACGAGCTGGCCGAAAAATTCGGCAAAGAAGTCGCCGAGCTGGTCGATGGTCTGTCCAAGCTCGACAAGATGGAATTTGCCTCCTACCAGGAGGCGCAGGCCGAGAATTTCCGCAAGATGCTGATGGCCATGGCGCGCGATTTGCGCGTCGTGCTCATCAAGCTCGCCGACCGCCAGCACAATCTGGCGACGATGTCGGCGATGCGTGCCGACAAGCGCACCCGCATCGCCCGCGAAACGCTGGAAATCTACGCCCCGATTGCCTTGCGGCTGGGCCTCAACAAGCTCTACCGCGAGTTGCAGGATACCTCGTTCCGGCTCATCCACCCGCATCGCGCCGAGGTGCTGACCAAGGCGCTGAGCACCGCGCACGGCAACCGCAAGGAACTGCTGACCCGGATTCTCGACGGCATCAACGACAAACTGGCACATGCCGGGCTGAAGGCAGAGGTGTTTGGCCGCGAGAAGAGCCTGTACTCGATTTTCCGCAAGATGAAGGACAAGCACCTGTCGTTTTCGCAGGTGCTCGATATTTACGGCTTCCGCGTCGTCGTCGACAACGTGCCAACCTGCTATCTGGCCCTGGGCGCGCTGCACAGCCTGTTCAAGCCGGTGCCCGGCAAGTTCAAGGACTACATCGCGATTCCCAAGGCCAACGGCTATCAGTCGCTGCACACGACACTGATCGGCCCTTATGGCACGCCAGTCGAAGTGCAGATTCGCACGCGCGAAATGCACAATGTGGCGCAAGAGGGCGTCGCCGCCCACTGGTTGTACAAGGACATGGACGAGTCGAGCGCCGACCTGCAGATCAAGACGCACAAATGGCTGCAATCGCTGCTCGAAATGCAGACCAGCGATTCGGCCGAGTTCTTCGAGAACGTCAAGATCGATCTCTTCCCGGACGAGGTTTACGTCTTCACGCCGAAGGGCAAGATCATGGCCATGCCGCGCGGTGCGACGGTGGTCGACTTTGCCTACGCGGTGCATACCGACGTTGGTCACCACTGCTCGGCGGCCCGCGTCAATCACGAGCTGGCACCGCTGCGCACCGATCTGCGCAATGGCGATCTGGTCGAGATCATCACCTCGCCACAGGCCAGCCCGAACCCGGTGTGGCTGACCTATGTCAAGACCGGCCGGGCACGCAGCAAGATCCGCCATTTCCTGCGCACCATGCAGAACGAGGAGTCGGCCCGCCTCGGCGAGCGCCTGCTGCGCCAGGAATTGCTGTCGCTCGGCGTTGTCCCGATTTCGATCCCGACGGCGGCCTGGGATCAGATGGTCAAGTCCGGCGGCCAGAAGAATATCGAAGAGGTTTATACCGAAATCGGCCTCGGCAAGCGGCTGCCTTCGGTCGTCGCCCGCCGCCTGCTGGCCCGCGAGGACATGGCGCATGACGTGCCGAGCGGCATGGCGCTGGCGATCCACGGCACCGAAGGCATGGCTATCCAGCTGGCGCGCTGTTGCCAGCCGATTCCCGGCGATCCGATCATCGGCTCGATCCGCAAGGGCAGCGGCCTGATCATTCACACGCACGACTGCCAGGCAATCCGCAAGTCACGCTCAACCGAGCCGCAAAAGTGGATCGACGTCGAATGGGAGCCGGAAGAGGGCAAGCTGTTCGATATCCGCATCAACGTCGAGGTCAAGAATGCGCGCGGCGTGCTGGCTCAGGTTGCCTCGGCCATTGCCGAGGCCGGTTCGAACATCGAGCATGTTTCGATGGATGCCGACCCGGAACGTCTGTTTACCTCGCTGCGCTTCACCATCCAGGTTGCCCATCGCAATCATCTGGCGCAGGTCATGCGCGGCATGCGCCACATCCCGGAGGTCACTCGCATTACCCGTGAAAGGGGAGGCGACACTTGAGAGTGCTGGTGCTGGGGGCCGGCGTTGTGGGGACCACCAGCGCGTGGTATCTCGCCCGCGCCGGGCATCAGGTGACGGTCATTGACCGTCAGCCGGCGGCCGCCGACGAAACGAGCTTTGCCAATGGCGGGCAGATTTCAGTTTCTCATGCCGAGCCATGGGCCAATCCCCATGTACTGACCCACCTGATGAAATGGCTGGGGCGCGAAGATGCGCCCTTGCTCTGGCGCTGGCGGGCCGATCCGGCGCAACTGGCCTGGGGCCTGCGCTTTCTCGGCGAATGCCTGCCCGGCCGGACCCGCCGCAACATCGCGGCGATTGTCGCGATGGCGCTGTACAGTCGTGGCCGCCTGCAGGCGTTGCGTCAGGAGTTGGCGCTGGAATACGACCATCTCGAGCGCGGCATCCTGCATATTTACACCGATCGCCAGGAGTTTTCGGCGGCGGTCGAGGCGGCACAATTGATGCGTCAGTTTGGCCTGGATCGTCTCACGGTCGACACCGAAAAATGCCTGAAAATTGAACCGGCGCTGGCCGGCGCCAAGGCGCTGCTGGTTGGTGGCGACTACACTCGCTCCGACGAAACCGGCGACGCCAAGAAATTTACCTGTGCCCTGGCCGAGCGGGCGGCTGCCCTCGGTGTCGATTTCCGTTTTGGCACAGCCATCGAACGCATTGCGGCCGGCGGCAGCCAGATCGCCGGCGTTGTCGCGCAAGGCGGGAACGGGGCCGAGTTGCTGACGGCCGACGCTTACGTGGTCGCCCTGAGCAGTTATTCGCCGCAGCTGCTCAAACCGCTCGGCATCAGCCTGCCGGTCTATCCGGCCAAGGGCTATTCGGCGACGCTGACGCTGGCTGAAGATAGCGTCGCGCCGACGGTCAGCGTCACCGACGACGAGTGCAAGCTGGTCTTTTCCCGCCTCGGCAACCGCCTGCGCGTCGCTGGCACGGCTGAATTCAACGGCTTCAACCTGGATCTAAATCCGGTGCGTTGCCAGGCGCTGATCGCGCGCACCCGCCAGCTTTTCCCCGAACTCAAAACGGTCGGCGAGCCCGAGTTCTGGTGCGGCCTGCGTCCGGCGACGCCGTCGAACGTGCCGATCATCGGCCAGACACGTTATGGCAACCTGTGGCTCAATACCGGCCACGGCACGCTGGGCTGGACGATGGCGTGCGGCTCGGCGGCGGCCTTGGCCGACCTGATGAGCGGCGCGCTGGCCGAGCCGGATTTCCCTTTCCTGAAATGCTGATCGACACCCACTGTCATCTCGATGCGGCTGAGTTCGATGCCGATCGCGATGCGGTGTATGCCGCGGCGATGGCGGCAGGGGTGGGACGGATCGTGGTGCCGGGTGTCACGGTCAACCGGAATTTTCGGCCAAAATTGAAAATTGCCGACTATCCGGCCTGCCTTGAGGCCTACGGAATCCACCCGCTTTACGTCGACCAGTCCAGTCCGGAAGATTTGGCCCGGCTGCGCGTTTGGCTACAGCAGGCGCCGCCGGTTGCTGTCGGCGAGATTGGCCTTGATTTTTACGTAAGCGGCCTCGACACCGAGCGTCAGACCCACTTTTTCGTCGAACAACTGAAGCTGGCTCGCGAGTTCGATCTGCCGGTGCTGCTCCATGTCCGCCGGGCCATCGACCCGGTGCTCAAACAACTGCGCCGGATCGGCGTGCGCGGCGGCATTGCCCATGCTTTCAACGGCAGTCGGCAGCAGGCCGATGAATTCATCAAACTCGGCTTCGCCCTCGGCTTTGGCGGGGCGATGACTTTTGATGGCTCGACGCGCATCCGCGAACTGGCGAGAACGCTCCCGCTCGAATCGATCGTCCTCGAAACCGATGCACCGGACATTCCGCCGGCCTGGCTCAATGGCGGGCGCAATGCGCCAGGCGAGTTGCCGCGCATCGCCGACGTGCTGGCCGAATTGCGCAACATCTCGGCGGCCAGCATTGCGGCGCAGACGGCTGAAAATGCCAGGGCCGTATTGCCGGGCCTGCGAAACCCGGCCTGAACCGGCCGGCGAGCGTTATTCGGCGACGACCTGGGGGCGAATGCCGGCATCGGCTTCGATCCTGGTCAGCACGCCCTTGTCGTCAAAAATCGCATCGAATTCGGCAAAGCTGTTCAGCCAGTAGCGCCAGGTCGTGCTTTCCAGGCTCGGATTCTCGTCGCTGACCGGGTAACCGACCGCCATGATGACCTGCTCGCGGGTCATGCCCTTGGTCAGGCGTGCCGTGCCGATGGCATCCTGAATTTTTTTCGGATAGCTCCTGAGCTTCTCCAGCGGATCCTGATCGACGATGTAACGCTTGGCAAAGGCGTCAAGCCCAAGGCTGCGGCTGTAGTCGTTGCCGATATCCTGTTTGCGTCCGTTGATCACGACATGAACGCGGTTCTTGCCAAAACCGTTCATGGTCAGCGGGGTGCCGGCGGGGATCATCGTCTTGCCCGCGTCGAGATAATTGATGTCGCTGATCCAGGCGCCATCGGTGCGCATGTTGCAGCACAGGAAACCAGCGGTCTGGGCGGTGGCGCCGGCCGAAGCAAGCGCGGCAAGGCAGAGCATCATGAACTGTTTCAAGGGTTGTCTCCTCAGGGCAGCGGTGCAGTGGGTGGAAATGCCATCCTAGCATTCCTCCGGCATAGTCATGAAGCGCCCCCGGCAAACACGTCGGGCCATTGATGACGCTCGCCGGGTATTTCCGTCAGTTTGATCTGCGCTAAAGCGCTGCTTGCCGACAGGCGTAAATTGTTCTGGTCGATAGCCGGTGGACTGCGGGGCCCATTTGCTACGCTGGAGATGAAGGCTCGTGAAAGCAATGAAACCAGTTACCCCCAAGAATGGCGCCGCACGTCGCCAGTTTATTTTTGATTCAGCCAGGATGGTTTGCGGTGTCGGCATGCTCGGTCTTGGTCTTGGCCTCTACGCCAAGCAATCGAAGGCGCTGCCAGCACTGGCCCTGCGACCGCCCGGCGCCTTGCCGGAAGATGACTTTCTCGGCGCCTGCATCCGTTGCGGCATGTGCGTCCGCGACTGTCCCTACAACACGCTCGAACTGGCCAAGCCGGAAACGCCGGTGGCGACCGGTACGCCGTTTTTTGCCGCGCGCAACATTCCGTGCGAGATGTGTGACGACATCCCCTGCATCAAGGCTTGTCCGACCGGTGCGCTTGACCATGGCCTGACCGACATTAACAAGGCCAAGATGGGCGTCGCCGTGCTCATCGACCATGAAACCTGTCTCAATTTCCTCGGCCTGCGCTGCGACGTGTGCTATCGCGTCTGCCCGGTGATCGACAAGGCGATTACCCTCGATATCGTGCCCAACACGCGCACCGGCCGTCACGCCATGTTCCTGCCAACCGTGCATTCCGAGTTCTGCACGGGCTGCGGCAAATGCGAGAAGTCCTGCGTCCTCGAAGAAGCGGCCATCCGCATCCTGCCCGCCAAGCTGGCCAAGGGCGAACTGGGCAAGCACTACCGGGTGGGCTGGGAGGAAAAGTCCAAGGCCGGCCATTCGCTGATCGATGAAACGAAAATGCTCGACCTGCCTGACCGCCTGCCGGAAGGCGCGGTTCTGCCCGGTCACTACGACCCGGCCAGCGGCCACACCGAGGCCATGCGAGGGATGCCCGGCAGCGAGGCGGGTGCCGTCCCGAGCCATCCGCCCGGATTGGGGGACAAGCCATGAGCGCCGCCCAGGGAAAACGTATCGGTGCCGAAGCGGTCGCCGAAAAGGGCTGGTTCGCCGCCCACAAGTGGCTGATCCTGCGCCGCATTTCGCAGTTTTCGCTTCTTGCCCTGTTCCTCGCCGGACCATGGTTCGGCCAGTGGATCGTCAAGGGCAACCTGGCCTACAGCTACACGCTGGGGGTTTTGCCGCTAACCGATCCCTATGTTGCCCTGCAATCGATGGTTACCGGGCATCTCCCGGAAACGCTCGGTCTGGTCGGCATGGCCATCGTGCTGGTGTTTTACTTGCTGGTTGGCGGGCGGGTCTATTGCAGCTGGGTGTGTCCGGTCAATGTTGTCACCGATGCCGCCGGCTGGCTGCGTGACCGGCTTGGCATCAAGGGCAGTGCGCAGCTAGGCCGCAATACCCGCTACTGGATTCTCGGCATGACTTTCGTTGGCTCGGCGGTCACCGGCGTCGTGCTGTGGGAGCTGATTAACCCGGTGTCGATGCTGCATCGCGGCCTGGTTTTTGGCATGGGCCTGGCGTGGACCGTGGTCCTGGCTATTTTCCTGTTCGACCTGTTCGTGATGAGTCGCGGCTGGTGCGGTCGGCTTTGCCCGGTCGGCGCCTTCTACAGCCTGCTTGGCCGGTGGAGCCCGTTGCGGGTGGCCGCGACCAAACGCTCGGCCTGCAACGATTGCATGGACTGTTTCGAGGTGTGTCCCGAACCGCAGGTCATCCGGCCAGCACTGAAGGGCGAAGGCAAGGGCGTCGGCCCGGTAATTCTGGCGCCAAACTGCACCAATTGCGGCCGGTGCATCGACGTCTGCTCGAAGGACGTCTTCCGCTTCGGCGGGCGTCACGCGGCGGTCGATCCGGCGCCCTGAGGTCGGGGCAAAAAGAAAGGGAGCCGGTCGGCTCCCTTTGTCTTGTTCAGGCCATTCCCACGGTCAACCGGGAAAAACGGCCAAAATCGAAATGCGCTCTCAGGCTTCGGCCAGCACGCCGCGCATTTTCTGCAGCGCCTTGACCTCGATCTGACGAATCCGCTCGGCCGAAACATCGAACTCGGCGGCCAGATCGTGCAGCGTGGCGGCTTCGCCTTCCGGCAACCAGCGGGCCTCGACGATGCGACGACTGCGCGGATCGAGCGTGGCCAAGGCTTCGTGCAGCCCCTCATCCTGCAGGCGGGCGACCGCCTTGTTTTCCAGCACGCGGGTCGGCTCGTAACGCGAGTCGGCCAGATAATCGATGGGCGCAAACGCTTCGTCGCCGTCGTCCGGGTTGCCTTCCAGCGCGATATCGCGGCCCGACAGGCGGGTTTCCATCTCGACCACTTCGTCCTGCTTGACGCCCAAGCGTGCCGCGACTTCAGCCGCCTGCGTGCCGGTCAGCGTGTCGATGCCTTCGTAATCGCTCTTCAGGCTGCGCAGGTTGAAGAACAACTTGCGCTGTGCTTTGGTCGTCGCCACTTTGACCAGTCGCCAGTTTTTCAGGATGTACTCGTGAATCTCGGCCTTGATCCAGTGCATGGCAAACGACACCAGACGGACACCGCGCGTCGGGTCAAAGCGCTTGACGGCTTTCATCAGACCGATATTGCCTTCCTGAATCAGGTCGGCATGCGGCAGGCCATAGCCGAGATAGCCACGGGCGATGGAGATGACAAGACGAAGGTGCGAAAGCACAAGCTGACGCGCCGCTTCCACATCGCCTTCGTTGTGGAAACGCTCGGCCAGCCGGATTTCCTCTGCCTCAGCCAGCATCGGATATCGGTTCGCCACCTGAATATAGGCGTCGATGTTGCCGATTGCTGACGGGATGGGAAGTGTCAGGGCATGGGTCATAGCGTAATGTCCTCCTTCAAGTTACATCTATATATTAGCACTCGCTGCCTAAGAGTGCTAAGAGGGGAAAAGGTTTCTTGTTTTTTGCTGCTGTTCTTGGCAATTACTGTCGAAAACTGGGTATTAAAGTCGAAAACTCGCCAATAGAGTCGAAAACTGCGATGCACGGATCCAGTCTTTTTACGACCGGCATTAATTGAAGGCACACAATGAAAACAAAAAACATACAGGCACGGGCAATGCACGCAGCTTCAGTGTTCCAAAAACAAGGTATTTCCCAAGTTCAGATTGCCGAGCTAGTTGGAGCAAGCCAAGGGCAGGTGAGCCGATTACTTGGTGGAAAGATAAGTCGTGCCAGTCGATTGTTCGAGGAAATTTGCCTTTTTGCTGAACGTCTCGAAGGTGGGGTGAGTAGAGAGTTGGTGATTGCCAATGACGAGTTGCTCTCGGCCTTGGCCGAGACTTGGGATGGTACTGCCCAGCACTCCAAGGCCTTGGCGACAGTCATTCGATCGCTCGCGGCACTTAAGTTGGTTCGTTGAATATTACTTCGGGCCGCTTGTCGGCCATAACGGCCGTTGGCCTGATGCGCTCAATCGGGCAGCAATTCGCTGCTTAACTGCCGTTGAGCCTTGAGGGGTCGCGAACAGCAGCTTTCCTTTCTGGCGAATGCGTACTCCGTACCCAAACCGGCCATCCGCTGTCTCGATAGTCGAACAGCGGGGGCCACAGTTGAGCGGTCATACGCTCCGACTCCTCACGGACAACTAGCAAAGTGTTCTGATTAGCAAAATATGGCGCGCATTTCATGCCCCAAACTGGTTATATCTTGCGCTGACATGCCCCGGCCAAGTGCATTTTGTATGCAATACAACAGGACTTGATGCGGGTGCGGCTTGTGTTGCCGACTCCAAGTATCAGAACAATTTCAAGATATTTTTATATTGAACAGCTCTTTAGAAAATACATTCGAAAAAGCTGATGGATTGGCACGTTGCATGCAATCTTCAAAGTGTTTTCATCACTCTGGAGATCTACATGAAACCCCAATACACGAAGCTTTCACGTTGGCTGGCAGCACTCCCGCTGGCACTGGCTCTACATGGAACATTGCATGCAGAAACGGTTGCCCGTTACGGCATTTCGATGGCCGATATACCGCTGACCACCGGCCAGCCGGATCGCGGTGCCGGTGCCTACCAGTTCACCGGCCACACCCTGTATGACCCGCTGGTCGCCTGGGAGGCCAATGTCGGCAATCGTCCGGGCAAGCTGGTGCCAGGTCTGGCCAGCGAGTGGAAGGTTGATGCCAAGGACAACAAGAAGTGGGTCTTCACGCTGCGCAAGGGCGTCAAGTTCCACGATGGTTCTGAGTTCAATGCCGATGCCGTGGTCTGGAACCTGGACAAGGTACTGGCCGACAAGTCGTCGCAATTCGACGCCAAGCAGAGCGCCCAGGTGCGCCCGCGCATTCCGTCGATCGCCTCCTATCGCAAGGTCGGCGAATACAGTGTGGAAATCACCACCAAGGATGTCGATGCACTATTCCCCTACCAGTTGCCCTGGTTCTTGATTTCCAGCCCGACCCAGTGGGAAACCATGGGCAAGGACTGGAACAAGGTGGCCAGCAAGCCGTCCGGTACTGGCCCGTTCAAGCTCGACAAACTGGTGCCGCGCGAGCGTGCTGATCTGATCAAGAACACCGCCTACTGGGACAAGACCCGCATGGCCAAGACTGACCGCATTGTGCTGGTGCCGATCCCCGATGCGATGACCCGTGCCAATGCGCTGCTCAACGGCCAGGTCGATATCATCGAAACGCCGCCGCCCGACGTGCTGCCGCAGTTGAAGGGCGCCGGCTTCAAGCTGGTGCAGAACGTCACGCCGCACGTCTGGCCATATCACTTCTCGACCCAGCCAGGCTCCCCATGGACCGACATCCGGGTGCGCAAGGCGGCCAATCTGGCGATCGACCGCAATGCCGTGGTCAGTCTGATGAGCGGCCTGGCGACACCGGCCAAGGGACAGCTCGATGCGACCAGCCCATGGTTCGGCAAGCCGGACTTCAAGATCGGCTACGACCTGCCCGCCGCCCGCGCCCTGATGGCTCAGGCTGGCTACAGCCAAGCCAAGCCGCTCAAGGCCAAGGTCATCATCGCCCAGGGCGGTACCGGCCAGATGCTGTCGCTGCCCATGAACGAGTTCGTCCAGCAAAGCCTGGCCGAAGTCGGCATCCAGGTGACTTTCGAAGTCGTCGAACTGGAAAACCTCTACCTGCACTGGCGTAGCGGTGCCAAGGCCGACATGAACGCCGGCAAGGGCATCTCCGCGATCAACCTCGGTTACGTTACCGCCGACCCGTTCTACGCTCTGACCCGCTTTGCCGACAGCCGTTACGTCGCGCCGAACGGCGTGAACTGGGGGGGCTACAACAACCCGAAGGTCGATGCCGCGATCGACCAGATCCGTACCACCTTCGATACCAAGAAGCAGGACGGGCTGCTCTCCTTCGTGCATCAATCGATGGTCGACGACGCGCTGATGCTGTGGGTGGTGCATGACGTCAATCCGCACGCCATCTCGCCCAAGGTCAAGGAATTCGTCCAGGCCCAGCACTGGTTCCAGGACCTGACCACCATCCGCATGTGATCCACCGGGCCGGGGTTCGCCCCGGCCATTCACCGGCCCCGGCCGGATTGAAGAAAGCGCCTCATGTTTGCCTACATCATCAAGCGTCTGATCTACGCCATCCCCATCGCGCTGAGCGTGACGGTGGTTTCCTTCGTGCTGGTCTATCTGGCGCCGGGCGACCCGCTCAACGCCATCGCCCCGGCCGATGCGCCGGAAGAAGTCATCGTCGCCCTGAAGAGCGCCTACGGTCTCGACAAGCCAGTGCCGGTGCAATACGGCTTGTGGCTATTGCGCGCCGTGCAGGGCGATCTTGGCACCTCGATCGCCTCCGGCCGCGCCGTTACCGCCGAAGTGCTGAGCGCGGTCAGCAACACGTTACTACTCGCCGGCATGGCTGCGTTAGGCGGCGTGCTGGTTGGTTGCATTCTCGGGGCGCTGGCCGGCTACCGCCACGGCACCTGGATCGACCGCGTCGCGACCTTCATTTCCGTGATCGGCGTCAGCATTCCCCACTACTGGCTGGGCCTCGTGCTCACCATCGTCTTCTCCATCTGGCTGCCCTGGTTCCCGGCCATGGGGGCCGGCCCCGGCGGTTCCTCGGAATGGCTGTGGGATGTCGAGCACATGCGCCACTTGGTGCTGCCGGCGCTGACCCTGTCGGTGATCCCGATGGGCATCATCACCCGCACCGTGCGCGCCCTGGTCGCCGACATGCTGGAACAGGAATTCGTCACTGCGCTGCGGGCGCGCGGCCTGTCCGGCGTCGCCGTCTTCCGCCACATCGCCAAGAACACGGCACCGACCGTACTCGCCGTCGCCGGCCTGCAGATCGGCTACCTGATGGGCGGCTCGATTCTGGTCGAAACCGTCTTCGCCTGGCCGGGCACCGGCTTCCTGCTCAATACCGCAATCTTCCAGCGCGACATCCCGCTGCTGCAGGGAACCATCCTTGTGCTCTGCATGTTCTTCGTCGTCCTCAACCTGCTGGTGGACATCATGCAACCGCTGATCGACCCGCGCATGGGCCGCGGCTAAACGGAGACTATCGATGTCCGCTTCTCTCGAACTTTCCCTGCCGGCTACCGCCCCTTCCGCACCGGCCGCGCAACCCAGTCGCAGCTATTGGCTGGTCGTCTGGCGCCAGTTGCGGCGCGACCCGATGGCGCTGGCCGCCGGTCTGGTCCTGCTGATCATCATCGGCGCCGCCGTCTTCGCGCCCTGGCTGGCCCCGGCCGACCCCTACAAGGCAAGCATGATCAAGCGCCTGCTGCCGATCGGCAGCCCCGGCTTCCTGCTCGGCACCGACGAACTCGGCCGCGACATGCTCTCCCGCCTGATGCATGGCGGCCGGCTGTCGCTGCTCATGGGCGTCGTGCCGGTGCTCGCCGCCTTCGGCATCGGCACCGCGATCGGCCTGTTTGCCGGCTACGTCGGCGGTAGGGTCAACATGATCATCATGCGCGTGCTCGACGTGTTCTACGCCTTCCCCTCAGTGCTGCTCGCCGTCGCCATCTCTGGCGCGCTCGGCCCGGGCATGAGCAACAGCCTGCTGGCGCTGACCCTGGTCTTCGTGCCACAGGTCGTGCGGGTCGCCGAAAGCGTCACCACCCAGGTGCGCCAGCTTGACTACATCGAGGCGGCGCGGATGAGCGGTGCCGGCGCCTTTTCGATCATCCGCGTGCATGTGCTGGGCAACGTGCTCGGCCCGGTCTTCGTCTATGCCACCGGCCTGCTCAGCGTCAGCATGATCCTCGCCTCCGGCCTCTCCTTCCTCGGCCTCGGCGTCAAGCCGCCGGAGCCGGAATGGGGCCTGATGCTCAACACGCTGCGTTCGGCGATCTACGTCAACCCCTGGATTGCGGCGCTGCCCGGCGCCCTGATCTTCGTTACTTCAATCGCATTCAATCTGCTCGCAGACAGCGTGCGCTCGGCCATGGACATCCGTCGATGAATACCACTTCCTATTCCCAGACCCCGACTCAGGACCGGGGCGGTCCGGCCCAGCCGCTGCTGGTCGTCCGCGACCTCAAGAAGCATTTCGCCGTGCGTGGCGGTCCGCTCGAACGGACCAAGAAGTTCGTCCATGCCGTGGATGGCGTCAGCTTTTCGGTGCCCAAGGGCAAGACGCTGGGCATCGTCGGCGAATCGGGCTGCGGCAAATCGACCACCGCCCGCCTGATCGCCCGGCTAATGGCGGCCGATTCGGGCAACATGGTGTTCGACGGCGAGGGCGTCGATGAATTCGGCGGCATCCGCTTGAAGGAATTCCGCCGGAGCCTGCAGATGGTTTTCCAGGACTCCTTCGCTTCGCTCAACCCGCGCCTGACTATCGCCGAAACCATCGCCTACGGCCCGCGCGTGCACGGCATGCCGGCCGCCGAGGCGATGCGCCAGGCGCACGCGCTGCTGGCGCGGGTCGGACTGGAACCAGAGCAGTTCGCCAACCGTTATCCGCACGAGTTGTCCGGCGGCCAGCGCCAGCGCGTCAACATCGCCCGGGCGCTGGCCTTCGACCCGCGCCTGGTCATCCTCGACGAGGCCGTCGCGGCACTCGACAAGTCGGTACAGGCGCAGGTGCTCAACCTGTTGCAGGAGCTCAAGGCCGAGCGCCAGCTGACCTACCTGTTCATCTCGCACGACCTGCACGTCGTGCATTACATCTCCGACTACGTGATGGTGATGTATCTCGGCCAGGTCGTCGAAACCGGCCCGGTCGAGCGCATCTACGGTCAGGCGGCGCATCCCTACACGCGGGCACTGCTCTCCGCCGTGCCGTCGATGGACCCGGACCAGCGGACGCAGGCTTCGCCGCTGGCCGGCGATCCACCCAACCCGATCAACCCACCGAGCGGCTGCCGCTTCCACGATCGCTGCCCGCATGCGCATCCGGTCTGCGCCGACAAAGCGCCGATGCTGATCGGCCTGCCCGGCGACCCGGCGCATCAGGCTGCCTGTCATCTCAACGACCCGAGTTCGGGTCATCCCGCTGCCCTTACGGAGGTTCAGCCATGACTACCCCCCTGGTTTCCCTGCAGGATCTGTCGGTGCAGTTTTGCGGCAGCCGGACCGCCAGCGCCCTGAACGAGGTCAACATCGAACTTGGCGCTGGCGAGGTACTCGGTCTGCTCGGCGAATCCGGCTCCGGCAAGAGCGTCACGCTGCGCACGCTACTGCGCTTGCACCCGGAGCGGACGACCAAAATCCAGGGCCGGATACTGGTCGACGGTCAGGACGTGCTTGCCCTCAAGGGCCGGGCGCTCGATCTCTATCGCGGCGGCACGGTTTCCATGGTCTTCCAGGAACCCGGCCTGGCTTTCGATCCGGTCTACACCATCGGCCAGCAGATTACCGAAGCCATCCGCGCCCATGAATCCATTGACGAGGGCGCCGCCCGCACCCAAGCCCTGCAGATGCTGGAGCGGGTGCAGATTCCACAGGCCAGACGGCGCTTCGATGCCTATCCCCACGAATTGTCGGGCGGCATGCGCCAGCGCGCGATGATCGCCCTGGCGCTGGCCTGCAAACCGAAGCTGCTGCTCGCCGACGAGCCAACGACGGCGCTCGATGCCACGGTACAGATCCAGATTCTGCTGTTGCTGCGCGAACTGCAGCGCGAAACCGGCATGTCGGTGATCTTTGTGACGCATGACATCGCCGCCGCTGTCGAAGTCGCCGACCGCATTGCCGTCATGTACGCCGGGCGCATCGTCGAGCAGGGGCCGGTCAGTCAGATCGTCCGCGCACCGCGCCACCCCTATACCGCCGGCCTGCTTGCCGCCACGGTCGGTACAGAAAACCGTGGGCAACCGCTGCAGGCGGTACCCGGATCGCCACCCAATCTGGCGGCGCTGCCGCCCGGCTGCAGTTTCGCCCCGCGCTGTGCGTACGTCAGCGAGCGCTGCCGGCGCGAAGTACCGCCCCTGCAGTCGTTGGGATCGCAGGCGCTAGCCTGCTGGCATCCGATCAAGCCACTGGCGGAGGCCGCCTGATGAGTGTCAATTCCTTCGAAGCCGGCCGGGGCCGGGGCGGGCTGGCCGACGATGTCTGCCGCCGTATCGCCGATGAAATCGTCCTCGGCAATCTTGCGCCTGGCTCGCGTCTCGATGAGGTCACCCTGGCTGCCCGCTTCAACGTTTCACGCACACCGGTGCGCGAGGCGCTCAAGCAGCTCGCTATCATGGGCCTGGTCGACACCCGGCCGAACCGCGGTTCGGTCGTCGCCGAAATGACGGTCGACCAACTCGACCAGATGTTCGAGGCGATAGGCGAACTGGAAGCCGCCTGCGCCCGCCATGCGGCACTCCGCATGACCAAGGCTGACCGAGCGCGGATGCTGGAACTGCATGCCGAAGGCAGGGCCGCAATGCAGGATGGCGACATCGATCGCTACGACGCGGCCAATCTTGAACTGCACGCCACCATCATCCACGGCTGCTACAACCCGGTGCTGATCGAACTGGCGACCAGCCTGCGACACCGCGTCTCGCCTTTCCGCCGGACCCAGTTCCGCAATCTCGAGCGGATGGGTGAATCCTTCGAAGAACATTCGGTAATTGTCGAAGCCATCCTGGCTCACGACGTCATTACGACTTACCGGCAGATGCGTTCGCATCTGCTCTCGGCCCGCAGTGCCACCAATCGAGTCGCACCAGCCTGGGGCGTCCCCTCCAATAGCATGCAAAAACCAAAGGGCGAATCCGCATGAAACCCATCCTCGCAACCCGTGGCGCCGTTGTCGCCTCCCATTCTCTGGCCGCCCAGGCTGGTCTCGATATCCTGCGTGATGGCGGCAACGCCATCGAGGCGACCATCGCCGTTGCCGCCACGCTGGCCGTGGTTTATCCGCACATGACCGGCATCGGCGGCGACGGCTTCTGGCTGCTGCATGCGCCGGGCCAGCCGATGCGATCGATCGATGCCTGCGGTGCCGCCGGGGCCGGCGTGACCCGCGAACTGTATGGCAGCCTGACAAGCATTCCCTGGCGTGGCCCGCTAGCCGCCAATACAGTGGCTGGTACGCTCTCCGGCTGGGGGGCTGCCTACGAGTACAGCCGTCGCGAGTGGGACGGTCGCCTGCCGTTCGCCCGTCTCCTGGAAAGTGCCATCCACTATGCGCGGAAAGGCTTTCCGGTTACCCACAGCCAGGAAGAGAATACGCGCAACAAGCTGGCCGAACTGCTGGCCCAGCCGGGCTTTGCCGCTGCCTTCCTGGCCGACGGCAAGGTCCCGACCTACGGCCAGCGGCATCATTTCCCGGCGCTGGCGGCCACGCTCGAGCAATTGGCCCGGGCCGGTGCCGACGATTTCTATCGCGGCGAGCTGGCACAGCAGATCGGCGCGGACCTGGCTGCCGTCGGCAGCCCCATCACGGCGGCCGATCTCTCCCGGCATCAGGCAGAGATCAAGGCGCCACTGGAAATCCAGCTATCCTGCGGCAAGGTCTACAACATGGCACCGCCGACCCAGGGACTGGCCTCGCTGCTTATCCTCGGCATCTACGACCGCATCCGTCAGGAAGGCTGGAATCCAGACAACGTCGAAGGCATTCACGCGCTGGTCGAAGCGACCAAGCAGGCATTCATCGTGCGGGACAAGTACGTTACCGATCCGGCGACAATGACACTTGATCCGGCTGGCCTGCTCGGCGATTCAACCCTGGACGCACTGGCCGCTGCAGTGCCCTTCGATAAGGCCAGCCCGTGGCCGGCGCCAAACTCGGATGGCGATACGACCTGGATGGGCGTCGTCGATGCGGCAGGCCGCGCCGTGAGCATGATCCAGAGCATCTACTTTGAATTCGGCAGCGGCGTCGTTCTGCCGCAAACCGGCATCTGGTGGCAAAACCGCGGCTGTTCCTTCGATCTGCGCCCCAACCGCTTGCGCAGCCTGGAGCCCGGACGCAAACCCTTCCACACCCTCAACCCGGCGATGGCCCGGCTCGATGACGGCCGGCTGCTGGTGTATGGCACGATGGGCGGTGAAGGCCAGCCGCAAACCCAGGCTGCCGTTTTTTCGCGCTATGTCTGGGGCGGCCACAATGTCCGCTCAGCCGTCGCCGCGCCACGCTGGCTGCTCGGCCGGACCTGGGCGGAGCAGAGCACGACACTGAAGCTGGAGTCGCGCTATGCCCCGGATATCATCGCGAAACTCCGCGAAATGGGGCACCCGGTGGAAGTGGCGGGCGACTTTGATGAACGCATGGGCCATGCCGGTGCGCTGGTCCTGCATCCGGAAGGCTGGATCGAGGGTGGCGAAGACCCGCGCAGCGATGGCTGTGTGGCAGCCTGGTAGGCCCACTCGTCCTGACTTTATCGAACCCCAACAAGGTCAACCAATATGAAATTCAAATTTGACTGGTTTCTCAAGGGCATGCTGGTCGCTGTTGCGCTGGCTTTCATCTGGCCATCGCCGGGAGCCAAGGGCGGCTTCCTGCACCCGGAACTACTCAACAAGATCGGCATCGCGCTGGTCTTCTTCCTCAACGGCCTGGGCCTCTCTCTGGCCTCGCTCAAGGACGGCGCATTGCGCTGGAAGGTGCATCTGCTTATTCAGGTCAGCACCTTCCTCATCTTCCCCGCCCTCGGCTGGCTGCTGCTCAAGACTTCCGTCGGCTGGATGTCGGCCGACCTGCAGACTGGCTTTTTTTACCTGTGTGCCCTGCCGTCTACCGTTTCATCCTCGGTCGCGCTCACCGTGGCGGCGCGCGGGAATGTGCCGGTCGCCGTCTTCAACGCCACCCTGTCGAGCCTGATCGGTGTCGTCCTGACTCCATTCTGGATGGCCTGGATACTCGGTAGCAGTGGGACCGGTTTCGACGTCTGGCCGGTCATCGTCGATCTGCTGATCTGGCTCGTCCTGCCACTGGTAGTCGGCCAGTTCTCCCGCCCTGCGCTCGGTACCTGGGCCAGCCACAACAAAACCCGCATCCAGATCGTGGACCGGCTGACCATCCTGACCCTGGTCTACACCTCCTTTGCCGATACGGTGAAGGAGGGTGTCTGGTCCAACTACGGCCCGGTTATCCTGCTCGAAACCATCATCGGCAGCACACTTCTCTTCGTTATCGTGCTGGCGCTGACCCGCTACCTGGCGCGTTTGCTCGGCTTGCCAGTAGAGGACAGAATCGCCGCGGTCTTTTGCGGCTCGAAAAAGACGCTGGCCTCTGGCGTGCCAATGGCACATCTGATCTTTGGGGCCAATCCGGCGCTTGGCCTGATCCTGATGCCAATCATGATCTACCACCCTCTGCAACTTGCCGTCGGCGGCGTCTTAGCACAACGTTGGGCGGGAAGAACTGAGTAGGTACCACTTTGGAATGCTGGCGCAGCGGCCGATGGATTGCGGCATGAAAAACATAGGGCACCGGCTTCCACCGATGCCCGTGAATATAACTTAGCGATTCCGTCCCGGCCCCATACCACCACCGGGTCCCATTCCACCCATACCACCTCCCGGCCCCATGCCACGCCCTTGTCCGCCTCCTTGAGCGGGCGGAGTGTCCGGCAAGGTCACGCCTTGTTCCTTGGCGCGCACTTGCATTTGCTCATGATGTTGCAGCCGGACTTGCTCACGCTCTTCAGCGGTTTTGGCCGCCCGCAACTTGTTGCGATGTTCAATGCGCTCCTGATTGGTCATCAATTGGCTGCCATAAATCGGGGTATCTGTTGCAAAGGAAGCAGTGGATGCCATCAAACTCAGTGCGATAGCAGACAGTGCAATTTTCAAGGTGTTCTTGGTCATTTTGCTCTCCCAAAAGGCTAATTCATCAACGCTAAGAAATACCTCCAACCATCATGACGAGGTATTTTTCCATCCCGTCACTTCAGTTATAGCCGCTATTACAGATAAATCCGGCGTCGCAACAAATAGTTGCAATTGGCGTAAGGGTAAGCGGCTGTAGCCAGCTTTTGGCTAGGAAACAGACGTTATTAATGTACTTGTCGAGCACAGCAACGGGTCGATAGTTCACGTTCACCAGACAGAGAAGCGGCCGTTCGTGCCCACACATTATTGAACAGCCGCTATGTGACGCGTTGCAGCCCCATTTGTTTCGATGGGTCAACGGCAGCGATAGCCGAGTTGTGTGAATCCGCCCGACGGCAGGTCTCGGAGTGCTGCGGTCGCCCAGGTGGCCGGTTTGCGGAAAAGTCGAGCGGCAGCAGGTGGCCGATTGGGTGAGTAGGCAGTTGTGCCCGAAAGCTGCCCTTCAGGAATTCACTTTGCTCTGATCACCCACATCCGCAGCCTGCAGCGGAGCCTCATCGGCTTGGTCAACCGGCGGACGGCTCGGCACCCCACAGCGGCCCCGCTTGCAACTCCCCGGTGCTGCGATGTCGATGCCATCTTCACTCATATTCTTCAGCAGCAGATAGATAGCCGCCACGCCGGCAAAAAGAAGAACGAGGGCGACGAGTACAGCGACCATGGCAAATGCTCAGAAGAGGGGCGGGCTTCCACTATACCGTGGCGAACCGCATTGGCCGAGGGACCGCGCAGACGACCCTACCCGTCAACGGCTACGCCTCGTGAAGATGAACAATCAAACTCCGATCCACAACCAAGGAGTCTGTCATGGAAGCCAAAGCGAAACGCGAAGCCTGGAACAAGGGAAAGCTCGTCGGCCAAAAGCCACCGCTGAAGCCGAAGGATATCTGGGCGATCCGAATCCACCTGCAGAATACCCATGCCGTCCGCGATCTCGCCATGTTCAACTTAGCCATCGATAGTAAGTTGCGCGGCTGCGATCTCGTGAATCTGCGTGTCCGTGACATCTCGCACGGCAATCAGATACTAGCGAGAGCGATGGTCGTGCAGCGAAAGACCGAACGACCCGTGCAATTTGAACTGACAGAACCGACCAGGGTCGCTGTCGCTGCTTGGATTGCAAAGGCTATGCTGAAAACCGAACATTTTCTGTTTCCTAGCCGTCTATCCGAGTCACCACATGTTTCGACGCGCCAGTACGCCCGGATTGTCCATCAGTGGGTTGCTGCTGTCGGACTCGATTCGACAGTCTATGGCACCCACTCCATGCGGCGAACCAAGGCAACGCTGATCTACAAGCGAACAAAGAATCTGCGAGCGGTTCAGCTTCTGCTCGGCCACAGCAAATTGGAGAGCACCGTTCGATACCTTGGAATCGAAGTAGACGACGCGCTTGAAATCTCGGAGCAGACTGAAATTTAGCTTCCGTCCTGCGCGGTCGGACGGTTACGCCGTGCGACCGCTTTCTGGCGCCATTCTCGATTCGTGCTCTCGGCCATCTGCGGACGGTCCGAGTGGCTATCCAATTTCAATAGTTGCAGCTTTCTCAGAGCTGCTTGTACGACCGGTATTCGGTGAGCAAACATACGACTGCTTGACACGAGATCCGCCGAAAATCCCGCGCTTGCAACAAATTTGCAACTCGCCATGTGTAGCAAACGCCACATCGCGGATTATTTAAGTGAAATCAAATGATTGCGCCCATAACCGAGTAATCTTGTCAGGTATATTCAGGTCAATAATAAGTACTGCGCAGATATTAAGGTCGAGGTTATGAGTAAAGACCCTGTGTTTTTCAAATCTCCCGAGATGGCAAAAAAATTTCCGTTGCATCCTAAACATCCTGAACGGACTTGTTGGGGCTGCGATAAATATTGTTCAGTGAATTCGTTGCAGTGCGGCAATGGTTCTGGTCGTACCCAGCATCCGGCGGAAATGCTCGGAGACGATTGGTACAAGTGGGGCGATTGGGGCATCGACTCGGCGGAAACGCCAGTGATGAGTTCTTGAATATGGCCGGCTCATGGGGTTGCCCACACGAAATTAATGGCTTGTGTCACAAGGTTGGTGGTCAGACTTGTGACCCTGGAATGAAAGGTTGTGTGCTTTATGGTCGCTACGTGTTCGCAAACCCAGCGAAAAATGCACGCATTGTGCAGAAGCAGGACCGAAGAGATGAAGTCGCCGTAGTGCCGGGTTCAAAAACCAGCAATGACAGCAAAGAATGACAATCCGGTAGATATTGGCGCGAAAACGCTCGTTGGATGTTCTCGCTCCCCGATGCTTGAGCCAAAAAACGATGGAATTTATGTGATCGAATTGTGCAGCGGAGAATTGCGCCACTGGCGCTATCTCGGTCCAGGGGCGCAGTCCAACGCGTGGTGGCTCGATATGGAATCCGGCCTGGAATTCAGTGAAACCAGCGTGATGTATGCATGGCGAATCGTTGGCGTTGGGAGCGAAAAATTTCAGACTGATCTCGAAAATTCAGCTGGCTTAGCTCACGGCAATGGGAGCAGTAACAAAGAGTAGAAATTGCCAGATGGTTTCACAGAAGGCTTGGTGGAACGATTACAGAGTTCAAATTTCTAAGTTGGAAGTAAATTGTTGAGGTAGACCGCTATGGACGGGTATTCGCGAGCAATTTCTTCACTCAGTGATTTAATCCTTGAGCAGACCTCTGATGCGCTCATCTACGCCAATCGAGAGGGTGTGATTGAACGCTGGAACCAAGCTGCAGAATCAATGTTCGGATATACCTTTGCCGAGGCTTACAGCCAAAGCTTGAATCTGATAATTCCTGAACACCTTCGTCCAGCGCACTGGCGAGGTTTTGAGGCTGCGATGGTTAATGGTTCTACACGTCTACATGGCCGCCCCACATTGACACGAGCAGAACGTAGATCCGGAGAGAGAATCTATGTCGAAATGAGCTTTGCTCTGGTAACCGACGAATCCGAAAAGGTCATTGGTTCGGTTGCCATGGCACGAGACGTGACAGAACGTGTTCTTCGGGAAAAAGATGCCGCCATTAGCAAGAATAAGTAGGTAGGGTGCTACGCCGTCTGATACTTGTGCAAGCGGTCAACGCTTGGGATCAGTATCCGCCTTCCTTCAACCTTGATCAGACCAAGCTCACTCAATTCGCGAAGGATGCGAGAAAAGTATTCTTGCGTCTGGTTGAGGCGGGAGGCAATTAGCCCTTTATTTACGTGAAGTTCGAGAACCGTATTTTCGTCATCGAGCCGGCTTTCCGGCAATTCATGCATCAAGTATCCAATGATGCGCTGCTTCCCTGAATACAAGGAATAAGCTTCAACATTGAGCATGAGTTGATGCATGCGCATGGCCATCCCGGCCTGCACTTTTCATACATAGTCGCGATCACGATCCAGTTCGTCGAAGATCACAGACTTGGAGACGTGAAGCAACAGGCAACTGCGCAGCGCTTGTGCAGAGACATCACTGCTATAAAAAACGGAACTACGAAGAGTTCCGTTTATTGGCTCTCGGCTTGTTTTAGTCCAACAACACGAGAAGCTGCTTGCTCGTTGAAGACTGGCGTTTGTTACTTCTGGGAGAGAATCCAGGTAACGAGCCTCTTCGCTTCGTCAGGGGTAACGTTGTTCGGCGGCATCGGGATCTGGCCCCAGACGCCCTTGCCACCGGCCTTTATTTTGGCAGCCAGTTTATCGACCGCGCCGGCATCACCCTTGTACTTGGCGGCGACATCCTTGTATGCCGGGCCGACGAGCTTCTTGTCGATGGCATGGCAGGACATGCAGTTCTTGGCCTTGGCCAGTGCCTCGTCGGCAAGTGCTTGGCCGGAGACGCCGAGACCAACGGCAAACATCATTGCGATATGGACAGCTTTCATTTGGATGAACCCTTCGTTGAAATAATGCGGGAGCGTAATGTCGCGGTTGGAAAAATCGGCGCTTTGATGGGAATCAAATGCCTGCTGAGGCCTGTCAGAATCTGATGCTGTTCAATGCGTTGAGTTGATGAATATCAAGACGTGGCGCCTTCGACTCGTTGGCGACTCCGCTACTTGGTCAGCCGCTCGAACAACTTGACGGTGGTGTCGACGCCGCGCAGCAGGCGCTCGCCTTCGGCCATGACCAGGCGGGCATGTTGGGTTCTGGCAGCATGGGAGAGATCCGGACAGAGCGTGTGGATGAATTTCTGCCATTGGCTGGCGACCACCCGAAGCTGGGCGGCCACTTCCGGCGGGATATTCGCGGTTTTTCCCAAGGCCTGCAGGTTGCTTTCGAACTCCAGGCAGGAAGGCGGCATCAGCGCGGCAATTTTTTCGTCCAGACTTGGCCACTCGCGAAACAGGAAGAACTTGCCGATACGCTGCGACAGCATGCGGTTGCGGCCGGCCATGTTGACGTAATGCGCCGCGGGGAGTTCGCCCAGATCAGCCGCATGGCCAGTCAGCGCGTCGGTTGCTTGAAGCAACTTCTCGCTCAGTTCGAATACATCTTCAATTTTTTGTACGGATAACTGGTCGCCATGCATCAGGTATTGATAGCGCGGCCACAAAGCCTTGATCAGCACGAGTTTCTCGGCGAACTCGGCGGCCAGTTCGAGCTTTTCAAGGCGGGCCAGATTGCGCTCGAATTCCTTCTCCTGCTGGTTGAGCTTGACCAATGCCTTGTGTGGGGCAATCGCTGAAACGATCATGCACCACGCAATGGCCATGCGCTGCGAAAGCACACGCAGGCGGCCGCACACGTTGACCAGCGCGCCAGCCGACAGCGGGGTCTCGGCATCGAGCGCGTTGCCTTTACGTTTTCGGCAGAAATTCAGCCTCTGCCGGTTGTCGCCGCCTACCGTATCGAGCAGGGCAGCATTCTGGATATGGACTTTGCGGCCATCGACGACAAGAACGCCGTTGTCGCTCAGTTCGCGCAGATTGCGGGAGAAGGACTCCGGCGTCATGCCAATGCGCGCCGCGATCACTTTCTTGCTGGCCTTGAGAACGACGGTCGTTTCACCCGCCAGATTGGCTTTTTCGCCCGCCGATTCAAGCAGGTAGTCGAGTAAGCGTTGGGCGCCGGTCAGGCCATAATGATGACTGGTGACATCGAACTCAATCGCGCATTGACGGCGAGCCAGGGCGGCAATGATGCGCATGCCCAATTCGAGGTGTTTCTCGGTGGCCTCGCGCAGTTTGCGAATATCGATGGCCACCAGCAGGGTCTGCGTGATGCAGCAACAAGTCGAGGCGTAATGTGTGGCGCCGAATAGTTCGCCCAGGCTTAGCAGTTGCTCGCTCTGCACAAGTTCGATGACCTTGGTGGCGCCGCCGGGAATGGTCGTGCTGCGCTTGACGCTGCCGTTGAACAGCAGGTGCGCTTCACGGATCGGATCGCTTGCTTCGTATAGTGTATGGTTGGCCGGCAGTTCGAGCAGGCGGCTCGCCTCGACCAGCTCGTTGAGCAGGGCAGGTGGCAGTCCGGAAAAGAACTTGCTGCCGGAGAGCAGTTCGCGCCGGGCTCGATACGGATCGTTAAGGCGGGCGTTCAATTGGAGAATATTTCCTGAAGTTGTTCCCGAACTCATACTAAGCAAAAAGAAAAGGGGGTGTAACTCCTCTCTCGGAGGAGCCATACCCCCTCTTTAGTCTTAGTAGACGTCGTGCTGCGTGTTGAAGACGTTGAACTTGCCGGTTGGCGTGACCAGTCTCGGATCGCGGATGACAGCCTTCAGCTTGCGCGTCTTGTCATCGACCACCACGATTGCCGATTCCTGGTCCTTGCCGTTCCAGACAGAGAACCACACTTCGTCACCGGCCTTGTTGTATTCCGGCTGGACGATACGCTTCGGGCCATCCTTGATGCCTGACCATTCACCGATCGGAATCAGTTCATTACCCTTTTCGAGGTTGTTGATGTCCCATACCGCTACCGACTGGCTGACTTTCGGTTCCGGATTGAGCGTCGTATCGACCCACAGGTTCTTCGAGTTCGGATGCGTCTTCAGGAACAGCGAACCGCCGCCCAGGCCCTTCAGGCTACGCACGACCTTCCAGGCATTGTCCGGATGCTTCTTCGGGTCGGTCCCGATCAGCGCGATCGTGTCGTCACCGAGGTGACCCGTCGCCCACACCGGGCCGAACTTGGGATCAATGAAGTTGGCGCCGCGACCCGGGTGCGGTGTCTTGCCGACTTCGACAAGTTTCTCCAGCTTGCCTTCCTTGGTATCGATGACCGCAATCTTGTTGGAGGCGTTGGCCGCATCCATGAAGTAGCGATGCGTCGACTCAAAGCCGCCGTCATGCAGGAAAGGCGCCGCTTCGATCATCTTGATTTTCAGGTTGTTCAGGTCGCGATAGTCAACCGAATAGACCATCCCGGTTTCCTTCACGTTAACGAAGAACTCCGGGTTGAAGTGCGAGGAAACGATCGCGGCAACGCGGGGCTCAGGATGGTAAGCCTGGGTACCGACGGTCATGCCCCGGGTGGCGACGATCTTGCGCGGCTTGAGCGTATCGCCGTCCATGATTACGAACTGTGGCGGCCAGTAGGTGCCGGCAATCGCGTACTTGTCCTCGTAACCCTTCGCCTTCGAACTTTCGACCGAGCGGGCTTCCATGCCGACCTTGATTTCGGCCACCGTGTCCGGTTTTTCCATCCACAGGTCGATCAGGTTGATCTTGGCGTCGCGGCCAATGACGAACATGTAGCGGCCAGAAGCCGACATGCGCGAGATATGGACGGCGTAGCCAGTGTTCAGAATGCTGACGATCTTCTTGCTGTCGCCGTCGATCAGGGCGATTTCACCGGCATCGCGCAGGGTCACCGAGAACAGGTTCTCAAGATTGAGATTGTTCATCTTCTTTTTCGGACGCTGCTCAACGGGAACGATGACCTTCCACGACGCTTCCATTTCCTTCAGGCCGAATTCCGGCGGTGCTGGCGGCGTCTGCTGGATGTAGCGAGCCATCAGGTCGACTTCATCATCAGTCAGAATACCGGACGTGCCCCAATTCGGCATGCCACCGGCCGAGCCGTACTTGATGAAGACCTTCAGATATTCCAGCCCCTTTTCAATGGTGATATCCGGGGTCAGCGGTTTACCTGTTGCGCCCTTGCGCAGCACCCCGTGACAGCCGGCACAACGTTCGAAGAAGATGCGCTTGGCTTTATCAAACTCGGGTTCCGACATCTTGGGCGCTAGCGGATTGATGTCCTGATGCATCTTCACGTCAGCCAGTGGCGAACCGCCTGCCGCCTGGTAGTCGCGCATCGCGCCGTCGCCGTGTGCAGCCGGTGTTTCGGCAAAGGCAAACTGGACAAGCGCCGCCAGAAGCGGCAATGCCATCAAGCTACTGCGTTTGTATTTTGTTGAAATCATGACTCCCTTGACCCTCTCAAAATTTGAATAAGGATCGGCACTGTCGCAAGCCTTGGCTTTGCTGCTTTGATCAAGATCAAGGGGTAATGAAGGCACCAATTGAGGCTATCTTCGGAAGAATTTAGTCTTGATAACAATCAAGCTGCGAAGTGAATAGATATTCAACGCCATACCAGAGGCGAAAAATACGATTCAAGGGAACTGGTGTTGGCCAACGGGCAGCCCAGTATTGAGATATCCAGAACGGCCGCTTCGTAGCATTCCAGCTCGCATAAATTGAGTATGGCTGAACGGCTGTTACCGAGTAGCCACCATGTCGGCAAAGCGTCGGTTTGCGACAGTTTGCCTCTTCGAATTCATGGTCGGAAAGCGGTCAGTAAAAACCCAATTCCCGGAAGCGGCCAGTCGCTACTGAGTACTCACGACCCATTGCAGCCGATTACAGTTCTCAGGCAGCACGGCTGCAATCAAGCACAGACCAGTCATTCAAGCTTGGCTAGACGGCTACAATTAGTGCGATGAATCGACGTAGCCTAATTCTCTTTGCGCTATCAATTGTCCTTGCGTTTAGGACGCTTGCCGCCCCTACTCAACAAGAGCGTGCAGACTGGTCCAGTTTCTTTGCTACAGCCGAGGCACACGGCACCATCGTTGTCGTGGACAACCGCAATGGGAAGGACGTGGCGTTCGCTTACGACGCGGAGCGCGCGGGGCGTCGCTACTCGCCGGCTTCAACCTTCAAAATTCCTCATAGCTTGTTTGCTCTTGACGCAGGAATTCTCCGTGATGAGTTCCAGGTAATTCCCTGGGATGGCATCAAGCGTTCGATAAAGGCGTGGAATGAGGACCAAAACCTACGCTCCGCGATGCGTAATTCGACTGTCTGGGTCTACGAACGATTTGCTCGGCAGCTTGGCGATGCGCGTGAGACTGAGTACATGCGAAAGATTGCGTATGGCAACGCAGTTGCGGGAGGCGGCAAACCTTTCTGGGTCGAAGGCGACCTAGCAATTTCGGCAAATGAACAAATATCGTTCCTGCGTCATCTCTATCGTAATGAACTGCCATTCCCGGTCGAGCATCAGCGGCTCATCAAGGACGTGATGGTGAATGAGGCAGGTCGTGATTGGATATTGCGGGCCAAGACCGGCTGGAGTGGAAAGGTTGGCTGGTGGGTAGGCTGGGTCGAGTGGCCAACCGGACCGGTATTTTTTGCGCTGAACATCGATACGCCCAACAGACTGAATGACCTCTCAAAGCGGCAAGAAATTACGCGCAACATACTTCGTTCTATCAGTGCTCTGCCACCGTATTAACTGTGAAGGACGATGTCGGTTGTTTGCTTAAGGCAGCCAGCCCACCGTACATAGCTCACCGGCAGTTCCTGGCCGGCTCCTAGCCGATACCAACTAGTTGCCGTAACGAAGAACAGCCCTCGACCCTGAACAGCCTTCAGTGGTTACTAGCGATGCTCTCACCGCTACGGGTTGTCTTGAGTTTTGAGGAGTTTGGACACGCTTGGAATCCGAATTTTCTTGCCATGCACCTCAAGCAGCCCGCTATCCGACAGGTCGTGCAAAACCCTGGAGAAGTGTTCCTGAGTGATGTTGAGGCGTGAGGCAATGACCCCTTTGCCTGCAGTGAGCTCAAACTCCAGTTTGTCTGTGTCTATTGCTGCCTGAGGCACATCAGTCATCAGATATCCGATAATTCGCTGCTTGGCCGACTGCAACGAGTAGGCTTCGACGTCCGTCATCAAGTCGTGTGTGCGTTTTGCCAACCCGGCTAGCATCTTCTTGGTAAAGCCGTAGTCGTGTTCCAACTCATTCAGTATGGCTTCCTTGGGGACATGAATCAGCATCGAATCCTGCAACGCTTGAGCAAAGACAATATAGGTCCGGTCCAAAAACATAATGGCTTCGCCAAAACTTTGACCCTGCTGAATTATTTCCACAATCTTCTCGTTGCCCTGAGATGATGTGAATGCTAGTTTGACCTGGCCGAAAACCAGAAGATGAAAGCCCGTACAAGCATCTCCGGCACGAAAGAGTACATCGCCTTTTTGCGCGTGGATAAGCTTGGAGCAACTGGCAATGTGTTCGATATCGCTGGTAGCCATGCCAGCAAACAGGGGCAAGTGAGCCAGGTGGTTTTCGATGCTGATTAACTTGTGGTCGCGCATATTCGTCCCGAGGCAAATGACAATGCGCAAATCATAGTTTGATTTGAATCAAAACTCGAGCTGGCGCACGATTTTCTGGTAACACTTTGACGTGCACTCTTGAATTAGCTTGATGCGCTGGTGCCATGCCAACAAATCCAGGTAAGCGATAGGTCACCCTGGGTTGCACGCTACGTGAAGCATATTAGGAAAGTATGAATTAGGCGCTTATACTAGTAAGTAATTTAATACTTACAAGCGCCCATGTCTATCAACCCTCGTCAAACCACCGAGTCACGCCAGGCAGAAATCATCGCCACCATGGTTCGGCTCTCGGCCGAGCGCAGCCCTGCCGAAATAACGACTACGGACATTGCCAAAGCCATGGGGGTTACTCAAGGGGCGCTTTTTCGGCACTTCGCCACCAAGGAGGCCATCCGCCTGGCCGTGGTCGAATGGATAGATGAACATTTGATGTTCGAACTCCTTGCTGCCAAGGAGCGCTCCACTGATGCGCTGGCTGCTCTCAAGGCCATGTTCATGGCTCACGTCGGCTTTGCCAAAGCACACCCCGGAGCGCCTCGCCTCATTTTTGGCGAGCTTCAGCAACCTGCTTCATCCCCCGTCAAGCAGCGGGTTCAGCAAATCATGCAGCGCTATCGGCAAACCCTTTCCCAAACCCTGGCCGCGGCTATTGAGGCGAAGTTGATTCGCGCCGATGCCGATTGCGCAGCGGCCGCAGCCCTGTTCCTTGGTGCCATTCAGGGCTTGGTCATTCAATCCATGCTCAGCGGCCACACTGAGCAGATGGAGCAACAGGCGGTCGGCGTTCTGGACCTTTATCTTGCCGCCCTTGGGGTCAAGTCATGAAGCTCGATAGTCTTCTCAGTCGCAAGTTTGGCCTGGTGGCTTTTGCAGTGGTTCTTCTGGTTGGATTTGGCTTTGTGGTCGCCCGCTCAGGCCCCCTGGCGCCGACCAAAGTCACCATCACTCGGGTCGAAGCCGGCAGTCTGTCATCATCCCTGTTCGGCATTGGCACGGTCGAAGCGCGACGCAGCTATTTTATTGGACCCACCGCTGCTGGTCGCGTCAAAGCAGTTCATGTCGATGTGGGTGAACAGGTCAAGGCCGGGCAACTGCTGGCAGAAATCGACCCCGTCGACCTGGACGAACGACTACGTTCGCTTGAAGCCTCATACGCCCGGGCATCCAGCGCGGTTTTGGCGGCTGACGCACAGCGCAAGGATGTGCTGGCCCGCCAGACGGTAGCCGGCTTGAATGCGAAACGCTATCGCGACCTCGGCGATAAGCAATTCGTCAGCCCGAGTGCGGTCGAGAGCAAACAACAGGAATTGACATCGGCCCAAGCTGCCGTCGATGCGAGCGAAGCAAATCTGCAAAGCGCACGGCAGGAGGTCGTCCGCCTGAAGGCTGACCAGGATGCTTTGCGGCAGCAATGGAATAACCTGCGCTTGGTCGCGCCCGTTGACGGCGTGCTGACCAGCCGTGATGTTGAAGCTGGCTCGACGGTCATTGCCGGGCAGTCGGTGCTCAAGTTGATAGAGCCCAGCAGTCTCTGGGTCAAGGTCCGGCTGGACCAGGGGCGGTCCCGCGGGCTGGCTGCTGGACAAGCCGCAAGCATTGCCCTGCGCAGCAATCCGGGAATGCCATTAACCGGCAAGGTAGTCAGGATTGAACCGGTCAGTGACAGCGTGACCGAGGAGCGCATCACCCTGATTACCTTCGACCAGATTCCGCCAGGCCTCAGTATTGGCGAGATGGCCGAGGTGACCGTTCAAACGGCAACCAATCAATCTGGCCTGACACTGCCCAATGCAGCCATCAAACAAATGCCTGAGGGTTCTGGTGTCTGGAAACTACGCGATGGCAAGCCCGTCTTTGTCGCCATCAAACTCGGCACCAGCACTCTGGATGGTTCGGTGCAGGTACTGGAAGGACTTGGCGCAGGTGACGAAATCATCGTTCACAGCGAGCGCGAGCTGTCTGAAGGTAGCCGCGTCAAAGTTGTCGAACAACTGGCAGGACAACGCCAGTGATAAGTCTGGCCGGGCGCGACATCCTGCATTCCTGGTCGAAGTTCGTGTTGACCGGAATCGGTCTTGGCTTGCTGATTGGCGTCACGCTGACCATGGCCGGGGTGTATCGCGGCATGGTCGATGATGCCAAGGCGCTGCTCAACAATAGTGGCGCTGACTTGTGGGTCGTTCAGCAGGACACGCAGGGACCGTATGCGGAGTCGTCGAGCATCAAGGATGACGTGTACCGCTCATTGCTTAGTCTTTCTGGCGTGGCTCGCGCTGCCAACGTGACTTATCTGACCATGCAGGTTCGTCTGGGCAATACCGATGTGCGTGCCATGGTCGTTGGCTTCGAACCGGGGCAGCCGGGAGAACCGGGGTATTTGGTGGCTGGCCACCATATCACCCGAAATCATTACGAGGCGGTCGCCGACGTAAAAACCGGGTTTCAGCTGGGCGATACCATTCGAATTCGCCGGCACGACTACAAAGTCGTCGGCCTGACCAAACGCATGGTTTCGTCCGGCGGCGACCCCATGGTCTTCATTCCGCTGAAGGATGCCCAGGAAGCCCAGTTCCTGAAAGACAACGATGCCATCCTCAATGAGCGGGCAAGAACAGCGGCCAATCCGACGCTGAATCGCCCGGGTGTGCCGGGTCTGCTCGAGGCCATCCAGGCATCGCAGAATGCGAACCGAAACGTGAATGCTGTGCTGGTTCAGGTGTCTCCTGGAAGCCAGCCCGACACGGTGGCAAATGAAGTCAGGCGCTGGAAGCATTTGCAGGCTTTCACCCGGGTGCAAATGGAAGAAATTCTGGTGGCAAAGCTGATTGCTACCTCTGCCAGACAAATCGCGATGTTTCTGGTCATTCTTGCGGTGGTCAGTGCGGCCATTGTCGCTTTCATCATTTACACGATGACCTTGGGCAAGATTCGTGAGATTGCCGTGTTGAAGTTGATAGGCACGCGTAACCGGACCATTGCCGGAATGATTCTTCAGCAAGCCCTGGGGTTGGGGCTTATTGGTTTTCTGGTCGGCAAGGTTTCGGCAACGGTATGGGCGCCCTTCTTTCCCAAGTTTGTTCTGCTGGAGCCCGGCGATGCAGTACGCGGCTTTGTCGTGGTGATGGTCATTTGTGCGCTGGCCAGCACGCTGGCGATTCGGGCTGCCCTGCGCGTAGACCCTGCCACCGCCATTGGAGGATGAGATGGACGGTTTCGGAATTCGCATCGAAGGCTTGAGCAAGCGCTATGGCGAGGGCGATACTGCGGTCGACGCCTTGAAGGACGTCAATATGATCGTCGCCCCCGGGGAGGTGGTTGGCTTGATTGGCCCCTCAGGTTCCGGAAAAAGTACCCTGCTCAAGTGCCTGGGCGCGGTGATAGAACCGACTGCCGGCAAGATGACCTTGGGTGATGAGGTCATCTACGACAATGGCTGGAAAATTCCTGACCTGCGCGCCTTGCGCCGCGACCGGATCGGGTTTGTATTTCAGGCTCCCTACCTGATTCCATTCCTCGATGTCATCGACAACGTAGCCTTGTTACCCATGCTGGCGGGCAGACCGAATGGTGAATCGAGAAAGCGCGCGCTGGAGTTGCTTGAAGCGCTGGACGTCGGGCACCGCGCCAAAGCCCAGCCGTCGCAACTCTCTGGAGGGGAGCAACAACGCGTCGCAATTGCCCGATCCCTGGCGAATCAGCCGCCCATTATCCTCGCCGACGAACCGACTGCACCTTTGGACAGCGAACGCGCCTTGAGCGTTGTGCGCATCCTCAATCAGATGGCTCAGCAGTTCAATACGGCCATCATCGTGGTGACCCACGATGAGAAAATCATTCCTACCTTCGAGCGGATTTACCACATTCGCGATGGCAAAACCTTTGAAGAAAAAGGCCAGGCTCTGAGCTGAGTCTCAGATAGGCGGGCAGACAATGCCCTATTTCAAGCGAAATCAGATGCTGCGCCCGTTTTGCCCGCCTCTCCTGGCCGCAAGTATTGGTGGCTAACCATTTGCAGATGACTAGTTAATCAGAGTTCATCCCTGGCGCATCATGATTCTTCAGCCTTTGGCGGCTTTCCAACCCGTATGCTGGAAATATTTTCCATATGCCTTCAGAGCTTCAAGTGCTTGCACCGCGCCATCGTGGCGCGACTTTGAAGTTTTTCCTCTCATGGTCTCGGCGCCTTCCATCAGGTCTGCAATAACCAAGTGAAGCATCGCATCAGCCTGGGGCTCGAGTTTGCAATTCTGAATTGCATAGGCCACCTTTTCACTGATTGTCGTCGCTAATGCTTGATAGTCGTCGTTGCCGTATTGATTCTTGTGAATCGCCGGTATTGCCTTCGCCATCGCTTGATTGATGTCGTTCATAGCCTGACGCAGCGGCTCATCAGTTGCCCATTTTTTTCCAGCGTCAAGGTGGAGCTTTGTCGGTTCGACACTCCCATGGCTATGGTTGTGTGCGGCACTTTCAGCTGCGAGGATATTGGGCGAAGCTCCAAGCGCAATGGCAGTCAGAACTACAGCGAATATGGTTTTCATCGGGTCTCCTATTTCATGGGTGCAATACCCAACAAATATAGTCAACTAATCTTAACGCAAGCTTAAAGCCAAGACGGGTTTCCGTTACTTGTTGAGTCCGCCTACCGAAGATATTTTCAGCCCAAGTTAAAGCATCCTTGGCATAACCCATATTGGTTATTCTTTCGATTTTTGTTATGCACTGAGCGATACTTAAAGAACTGATGTATCAGAGTTTATCGTGTAGGCGTTGCGGCGGGTAAGCCTACTCACCCAATCGGCCAGGAGCGGAAACACTCTCTCACCACATAGCTGACATTCAAAGGGCCGCTTTGCTCTGAATACCGTCCTTCCGGATTGGGCGCTGACCTTGCGAGCTTAAGTAGCTGCAATTTCAGCAACGTGCAAGCATTTCATGGCTTACAAAAATTGATTTTCTAACTAATGGCATGAAGCACTTCTCATCGCCACCGTCTCGTAGTTCCTGAATCAGCGTCATGTCCAATATTACGATCCGCTTGCCGCGAACGGCAATCAATTCGCTCTCGGCCAGTTCGTGGAGAATTCTGGAGAAATGCTCTGGCGTGATCCCAAGGTGGGAGGCGATGGTCCCCTTGCTGGCGGGCAGAATAACGACTGGAAACATTTCGTCGGCATCGCCGGGGTTTATCTGACGCAGGATGTAATCGGCGAAACGCTGCTTGCTGGCGCGGTTGCCGGTAAATTCCTGATTCTTGAAAAACTGGTAGAGGCTTGTCGACAAGTTGTTGATCAGTTTTCGGGCCAGAACCGGATTGGACTCAAGCGCCTGTAGCACCGCGCCTCTGGTCACGTAGATCAATCTTGACTCGTTCAAGGCCTGGGCGTCGAGCGGGTAGGGCTGCTCCATGAACATTACCGATTCGCCGAAGGTTTGGCCGGCTGTCAATATTTCAACAACTTTCTCGGTGCCGCCCGGCGAATTGAAGAGGAGTTTGATCTTGCCCGAAACAATGACATAAAAGCCGTGGCACGGGTCTCCTTTGTGAAACAGAACTTCTCCCTTCTTGACTCGAATATTGCGTGCAGTAGCTGCAAGTTGCTCGATTTCAGTGGTCGAAAGTATATTGAACAAGGGCTGTGCAGAGAGTTGGGCCGCGATGCTAACTGGTTTGTCTGCTTCTCGTTGTCGGCACACATAACGATGGCTTGAAGGGGGCATGTCGAAAATATCCTGATTTCTGCTCGCCACAAGGCGTGGCTGGAGTGTGAAATCAGTTTAGATTTGGCGGTCCGCTCCATATAGGGGAGATTCACTGAATCTTGCTTAGGACACTGCCTGATTGCGGGTAGGAATATTCCTAGGGCAGCGCAGTTCTCCCGTCAATGAGCATCCAAGGTGCCGAGACCGTCAGGGCTGCCAATCAATTGATTGTGAATGGCATAGTGGATGAGGTCGGCGGTGTTGCTCAAATTCATTTTTTCCAAAATTCTCGTCTTGTGGGTGCTGATTGTCTTGACGCTCAGATTGAGTTCCCTGGCGATCTCTGTGACCCCGTGCCCCCGGGCAATGAGGATGAACACCTGATATTCACGGTCGGTCAACCGGCTATGAGCAGGGCCATTTCCTGGTCCCGCTAGCATGTCCAGTGCTAGTTTTTCGGCAACTGCCTGGTTGACGAACAAGCCCCCGCTGACCACTTTGCGTATTGCCTGGGCGAGCAGCGCCTCGGCGCTGTCCTTGCACAGATAGCCCGAAGCGCCGGCCTTCAAGGAGCGAACCGCGTAAAGATCTTCCTTGTGCATGCTGAGAATCAGGATAGGCAGCCTGGGGTATTCGCCCTTGATCTGGCGGATCAGCTCAATGCCACTCTTGCCTGGCATGGTCAGATCCAGGACCAGCGCATCCCATTGACCTGAGCGAACCAGATCGAGCACTTGGAAACCGTCGCTGGCTTCGCCCGCAACGACGATGTCGCCTGTCTCGTGAAGGATGTGTTTGAGACCCGCGCGCAGGATGTCATGGTCGTCGGCAATCAGGACATGGATCATTTTCTTGAGTATCCCGGTAAGGAAAAGTGGCAAAAATCCGGCTCCCTTGACCCGGCTGGCTGGTTATTTCAATCTTTCCGTCCAACATTTTGACTCGTTCCTGCATACCGAGCAGGCCGAAGGTTTTTTTGCCTTGGTTGGGCTGGAACCCTTGGCCGTCGTCTTCGATGCAGACCCGTATGTTACCTGCGTCGTCGTTGATGAAGATACTCACGTGGCTGGCAGCGGCATGGCGTAGCACGTTAGTCAGCGCTTCTTGAATCAGGCGAAAAATGCTGGTGGCCAGTTCGCCGTCGATCTTGAATTCCTCGCGATTCATCGCTAGCGAGCATGCTATCCCACTACGTTCTTCAAACTGGTTCACGTGGTGTTCGACGGCCGCTGCCAGCCCGAGCACATCGAGCATGCCGGGGCGAAGACCTTCCGAGATGCGACGCAGCGCCTCGATTGTCCGTTCGACCAGGGCATAGGCTCCACTTACGCGGTCGACCGTTGCCTCACCGCTGTTTTGAAACTTGCCGCGAAGCCAGCCGAGATCGATGCGCAATGAGGTCAGAGCCTGGCCCAGTTCATCATGCAACTCGCGGGCTATGCGGGTGCGCTCTTCCTCGCGCACGTTCTGTAGAAATCCAGTCAGTTCCTGCAGCCTGCTCTGCGAATCGAACAGGCTAGCCTGAGCTTCCAGCAATTGGCCAGTGCGCTCCCGGACCCGCTCTTCGAGGCCATTTTGCAATCGGTGTAGTTCGGCATGGGTGCGGACACGGGCAAGAACCTCCTCAGGTCGGTAGGGTTTTGCAATGAAATCGACCGCACCCAACTCGAAGCCGTGCAAGGTGTCGGCTTCATCGCGTAGGGCGGAAAGGAAGATCACCGGGATGTCCCTGGTTCGTGCATCATTCTTCAGGCGGCGGCAGACCTCGTAGCCGTCAATGCCGGGCATCCGTATATCGAGCAGGATCAGATCGGGGGGGCTTGCCTGCGCTGAACGCAGGGCCATGGCGCCACCAGGTGCTGGACGAACGGTGTAGCCAGCTTGAGTCAGCAGTTCGCTGAGCAATGCTAGCGAAGCTGCCGTGTCTTCGACAACCATGACTTCGGTACGCCTAATCAAGCTGTCGGTCATGCTTATTCCTCTCTGTCGAGAATGCCCAAGACCTGCCATAGACGCTGGTAGCGGCTTGGATCCGAGAATTCGGCCAGACCTTGTGCCAGTTCGGGGTGGGCCTGGGCCAGATAATGCAGGGCGTCGGCAATTTTTTGGGGGTTCAGGGAGAGTGCAGCGTGTGCCAATTGTGCCCTGGTTTCTGGTGGCAGTCCGAGCAGGTCGGCGGCTGAAATTCCTCCTGCCACCGAGGGTGACGCCGGCACATTCCGGATCAGCTGACGGGTAAATCGAATCGCCAACTGCTTTTCGACGATTGAGTAAAGCTCGTCTTCCTCGTAGGGCTTGCTCAGGAAATCGTCGGCACCTGCGGCCAGTGCTTCCTGGCGGCTTTCCTCGAGCGCGTTTGCGGTCAGCATGACGATGCGCGGTTGCCATGTTTGATCTTGGCTGCGTATCTGTCGAATGAGTGACAGGCCGCTGCCATTAGGCAAAAACCAGTCTAGGAAAATAAGATCCGGTAGATCCGAGTCGAGGGCCAGCTCGGCCTCAGCGACGCCGGCAGCCTCGCAGATCCTGAAACCATACGGTTCCAACAGGGAGCGGACGAGCAAGCGTGCTTCAGGCATGTCGTCCACTACCAGAACCAGGCGGCCTTGTTGCGCCGCGTCAAGGGCGACGACTTGTCCTGGTGGTGCGACTGTCAGGTTGCCGCTACCGACCGGAACGTCGAGCATGAAACTGAACGACGAGCCGATGCCCGGGTTCGACTCGAGAGTCAGGCGCCCGCCCATCATGCCAACATATTGTGCGGAGATACTCAGGCCTAGCCCGGTGCCGCCTTGCTGAGGCGGGCCGGCCTGTTCGAACGGGCGAAAGATGCGTACCTGGTCTTCCGGCCGGATGCCGATGCCGGTGTCAAGCACGGAGAAAGTCAAGCGAACGATGTCGTGCCCCTGATCCGCCCCGAACACTCTCAATGATACCTTTCCTTCTGTAGTGAACTTGATCGCGTTGGAGAGTAGGTTAAGGAGGATCTGCCGCAACATCAGAGGGTCGAGGACGGCGGTCGTCGGGAGACTTTCGCTTTCTAGATCCAGCGCCAGCCCGGCTTGTTCGGCACGCAGTTGCACCATATCGACGACTTGTTCGAGCAGGCGTGCGAGATCGACGTCCTCACGGCGCATTTCAACTTTGCCTGATTCGATTTTTGAGAGTTCCAGAACATCGTTGATCAAGGTCAGCAGATGATTGCCCGAGTGATTGATGATCTCAATGTGGCGCCGTTGCGTATCCACCAGAGCGGGGTCTTTTTCCATCAGTTGAGAAAAACCGATGACGGCGTTGAGCGGAGTTCGCAACTCGTGGCTCATGTTTGCCAGGAAAGTAGATTTCGAGCGGTTGGCCGCCTCGGCAGCATCGCGTGCCTCGGTTAGTTCTTCGGTGCGCTGGCGCACCAGTTTTTCTAGGTCTTCCCGATAATCCTGTAATTCCTTCTCAATGCGTTTGCGCTCGGTGATATCCGAAAAGATCGATATGTAGCGTCGGATGCGACCATCGGCCCCTTTCAGCGCCTGGATAGAGATTTCCTCGGGAAATACTTCGCCGGATTTGCGCCTGTTCCACATTTCTCCGCGCCAGTGCCCGCTCTCCGTTAACTGTGTCCAGAGCCTCCGATAGAACTCGGCATCGTGCCGGCCCGACTTGAGCACGCGGGGGTTCTGGCGAATCACTTCCTCGCGTGGGTAGCCGCTGATTCGGCAGAATGCATCGTTGACCCAGAGTATTGTTCCTTCAGCATCTGTGATGACTGCACCCTCGGCCATGGCGCCGAAGGCCATCTCGTTTTCATTGCGCTCCTCATCAAGCCGGGCCTTTTCGATATCGCGACGACGCGCAAAGTAGCTAAAACTCATAAAACCGATCAGCCCGATGGTCCAGATACCTAGGTGCCAGAATTGGATTGCCCGCCAGGTCGGATCTTGGGCGGTCCGATAGGCGTTGAGATTGATCGATATGGTCGCGCCGCCGCGCAGACCGCCCACTGGGACCAGTGTGTCGCGGTGGCATTCCAGGCATTCCTTTTCCATGCGCATCGGAATCATCGCGCGCATGAGCCCATGCGAACCTCTCTTTGGGACGGATTCCGTAATCATTTCGGAGCCTTTGCTCAGTGCATCCAGTGCACTGGCTTCCCAGTCGTCGGGCGCGTTCTCGACGTTACGCAACTGCTTCGAGGTCAGGCGCTCGCGCCCGCCGAAGGCGTTATTGCTGGTTTCCTGGATGGCGAGAAGCAGGTGTATCGGCGTAACCGAAATCAGGCGCAGAACTTCACCATTTCCCCGTTCAACAGTAATACGCTCGGCTTCCTCAAGCGAATTGAATGAGGGGACTTTTTCCTCTCGAATGAAAACGCCGCCGACGCTGGATGCCCACTTGCGAATTGACATGTCTTTTTTCAGATTGGCAATCGCGTCGATTCGGGCCAGGGCGCTGGCCGTCCGGTTCAGCTGTTCGCGCTGGGCCAGCAGGGACGAGAGTACAAGGATCGTCCAGACGACAACAAGCATCACGAGCGTTTTACCGCCAGGCCGTGAGAGAAAAGGTCTTCGGTCCCACATCCCCTATCCTTGATGCCGCCAGATATCGGGCAAGGCGGCACTCCAATGAAAAGACGATGTGCTCCGAACTCTGTAGCAGAGTAGATCGCCCTGAATAATCGGTAAATTCTCGTTGTGTTGGAAACGGTTTGTCAATGAAATCCAGCCAATTATCAGTCTGTAGCGCTACTGGCCGTGCTCTTGCTCCCGATCAGCCGGTGCAGGGTAGCGTCGCTCATCACAGATAGTAGTTCGCACGGCAGGGGGGGCAGATAGTCAGCGAGCGTGACAACTGGCATCAGCGAGCATCTGCGGCCGAGGTCCGATAAGAACTAGAAACCAAGCGCTCTGCACGGCTTAGTTAAGCGGCAGCAATGGTAAGCCCAATGTGATTTTATAATCGCACTGATCGACTGATCGACTGATCGACTGATCGACTGATCGACTCTGATAGCAGCCGTGGGGCCTACGCAGGCGTGAATGTCCGGAATGGGCACGTTGCACTCAGTTACGACTGGCTGCTTTCGGGAAGCGGAACCTCAGTGACTGCTTCCCGGCGATGAATATGAAGAGTGGAAAGTCGCTTCGGTGCCCTGAGCTGCCTGATGATGCTCTCATGGTCACTGACAACTTTCCGATTCTGAAGCCGCCATTCGC
>VIKE01000116.1 GCA_008080565.1 Rhodocyclaceae bacterium | reverse complement strand
AGGAGGTATTGCGCCGCGGCCGGGCCCTTGGGCTTGGCCGCCCGGAGGGGAATTTCATAGCCGAGTCCATGCTGGACGTGCAGCGCCATGCGGTGAAGGATGAAGGGGGTCCGCGCCAGGCTGGGCGAATGGATCAGGGAGGCGCCAGAGAGCAGGGAAATGTAGGACATCGCCCCATCCAGGGCCTCGGGGCTGATGGCCGAACGGGTCTCGTAGATGTTCCCTTCGACTAGGATGATCGCGCGCTCATGCTCAATCGTCATGCGAGCCATCTGATCGAATAGGCGTCCCTCCATGAGGCTGATCACGAAGTCGGTAGCTGCCTTGCGCTCGACGACGACGCCCGGGCCAATCAGGTAATCGCCGCTGGTCATTTCGGCTTGCTGGAGGGTGACCCCAGGAATGGCCTGCAGCTTGAGGGCGATCCCGGCCCGGGTTTCGCGGCTGTCGGCGGTGATGGAGACGGGCTTGATGCCGTCCGGAGTGGACTTTTCTGTCATGCACCGATTATCCGAGAGGATTTCCCCCGGCTCCAACGTGAAATGCAGCCGAAATGGAGGGGGTAGGCGTAGGAATGGACCAGGGGACGGGACCTCTGCGATCTGAGGCCGCCAAGAGTGATTTATGATGATTTCAGGCGTTGATGGACGCCCGCCAGCCATGACCGTTCCCATACGCTGCACCCGACATGACCAAACAGGTCGCGAAGAGTGCGAAAAATAGATGCTTCGGCTTTAACAGAACGTGCTCCACAATCGAATACACCAATGCTATCAGCCTAAAAGGCGGCTTTCTTGCCATTTAGGCTGACCAGGGCAGGAAGGCCGAGTTTCACGCTTGGCGGGTTTCGTCCTGCAGCCATGCCGGGGGAATCGCCCGATGGAGCCTGGGGTTCTCCCAATACTTGCGCGCCCGGGCGCGGACAGCCTCCCGGTGGTAGTGGCGCACACCCTTGTGTTCCCGGTAGGCCAACTCGTCCTTCACGCCCCAGTTGTTGAGGGTCGCAAGGCTCACGGCGGCTTCCAACGCGGCTTCGCTCAAGGTCAGCCACTCGGGACCCAGCTTCTCTACCTCGATGGGCTGTTCCGACACCTCCCGCAGCCGTTGCAGCATCGGCTCGGTGATGTAGATGCGACGCCGGTCCCACTTTGCCCGGGAAACCCGTGTCGCCCCCCTCTCGATCTGTTCCTTCACCCACCCCTCAGTGCGGCCAAGAGCGACGGCCGCCTCCTCGATGGTGTAGCCCTGCCTGGATTCCAGTCGCTTGCGGACGGCCTGTACCGTCACCAGGGGAATCTTCTCGGCCTTGCGCCAATCCACCCCCTCTACCAGGTGGCGGAACCGCTCGACGGTGATGCCCAAGCGGCGGGCCGCCTGCTCCTCGGTGAAGCCGATCTGCTCACGCAACTGGGCACATTGCTGACGGGGGACGTACTCTACCCCCTTGGCGGCGCCACTGGTGCCCACCTTCGTCTTCAGCTTGCCGGCGTCGATGAACCCCCGCAGCTCGCGCTGGGTGAAGTAGTAGGAGTCGCAGGCCGTCTGCAACGAGATCCAGGAGCGGGCACTTTCCCCGTTCGGGCACCTCCGTGCAACCCAGCGCGTCGCATCCGTGCGGGACACGTACTGGACGCCATCCTCGACCGTCGCGGCAAGGACGCCGTTCTCGATGGCCTGCTGCACCTCCTCGAGCGTCTTCCCGGCCTGGGTCGCCACTTCGGCCAGAGTGATGCCCGGCGACCATGGGCGGGTCAGGTGACGCTTGGCGCCGTGGGCGAGGACTGGGTAGCGGGCCGAATACTCCTCGAAATTCTGCGGGACGCCCTGCTCGCCCCAAATCTCGGCGCAGGTCTTGCAGGCGGCGGGATGCTTTCGCTTTTCCCACAGCTTGTAGGTGGTTCGCAGGTTGTCGGTGTATTTGCCGTGCCAGGGCATCTGGCGACCAGCCCGGCGATCAGCGAGTAGCTTGTCTGCGGTTTCCTTGGAGATCCACCAGGTTCCGAATTGCGTCGACGGACCCTTCGTCCCGTAGGGATTGCAGCGGGTCGCCGTGGGGATCAGGCCCATGCGGGCATATTCCGAGAGCTTGTCGCTCTTTATCGCCAACTGCTCCCGGATCGTGGATAACTGGACGTAGCCGGCGGTCGGGAACACCCGCTTGGACTTCCATTCCTGCCAAGCAAGGTACGGGATTACGTGCAGCCTGCCGATTCGGCGCGTCGGCAGTTCCCCCTTGTCTATCATTTGATTGACGATGGCAAAGGAGCCAATCTCGCGGGCTGCCTCGGCGGTGGTCAGACCGCCAACGACATCGGTTGTCTGGAGGCCGATCTTATTGGTACGAACCTGGACGGCCGTCTGTGTCCGTTCAGCTTCGGGATCTCCGGTCTTTTCGCGCAGCCGTGAGGTCAGCGCTGGCAAGTAACGCCACCTCCGGCGCCTGCCACTCGTAGGTGCTTCCCGCCCCCACCTTTCGTGGCGCGGGCCAATCGTCTTCTCCAGGCTCCCGGCCGTGCCATAACGCGAAGAGGTTGGCGAAATCCTTCGGCTTGTCGAGACGTGAACATGCCCCCGTGGTGCGGAGGCGCTGGATTGAATCGACCGACTGGCCGACGATGGCCGCCAGCTCGTAAGCCTGGGCCTGCCAGCCGTTCGCAATTACGAACGCTTCCCAGTCGGCGAGCTTGGCTTCATCGGTCATACACGGGCCTCCATCTCGTCACCAAAGGCACGCGCCCCCGCCAGCATTTGCTGCGGCAAGAGGCCCGCCACCGCTCCCAGCAGATCCACTACCGGGTCCGTGAGGGCTTCCAGCCGTTCTGTTGGGATTTCCCGCATGGCGCGGTCCCATTGACTGAAATTTGCTGGCAGTGTGCGCTTCACGGTTTTTGCCTTCGGCGCCACCTTCTTCAAGCCATCGGCCATCGGCATGCGGGTCTTCTCGATCCCCCGCCGCGAAAAGCAGATGAACTCGCCCGGACCAAGTGCGTTCAGATCCTTGAATTCGATGCCGGATGAACGGAACATTGGGGCCAGCGCCGACCAAGCCGTAGGATCTTCTTGCGCACCAATGAGCTTAAGATTTGAATTCGAGAACATCGTGCGGTGCAACGTACCGGTATAGCGTAGGGCTGTTACGAACAGATCAAGGGCACGTTTCCGACCTCGCTCGGCGAACTGGGCAATGATGTCGCATGCCTCGCCCACGCCATCAGAACGCTTCCGGGCGGCACTGAACAACTGACCTTCGTCAATGCACACGAACAGCGGCTTACGATGCTCGTCTGCTACTTCGAGGATGACCTGTCCGTAGGGAATGAATTCCAGCGCGTCCTTGGCGGACACCACTACGATGGGGGTGTCGCGCAGGGTCAGGCGCTGGCGCAGGTCTTCTGCGTCCGCAACTGCAGCGCCATAGACAGACTCAAGCTCACCTTCTGGGTCTAGAACGAGACTTACCCACCCTTGCTCCGATAGCTGTTCGGCCATCAAGAGGCCCGCATTTGTCTTGCCAAAGCCACGCGGTCCAACAGCCAACGCCATCAGGCCCGTCGTCGAATACTCGGTCAGATCTAGGGGCTGACCGCCGAGGTTTAGGGTTGCACCGACCATTTCGGAGCGGCAGATCACTGAATGGCTCATTCATTGTCTCCGTTGAGCAGGACATCCTTCAAGGACATCACCGCTTTTTGGTTAAGTGAGTAGACGACTGCGAAGTCGTTGATGACCTGTTCGTCGATCAGGTTGAGAACTCCGTCGCGGCGGGCCTTGGCGAGCAGCTTGCGGAGCGTCCCCCAGTCATTGCTGCTGGCCGGCACCGCCGTCGTCACACTGGCAATCTCAGCCTTGAGCTGGTCGATGGTGTAGAGCGTGGCTTCGTCGCCCACGTCGCATACCAGGCGTTCGTTGAGGATGCCCAGGAGTTGCAGCGTAGCCATGTAGCCATGCACTTTGCGGATCAGCGCCTTGTCGGAGGCAGTGAATTCGCGGGGCTTTTGGCCCTGCTTCGTCGGCACAACCGCCAGCGCGGCCCGGCCACTTGGGCGCGATTCGTCGAGGAGGTGCTGGCGCACGGAGCCAGGGGCCGGGGTCGGCATAGCTGGCATCGAGCCTGCCAGCATCGCGGTAAGCACGCTGGGCCGGCCAGCAGGATCGTCTTCTTGGGTTCTCATGGGTTCTTCCCTCCAGAATTCAGGCGACCGCACAAGGCGGGATTTATGTTCATGTGTCAAAGGTACGTGAATGACATCGGCGTTTCTTGATTTTCTACGTCAAGGAGAGCCGTTTCCCGCCCAGTAACCGGCTGTCAGCCTGGTCAGTACCCAGCCAGAACGAAGGTCCAGTTGCCGCCGTATTTCTGCCAGCCGACTAGTCGACCAGCCCGAGTGCTGCTGTCGGCGCGCACCAGCACAAACCAGATGGACGCGCTGCGCCCGTGTGGCGGTGCCGACTGAACTTCTTGTCGGGCAATCACCACTTCCTTCGGCTCCGGCCGCGTGCGGTTGTCCGTAACGCCGGCGCTGACCTGCTCGTCCGTGACGCCCACTACGCCAGCGCTCGCGATGAGCGCGCGCCGCACCTCCGCTGGATCGCGCGAATAAATATCCATCAGGTAACGCTTGGCCGCGTCTTCAGCCTTGGCGCCCGTTACTGCCTCTTCCCGCACGGCGACGGCCGGCGCCGTGGCCTGCGCGGCCTTATGCTCGGACGAAAGGGGATTACAAGCGGGCGGCAACAAAAAGGCGGCCATCAGGCCGCCAGCGATTACAGCAACTCCAAGATGATGTACCACGGTAGCCTCCTAGTAGTTCGGGCGGTAGTCCTGGCCTCGGTCGAAGCGATCCTGCCAGTGGCTGAGATAGGTTTTGGCGAGATCCGGGTTCTTCCAGATCACGATCACGTTTTCGCTGTTCCTGTTGGCAGCGGCATCGGAAAAGTTGAAGCTGCCAGTCTGGACGGTTTCCCTGTCCACTACGACCGTTTTGTCGTGGAAAATGGGGTACGCGGAGATTGTCCGTACGCGACAGCCAGCATTCACCAAGGCGGAGAATGCCGCCCTGGGTTTGCCCGATTTGTCATCGATCAGGTTGTTCTTGTGGTCCGCTACCAGTGCCACATCCACTCCTCGATGACGAGCCGACAGCAAGGCCTCGGTCACCGTTGCCGAGGTGAATGAGTAGGACATGACACGAATCTCGGAACGGGCTGAGTTGATTGCCTTGAGAACCAGCTTTTCCGCCCCCTCGCGCGGCGAGAAGCCAACTTCAATTGCGCCCTGGTGTTGGATGGTGGTTGTGCGATCGCCGAAGCTTTGTACGGCCTTCTCGGCAACATTCATCCAGTTGGCTGCACTGGCCATACTGCTCAGCAGACAACAAGCGAGGGCAGCCGCCCCCAATTTCAAGCGTTTCATGGGTCTTCCTTTCGTTGGTTGTTGAGCCGCTGGTGCGGCCTGAGATTGGTGATACTTGGATTAGGTCCCCGGCGGACGATCACGCAATGCCTGCGCTATCGTCTCAACCTTCGAACTGGGCGGCTTTCTTCGCGACCAGCAACGTCCATTGCTCCCACTCGGCGTCGGCCATCGATAACTGCTGCCGGTCGCTCATAAAACGCTCGTCAACCGCTTCATTGAGCGCGCAAAGCCCCTTATGCGTGGTTACTTTGTCGAGCATCGCCCTTGCTTCAACGAAGGACCGAAGCCCATCGTAAGTGCTATCAGACTGCGTCAGTGTTTCCATTTAATCCCCCGAAATCCGGTGCTGTTTGGCTGAACCAGGGCGCTTGGCCTTGGCGTGGCGGGTGTCCATCAATTCCTGGTACCGAGCGATTACCTCCCCGGCCGTCGTGTAACCCACCGTGATGCCAACTGCGGCGGCCACGGCCAATCGAATCTCGGCGATCAAATGCGCTTCCTCCTGGGTTGGGAGGCAGGTCGGCCATCCTGCGGTGTAGAGCAAATGAGCCGGCAAGCGGGATTCAATCTGGACACGCAGAGCAGCACGCCGCTTGGCATCGGCCAGCCCTTCCCGCTCCTCGGCGGACAACAAGTGCGGCGCCACATCGCCTAGCCATTTCGCCCCCTGGAGGGCAAAGGTCGAGACGATCTCGAGACAGACCATCCGACGATAGATATCGGTGTTGTCTGGGCATGACGCAGAGGCCTTCAGGTCGCCCGCGGACCCCATGATGCAGAAGGCGCAGGACACTCTGGTGCTGTGATAGGTCGTGTATGCCTCGTGCAGCGTTTCCTGCTTGATGGCGATGTAGTCATAGACCGACGGCGTGGACCATGGGGCAATAGGGTTCCAGTTCATTCCCTGGCAGCCTCGCGCGCAAAGTTTTGGCTGGGGGGAAGCGATTGGCATCTTCGCCCGCGCAGTGCTTTCGTCATGACGGACGCCCGTCGCAGACAGAATCTTCTGCCCCGGATACCGCTTGGTTAGCTCACGACAGATCAGGTCGGTCTTGAGCTCGGAAGTGCAGAAGCGCATCCCAGGCGTCGACCAGGGCAGGATGATTTTCACACATGACAAGCTGGCATACCGTTCGAGGCTGCTAGCCCAGCGAGCTTCCCAGCGGTCCATCATGTCGCCGGCGGTGCGCCGTAGGACGACCAATTCCCAACCCAAGCGCTTGGCAAGGCGTTCGCAGACGGGAAGGCTATCCTTCCACTCCACAACGCCGAGGTCGCTGTGGATCAGCACGCGCGGCCCCTTGTGACCGATCTGGTCGAGGTATTCGGCCAGCCTGATCGCCATTGCTTGACTGTCCTTGCCGCCGCTTACTCCCAACGCACATACCGCACCGGCGGCCAGCCACTCGCTGACTTCCGGCGTCACAGCCACGTCATACATGCCCGTCGCGGCGATTGCCGGGGCGAAGAGGTCAAGTTGCTGCAGTCGGTCCATCAAGAAGCACTCCGTTGGCTTGAGGGCGCGGCCCCCACTCAAACGTCATGCTACGGATTAGCCCCACCTGGTTCTGAAATACTTCCCTGTCTATTGGGGACTGGATTGTCGTCAGCTTGGATGTACTCGAGGCTGTCCGTCGGGTGCAGGATCAGTCGACCTCGGTACCCTGGCACACGATCATCAACCAGGACGCGCAAATGCGGGCCTTTGGCGAACGTAATGGCACCGTTCCAGATCACACCAGCGCCATCGGTGTAGCGGATCCTCATGCCGCGCTTTGCCGGTACGCCGTAGGTTTTGCGAATGTATTGCAGGCTCATGCTATCGCTCTCCGGCCCGGGACGGGTCATGTTGGTTGTCTTCCATCATGGCCAGGGCAAGCGCGCGAAGGGCGGCCAACGTCTTTGGCGACTTGCCACCGCCCGATACCGGCGCACAAAACTCCACAGAAGCCTGATTGCCGTCGTCTTCGATGACTGACACACACATGTCGCCATCTTCCTGACGCAACAGCCGCAGTCGTCCGGAAACGCTCATGTCTTCCTTGCGGACGATGAAGCGATTGCACGGGGCCTGCGGGCGCATCAGTTCGCCCTGCTTTGCGGCGAGAAATTTGCGGGCCATCTCGAGCACCACCTGCCCTTCAGAGGTATCGCCGAACTTCATCCCGTTTTCCAGGACCAGACCGGCCGCCTCATCAATTGCAAATTCATCCATGTTGTTCCCCTGTCAGGCCGCCATTGGCGCTTTGATGGGCGCGTGCGAATCGTAGCCTTCCATGGTGATGTCGGTCGGCTCAATGCGAGCGAACGCGCCGGCGATATCTTCCAGGCGCTCAATGCGCTTGATGTTGTCCGACAGGATCAGTTTCGGTGCGTCGAGGTGTTCGCGGGCCAGCAATTCCCGCACCTGGTCGAAGTGGTCCCCGTAAATGTGGGCATTGGTTGCCTGGATTGTGACCACGCCGGGCTCAAAGCCGGCAAGCCGCGCCATGATGGACAGAAAGATCGCTGTTGCACAAATGTTCGCAGGCGCGCCGAGGAATAAATCCCACGATCTGATGGTCATCACCAAGTTGAGAACGCGCGGGTTCTCGAAGGCCACAAAACGGTAGTCCATGTGACACGGCGGAAGCGCCATCATGTCCAGTTCAGCCACATTCCAGCCAGAAACGATTACTCGGCGATCCGACGGGTCGGTGAGCAGCTTCTTCAGGGCGTTTTCAAGCTGATTGATTGTCCGCTGCATCAGCCATTCGGTCTTCTTTCCCTCTTCGCCCACGTCCTCGGCACACATCCGCACCAGGTAGCCCAGGTCAAGGAGCCGGTCTCGCTCATCCGACGTATCCGCGATGCGGCGATCCATCCACGCTGTCCATTGCTTTCCGTAAATTACTCCTAGGTCGTTGTGACCTTGCCTATAGGGGTTAGCCAACCAGGCTGGCGTCTCGTTGGCGTTGATTTCCCAGAAATGGCAACCCAGGGCGCGGAAGTCGGCGGCGCTCGTCACGCCCCGGAAGAAGCCCAGCAGCTCGCCGACTATGTTCTTGAATGGCAGTTTACGGGTGGTCAGTGCGGGGAAGCCCTGGCGCAGGTCGTATTGCACCTGATGCCCCACCAGCGCGCGGCAAAGCTTGTTGGTGCGGGTGTTGAACTGGTCGACGCCCTTTTCCATCGTCAGGCGCAGAAGCTGGTGGTAGTTTTCCATGGTTCCCTCTCGAAAATAGATTGTGTTGCAGCGCGGTTCTCGCCAGTTTCGTCAGGCTAGCTTTCAAAGGAAAGTGCCTTCTTTTGCTCATCGGTAAGACGGGAGAAATCGTCATTACTGATTAACTCGCAATGCTCGCCTTCGCCGTTCTTGCAGTAGTCGCAGGCATTACACGAAAAGCAATAACGACAACCACAATCATTCCCCCCGCAATCGCAGCAGTTGTAGTGGTCCCGGCATACGTCTGGCGTCTTCATTGTTGAACCTCAATCAGTGACAAGGACAGAATGCCAGATCGGTATCACCCGATCTGGATTCCTTTTCCTGTCTCTTCTGGACGGGCTGTTGCGTCAGGCGGCCTTCTTGACGGCCAGCCACGGTGCATTCGCTCGCAGGAAGGCCTCGGCCATCACCGGATTGACGCTATTGCCAATCATGCGGACCTGGGTGGCCACCGAGAACTTTCGGCCGTCGTGCCCACGGTCGATGATGTAGTCCTCCGGAAAGTCCTGACCGCGCGCCAGCTCGCGCGGCGTCAGCATGCGCAGCCGGATATCGACGATCACATACGGGTCGCCCTTGATGATCACTGTGACCAGGGCCAGCCGCTCCCTTGTCGTGATCGTGTTGAGCGGCTTGTCCAGCGCAGACCACTGCCCGCCCTCGCTGTAGCCCGCCCTCGCTGTAGTATTCCATCAGGAAGGCTGCAACCTTCAGCGCACCCGCCTCGTCTTCCACAGACAGGCCATTTTCAGTCTCGCTGGACAGCTCGCATTCCACCAGGGCCGACTTCCCGCCGCCCCCGGCCGTGGCAGTCCCCATGGAATCGTTGGCGGCGTGGCCAACGCTGTTCCCGAACTGTCGGGACAGGAACGCCGCAATGACCCCATGATGCTCGCCGCCGGCTGAGATGGTCTGAATTGGGGCGGTCACATCCCGTGCGTCGCAGTTGTTCCTCAACTGGGCCAAACTCACGGCTACCAGCTGCTGCTGACTGCCGGATGACGTAATCGACGTCATCGATTCGTCCAGGCCCCGGCCGATCGTTACGTTGAAGCCATCGTTCGCCTGCATCATAAAGGCGCTGGCTTTGCCCTCGGAGTTCGACGGCGCCAGCACTGGCGTAGCCAACATCAGTTCGCCCCGGTGGGCCGTGGTAATCGTTGGCAGCGACCCCTCGACTGAGTGCATGCGATCGGAGCCTTGGTGGGTGGCCGGAACGATAATCGGGGTGGCCACGGCAAATTCTCCGCCCTTCGTGGCTGCCTTGATAGTCCGCAACGGTTCTGCTGCGCTGTGTACCACGTCCTTGCCGTTGTAGTGCGCGATCGGAACGATGCTTGGCGTTGCCAGGTACTTGTGGTTCCCTCCGCAACAGGTCGCCATTGACTCGTCGACCATGCGCGGAACGTTGTTCATCATGTTGTTCACGATGAACGGATTTGGGTTGTCCAGAACGAACTTTTTGACCCCCTTGGCGATCCGCCGCATGGTGGCCGGCGCCAGTTCTTTCTTCCGGCCGAAGATCGACTTGCCCAGGTTGGAGAAGTCGATGCAGTCGGCAGCCGGCTTGTAGGCCTTCTGTTTCCCATTGGGCTTCTCGAAGTAGATCTGTTCGGGCCAAACAATAGGGAAGCCGTCGCGACGCGCAATCATGAACAGGCGCTTGCGCGTGGTATGGCCGCCCAGTTTCGCCGCCACCAGGGCGCGCCACTGGACCTCGTAACCCATCGCCTCGAGCTTGCGCACAAACTTCTTCCAGGTCTCGCCTATCCGCTTGGGATTAGGGATCAGGTACTGCTGCTGCACCGGTACCCGCTCGCCCGGCTCGGCGACAACTTGCCGCACCTTCTTTTTACCCTTAATGGTTTCAGTCACCAGCTTGATGACCCGGCCGGTGGCCTCATCCCGCTTGGCAATCAGCGGACACCACTGCAGTATCTGCAAGACGTTTTCAAGCGAAATCACGTCTGGCTTGGCCTGGCCGGCCCAGCGCATCCCCGACCAGGACAAGCCGCGAATCTTCTTCGAGCGCGGCTGGCCGCCAGAGGCTTGTGAAAAGTGCGTGCAATCGGGCGAATAATGGAACCAGCCCACTTCATCGCCCATCGTCGCACCTCGCGGATCTACCTCGTAGGCATCAGCGCAGAAATGACGCGTCGTCGGGTGATTGATCCGATGACAGCTCACCGCGTCATCGTTGTGATTGAAGCAGATATCCGGCGATCTGCCGAAGGCCTTCTCGAAGGCGATCGACATTCCGCCCGCGCCGGCGAATCCATCGACGATCTTTTTCCGGTGGATGTTCAGCAGAAGTTGCTTGCCCATTGTTCTTACCCCTTATGAGAATGACAATTGGGTCTAGTCTGCCTATCAACCTCTGGCCTTTCTGAAAAAAGAGCGGCCGCGCCCAAAGGCAACGTCCGCTCTGTTGAGTCGGTAAATTGGCTGTCCGTTATGCCTGCTGACCGTACCTTCTCTCAGGTCGTGTCCGGTCCTAGCTTATTGGCCAATTCGAGGAGCACAGCTGCATGGCAAGCATCCTCGTAGGGGTCTTCCTTCGGGCACCAGCAGGCCAGATTCTTGCCGGCAAGCTCGGATCGTGCCTCCGCCACCAGTTTCGGGTTGAGCGGGGCCAGGGAGCGATACAGCACGAAGGCGTGCCGCTTGTCCGCAACGACCTGTCCCTTGGACGGGCCGAACGGCGCCGGCTTTCCCGGCACGAATGGGTTTCCCCACTTCGTCGTTCGATCGACCTTAACCGTGTTAGCCGGCATGCGCCAGCCTTTGGCGCGCTTCAGTTGCACACGTTCAGCCATGGCGGTTACGTCGGGTAGCCATCGTGGATCTCGCCGTCCAGCGTGCGCCCTGCAGCCTTTTTGCCGATCATGAACATATCTGGCTCATCGTCAATGTGGTCGTCTTCGCGTGCTTTGCCGACGCGCCGGATGTCCCATTTGCCGTTAAACCAGTAGGCGGCGTCGATTGCGCGCTCGTTGGGGCCCGCAACCTCGCCCGGAGCCCATTCGCCCCATTGTTTGAACAGATACGGGACGCCGGCCGCCGCGCACTGATCGCGCAGCATCCTCGCCCATACAGGAAGGCCGGGCCGGGCACCCGCGCCGCTCTCGAAACCCTGAACTACCCAGTCAATGCCCGGATCGTAGGCGGTCCAGCCCGCGCGCTCGCCACAGTGCGGACAGAGCGGCACGACCTCCTCGCCATCCTTCACCGTCTCGACCTCGTCGGGCATCACGTAGCAGGTGTCCGGACAGACGTCTTTGCACTGCACACCGGTCGGATTGAGCCAGCGGGACAGATCAATCTCCCCCAGTTGCGGTTCGCAACTCACCCAGCGCACCGCCGCGGGAGTGTCCATCAGCATCGGCACGCGCGCGTCGGCCGCTGCCTGATCTTCGACCGAAACCCCCAGCCAGATACGGGGATGGGGGCCATCGGCATTCATCACCTGATCCCAAATCCCGTCCGGATCCGTACCGCCGCCGTAATTGACCGCCGCGCGCGCCCAGGCCTCGCGCCGATCAGTACGGAAGTAGTCGCGCATCCGTTCCGCGCGCTTGGTCAGCACTTGGAAGATATGCCCGTCCTGCTCATTGCGGCCGTAGAGGCAGGCCCACATCACGCCGAAGATGGTGTCGATCCATTCGTCCGGCACGTTTTCGTGAAACAGGTCGGAGTGGGCGCCGACGAAAACCAAGCGTTGCCGCCCCCAGCGGATCGGCTGGTCGAGCCATTCACTGTTCAGGCGCACTTCGCCTGTCCATACCGGACCATTTTTGGTGTCGACCGTCAGCCCTGCGCGCGACGGGTGGTTCTTCAGGCGGCCGCCGGCGAGCTTCATCGCATAGCACTCTCGGCATCCTGCCGAGGTTACCGAGCACCCAGTGAGCGGATTCCAGGTCGCATCGGTCCATTCGATCTTACTTTTGTCTGCCATGATGCAATTCCCTTTCAATGTTGCGGCCCTGGCGCAAGGTATTCGACCAGGAGAGCCTTATCGTCGTCGCACAGGGACACGCCCTCGGCGGCAACGCAATCCAAAACATCCTTCAGTGCCCGGCCGTCGAGAGGGCGGTAATTGACGCAGTAAATCTGTGTTCCATGCACCACGCTTGGGACGATCTCATCCCAGTTGCCTACGCTGTCGCGGTATATCCACCGGATGTCAGCCAGAGCCACCGGCGCCGGTTCCAGATGGAAGCGATGCAGGAACGTCACTAGTTCCTCGGCGCAGTTGGTGATGCTGGCCCCATAGTTGCCATCGGCCATCAACACCACAGCCCGTTTCTGGTCAGACGCGTACAGGATGGCCACGAAGGCTGTGGCCTGTCCTGCAGCCGATCCGTGGTGCGGCATTTCCCCCGGCCGCCGGACGATCAGCGGAAACAGCCCGCCCAGCGCCGGGCGAGTCATGCGGTCGTTCATTTCCCTGTCCCTCCTAGACAAACAGAGCGCCGGACTGGCACAAGCTGACGACGCGCTTGCACTCGTTGGCGTCCATCCACGAGATATGTGCATAGCGAACGCCCATCGCCCGTGCCAAGGCTTGGTAAGCCTGCGAGCGATGCCACGGGGTTTTGCCCCGCCAGAGCGAATCGAAGGCCGCGTGGGCCTCTTTTCGGGCTTTTTGTGTCGCCTCATCCGCAAGCGTGCCCAGCGGAATATCGGTATCGGGGTGCGTGCCGACTCGAGCACCGCAACCGGAACAGCGGTACATCAGCGGCCAGCCGTATTCGCGGCCGTACACCTCGGTGTTGTTGATCAACTTGACCTCGCCCTTGCAATAGCGGCATGTATCCGGCGCCTCCGGACGATCTCCCTTGATCCTGTCCACCGTCTCGGGAGCATTCACCGTTCGTCCGAACAGCTCGTATTTGCGCAGACGCTTCTTCCGGCTACCCATTGCGCCCACCTTGTATGGCAGGCCGCTCCCTCGACGCCAGATAGATCACTTCATCGGGCAGCATGTTCGATTGTTCTCGGTAGGCCGCCGCGCGACGCGGTTCAATGATCCAGCGCCAGACGCCGAACAAGGACGTTCCAGTACAGACGACCTGCATGGTGACCATGCCGTAGGTTTCCGTCAGCAGTCCGTAGGAGAACCAAGCTGCATTGGAGACGAGGAACAGCACAAAGCCGTAGCCCGACCAGCGGCACTTGAAGGCGAGCAGCAGTGCGCCGGATGCGCCCCCGATGGCGCCAACCCATTCAAGAAGCGTCAGCATGGCCGCTCCTCTCGATTGGATGAAGACTCACGGCGGCGTCCAGCGCAACAACCAGGCCGATGCCGATCAGAATCGCTGACTTGATCGCCGACACTGTGGCGGCGCCATAGAAACCCTTGGTGCCCAGCTCGTTGGCCAGCCAACCGACCGCGCCTGCGATCATCAACATGCCGACGAAGAACTGGACCAGAGCGCGAACCCTCATGCTGGCATTGGACATATCGAAGGTTCTGTCCACAACCCAGGCGCCACGCCAGCCACAAACGACCACGGGGCGGTGCCATGCGGCGTAGCGCCACGTCAGGAAATTGATATCGCGTTTGAACAGCAGGCTGGCCAGAGCGAATTGGTAGTGCAGGAAATTACTGATCATGCTCATCTCCGAAGTGGAAGGCTTCAGCCCCCTATCTTTTTCCATACGGCTCAAGTGGAACCGGATCGAAAAAGAGGCCTCCGAGGGAGGAGGAGGCCAAAAGACCTCAGAGGAGGTCTAGCGGGGGAGAACTGATGCCAAGATTACATAGGTGACATATCCGTTTCTTGGAAAAGTTCGGGATATGCCGTGGGCTGATGCGATGTCCGTAAAGGACGCGTTGCGCGGTGCTTCTTTCAGGGGGCTGTAGTCAGCGTCCTCAAAGAAACACCCCGGAGCGGGGTGTAAAGGTGTTGCGGGTTATTAGTGTCCGAGCGGGTAGAGCTTCACCTGCGCGCGGCCCAGTTTTTGCAGTCTGGCATTGCAACCATGGACAGGGTCGGTCGCCGGGTGGCCGAGCAGTTCGATCGACTGACGGGCTCTGGCGGACACGGAATAGCTGTCGACTGTCTCACCGAGATACACCGGTGATTGGTCAATGATCTCGTCGCCGTAGTAATACACAGCGGTTCCGATCATGGGTTTGAGGCCCACAGTTTTTCCATTGGCGATTTCCAGCAGGACATCGGCCCAGCTGAAATGACCAGGCAAACGCACCTTGATTCCATCAACGTAAGCTTTTTCCTCTGGTGACACAGAAAACTCACCAAAAGAAGCCCGTGTGTCCCAAATTTCCTGGGCACGCTCGGGTGTCATGCTTTCACCTGCCGCACGACCTGCATGGCAACCAGGACCTTCTCTGCCTTGTCGTGATCGCCAAGGAGCCGGTGAGTCGCGTAGTCATCAACCATTTCCATGTAGTCATCGCCGTGACTGTCTTTGTCGAAGACAGCCTCGAACGCATGGGCCCAATCGATGATTAGCGCCATCAACTCGCGTGAATCAGGAAAAGCAACCAACTTTCCTGAACCAAGGAGGAGGCCAGCGGTGAAAGCAATGTCCGCTATTACTTCGCGAACGCCATCAGCCACCGGCACCGGCTTTTGCTGCGCCTCATCTTCATCCGGCACTGCGATGAAGCTGTGATTGCAGCCCAGACAAACGTGGATCTGCCAGCCGAAACGGGGAAGCTCGCCAAAGTCCGTACGGGAACCGCACTTTGGACAATGGACGGGATCTTCTCCGTAGCCTTCCATCACCAGTTCACCATGGCACGTAGCCGGCACGGCAACATGCACCTGGTTGCCCGGGTGATCTTCGGCACAAAACTCCATTGCTTCCTCGCGGTCATCTGCTTCACAGCGATAAGCCTGTTGGCAGTCGCCGTGGAAGACAAACCAGATCTCCGGTTTGTCGCTCTCGGCAATTTCCTTGAGGAGCGCATCGGTCTCATCAGCAAGCACGGCAAGGTTGGGCCATTCCAACTTGACCCCCACGCTTTCGTGACCGAACTCGCAGTTGCCCGTCCCTTCAAAGCAATCGCCGTCATCAACGCGCAGGGCGGAGATGTCGGTATGCAGACTGCGGAGCATCAGCAGAGCGCGCTGGGCGAGCTTCAACTGAGCATCCACGTTCCGCCGGCGACGAAGGATCTCGCGCGCGGTGGTTTTGTCAGCATCATCCGGTACGACCAATTGGGACAAAGCGGCTTCAGACAGTAACTTCAACATCATGGACTCCTCACTAAACGAATAGAGGGCGTCCATCCCGGCAGGGATAAATCGCCCCCACTGGGAATCGTCATGGCCGGATGGCCAGGACGGGTAGCAGCTCATAACGCAGAGCCGTAGGCGTTTCCGATCACTCGGGAAAACTCAGCTTTTCGTCCACAAGGGGAAAGGGAAAACCAGTCATTCGTCTCTGCCAAAGGCAAAGCGGCGTCGCTGGTCAAACCAACCGTGTCCGTTGTCGCGGACAAACAGCTGCAGATGGTTGAATACCGGGAACCGAGTCCTTACACATTGCTGGACAGCGGCTCGCACAACGATGAGAGATATTCGAACTTGGGATGGACGTTGCATGTTTGGCTCCTCGAAGACTAGGCCGACTGACGTGCAGCGCGACATTGCCCAACCAAGTTGCGATGCGGCGTACCAAAGAGTGCATGGAGCGAGAAGTAGTCCTCGCCGATCCGCACACATACTGAGGTAATCCGCCCAGAGAGCGCTTCGGAAGACTTAAAGGACTCCGAATCGCCATCGTTGTGCCATTCACGCGGAGGAAGGCAATTGAAAGCTTCCAGGAACTGCTCGCGTGTAATGGCACAAGGAGCCCCGGTGGCTTCAAGGCGAACACGTTCCAGCTCTTCAGTTGCTTCATCTACTGACATCACCTTCACGTCCGGGTAGCGCACCTTTATTTCCTCCAGGGTTGCGCCATTGATCCATGACGTACCGTCGGGACGGCACACATCGATCATGGTCATTCGTGCTAGTGATACGAAACATTGAGTTGCGTCGAACATGTTCATCTTGTGCTCCTTGAAAATCCCTCAGACCAGTCCCAAAGGACTGTTGATATCCCTCGGGCTGTATTGCTTGATGGATCCGATGACTTTCATCATCGAAGTAGCAGCTCATAACGCAGAGCCGTAGGCGTTTCCGATCACTCGGGAAAACTCGGCTTTTCGGCGGGGCCTCCTGGAAGCCCGACTGAAAAACCCCCGCCACAAGGGAAGGGGAAACCGGATGTCCGGTCAGATCATTCAGGCCGCCACGGGAAGGTGCCGGGCCTGGTGATCACGAGCTGCTGCAATGGCGTCCTCCCCGGATGGGAAGTAGCCTAGGTAGTCACGGTCATCGTGAGCCTTACCGCCCGGCGGGAGCACATAGAAACCAGTGCAACCCTCGACACCCCGGTTGGAGATGACGTAGCCAGGTAGGTCCGCCACGATGAGCCGATGCTGATCCTTCACCAGTCTGAAGTTGGCCTTCATGTTGGTGAGAACCGTTACCCAGTCCATTGCAACAGCGGTAGCGTTGTCGCCTGCAAAGGAACCTTGCTCTGCCCAGCTTCGAGCATCGAGCACCAAGCCGCTGGCGGAAGACACCAGAATCGAGTCCGGCGAGGACAAGACAGTGATTTCCGCTTTCAGTGTGGTTTCTCGGGCAGACCGGTATGCACGAGGCAGCTTGTTCGCCATGGTCACCAACTCAGGCAGATCGCCAAAGAAGATGAGGCTGGTCAGGGCTTCATCGACGGCGCGCGCGATGGACCACGATTCGTCGGCCGATCCGAATGTCTTTGCCCAGGTCAGCGACACATAATCGCCGCTTCGCAGGTAAAACAGGATCTCGATGATCCGGCCTTCGTTGGAACCTTCACGCACGTAGCACGCGACGTGATGGACACAGGCATCGGTCAGGCCTGCCGCGGGCACCGAATCGGTTCGCTTGAGCCCAGACTTGCCGGTGTATTGGTTGTCAGCCCAATACTCGATCGAGTTGTCGGGGAACAGGATAGAAACGAACTTCTCCAACCAGGACACCAACTCACCAACCGTGCCATCACCAACCGCGTTGGCTTTGCATACTGCATTGAAATACGACATGGGATACTCCTCATCAATGTGACGGAGCATCCCCCGTGGGGATACCCCGCACGGGTCGAAATCCTGCCAGGACAGCGCAGGAGTAGCTGGTCATAACGCAGACCAGTAAGCGTTTCCGATCACTCGGGGAAAATCAGCTTTTCGTCGTTCCTTATCTCTAAGGGACGCTGAAAAGCCCTCTCCACAAGGGAAAGGGAAAAGCATGATCACCGGCGAGCGATGTTCTCGATTGCGCGGATCTCACTGGCGATATCGTCCAGCAGCTGGCGGCCGCGGGACATCAATTCGCTCTCGGGCGGAAGCACTTCACCTTCCAGTACCTTTCCCGGTTGAACCGGGTGGAGTAGCCGGGCGGCGTAGCTCGAACCAATTCGCATCTCAGCATCAACCAGATAGCCGTCGATGATTAGAGCGACGCGTTTCTGGTCCATATCGAACGGGATGTAGACATCTCGGGCTGCCAAGGCATTGTTCCCCTCGGACAAGTACCACCCATTCACCCAGAACTTTCCGGACGAACTGATATCGACACGAATTTGAGCTTCCTTCGGACCCACTGCGGTCGCGAAGAACTT